>JBOHGT010000525.1:0-14734 GCA_050700385.1 Pseudonocardiaceae bacterium | reverse complement strand
GTCGGGGATCGGCGTCGCCGGCACGACCGGTTTGGGGAGGCGGTTCACAGGACGGCCAGGTTGTGCTCGGCCAGCCGGGCCTGCTGGCAGGGCCAAGGTGCTCCACACGCCGAGCACGAGCCGACATTGCTGACATGGACGGTGATCGCCCGCATTGCCAGCGACCGAAGCAGGCCCATCGCCTCCGTCACCCCGACCCTGGACAGTGGGGTGACTGTGTCCGGCACAGCGGTTTTCATCGGCGGGGTGGTCGTCTGGGTGGTCACCATCTGCGCCTCCTGTCCGGTTCGGTCGGCGACTCGCGTGCACCCGTCGCTGGTGGCAGCGGGTGGTCTCCGGCGGCTGCTTCTAGCAAACCGGCTGGTCAGCGTGGTGTCGCCGTCCCGAAGGGACAGGGCGGGCTCGTTGGCAGACGAGCCACTGACCGGGGTAAACACCATGTCGGTCGCGTCGGACTCGTCCCTGGGGACGAGTCGGGCTCACCCCGAGGTACTTGGCAGGCCACGCCAACATCGGCCAGGCTGGATCACGCCGACGTCGACTTCGTTCGCGGAGGAGGGGCCATGTCGCAGCGGCAGACAACCGGTGGGGATAACCGTGTCCGGCTCCGCCGAGATCTTCTCGACCTGCATTGGCCCATCGAGCAGATTGCCGACGAGATCAGCCGCCGCTTCAGCGACAGCCCATTGGCCGCGTTCCGGCACGCCTCGGGCCTCTCGCAGGCCGAGGTCGCCGCTCGATGGAACACCCTGTGCGCCCCCACCGGCGAAGTGACCATGACCGGCACCCGAATCAGCGTCTACGAGCGCTACCCCGCGCCCGGCACCAAACGCCCCACCGCCGCAGTCCTCGCGGTGTTTGCCGAGATCTACGCCACCACGCCACGACGCCTTCTTGGCCCCGACCAGTACGCCCAGATGCCCACCCCGGAACGGCTGCTGATCGACCGAGTCGAACGAACGGCATCCCAGGCCGCCGGCTCAGACCTGGTCGTCCAGGAGCATGGCCAGCGACAGCAGGACATGGTCCTGCGGAGACAATGGGCCCCCGAACGGGATGACCGCGCCACCCAAGTGGTAGCCCATAGGGGTGTCGAGCCGTTCGACACCGTCGCACTCGAACGTATGTCAGAGAGGGCATTGATCATGGCCGCAGCCCACGAATCCAGCGAGCACGCTGGCTGGGCCGAGACCACCAACGTCGGAGAAGTCACCCTGGAACAGCTCGATGCAGACGTCATGCGCATCGCCAACGACTACGTGCACATCCCGCCGCAACCGATGGTCATCGAGATGCTGCGGGTACGCCGCCGCGTCTACCGGCTACTGGAAGGCCACCAAAAACCCGCCGACACCGCCCACCTGTACCTGCTCGCCGGCACGCTGTGCGGATTGCTGGCCAATGCCAGCACCGACCTCGGCTACCACGACGCCGCCGCCGAACAAGCCCGCGCCGCCTGGGCCTACGCCGAAATCATCGGCCATAACGGCCTGCGCGCCTGGACCCGCGGCATGCAGGCCCTGATCGAGTACTGGTCCGAACGCCCCCGCCAGGCCGCCCGCCTGGCCCAAGGCGCCCAACGTTACGCCGACTCGACCACCGCCAAGGTCCGCCTGTTCAACATCGAGGCACGCATGTGGTCCCGCCTGGGCAACCTTGAGGAAACCCACCGCTGTGTCCGTACCGCCGCTGATGTTCGTGACGCCGCCGCCACCGCAGATGCTCTGCATGACGAGATCGGCGGGGTGTTCGGGTTCAACCACGCCAAGAGCCACTACTACGCAGGCGCCACCTATATCCACCTCGGCCAAGCCGACCCCGCGCTGGAGGCCACCCGCCAGGCCATCGAGCTCTACGCAGGCGGCCCCGTCGACCAGCGCTCCTACGGCGCTGAATCCCTTGCCCGCATCGACTCCGCCATGGCCCACCTGCTCAAAGGCAGCCTCGACGGCGCGATCGACGCCCTTCAGCCCGTCCTTGCGCTCCCGGTCGACAAACGCATCGCCCAACTCGACGAGCGCCTCACCGGCGTCCGGCACCGGCTCGCCTACCCTGCCTTCCGCGACGCTCAGGAAGCCCACGACCTCGACGAACGTATCGAAGAGTTCTGCACCTCCACCGCGGCCCAGGACCTGCCGCCGACCAACTTTGCCCGTTAACCTCGGTGATCTCCCTCACCTGCACTGACGCACTGCGGGACCGCGCAGGCCGACTGGTCATTGATGGGGTTCGATCTTGGTGGCGAACGTCCGGCCGTCGCCACCGTCACCACAGCCGAAGCAGTGGAAGGTGCCGTGGCCAGGACGCACTCGAAACGCCGTGGAACCGCAAAACGGGCAGACACCCCGCAACTGGCCGTCCCCACTGGGCCGCAGCGCAACGTACCGGCCCACGAGTTCCGCGACGCTCTGCGGGCCGGGCGGCTCGGGAGCAGGCAAGGCGGTGCGTACCATGACCGGACCATAACGAGCAGCACCGACATCCTCAGCGACGCCGCGCTCACCGTCCCGCGTCGATGATGCGGCTTGGGCTACAGTTTGTGCGGGCCGCGGCGCTGGCCCGCATCGTGCCGGATACCGACGCCCACGCCGTCGCCGGGGACTCCACGGTCAAGGTCTGCTGATCGCGCCAGAGCGTGAATGTTGTCGTGCCCGTGACCAGCAGGCGCGGAGCGTGGGAAGCCGTGCCGTGCAAGGAGTTCCGGCATGACCCGTGATCATCGACGGAAGAAGGCTATCCGCGCGCACGCCGCCGCGACCGGCAGGACGTATCTGGACGCCGATACCTCGCTGCATGCTTCGCGGTCCGTGACCGCGGTGCTGGCCGCCCGGTTGCGCGACGACCTCGTCGCGGCGCTGGAGGCGGCCGGCTGGCCGGTGGTGGTCGAGCACACCCCGCAGTTCCACGCGCTGCCGGTGTATGCCGGGCCGGCCGTGGTCCACGTGGCGCGAACGGCCGAGCCCCCAGGGGCTTCCACTGGGGATGAGCATCCCGACGACCCCGACGTGTTCGATCTGGACGCGCCACTGCGGGTGACGGTGTGGGCGCCGCTGACCGTCGAGTACTCCGAGAAGCTCAAGCGAGTCGTCGGGGTCGACGCCCACGAGATCCCCGCTGACCGGCCGGTCGCCGAGATCGTCGCCGAGATCGACAGGGTGGTCGCGGAGGCCCGTTGGCGCGACCTCTCCGACACCCCGGTCAATACGGAGTGCGGCATCTGCGGGGATTCCTATCCTGCGGACGGGCTGATCCAGCCGACCCGCGTCCAGGTCAACGTGTGTCCGTGCTGCGCCTTCGACGGCGACCTGCTCGGTCACCGCCCCGCCCAACTCGCGTTCTACCTCGACCATGCCGCCTCGCAGAATCTCGCGGTACCGGCCGGGTGGGCTGGTACCCAGGCGCTGTTGTGCTGCCTGGGCGGCTCTGACTTGCCGGACTGGTTGGAGGCGGAGTGGAGCGCGAACGGAACCCACTACCTGCCAAGAGAATGGTGGGCCGATCCGGCGCAGACGTGGGTCTGGCTACCGCCAACAGATCGACGGCCAGCCGCACTGGCCAACCTCGGATGTGGAGCGTCACTGGGGCACATCACCGCGGCGATCGATCGGACGCACCCGAACCTGCGGACCGCGTGCCGCGATCGCCGCGATGCGGAACTAGATGAGTTTGTGGCCGACGAGTACGGCGAGGACGCCTACGACGAGCCGGACGCGGCGGCGAGCCGGGATGCGCTGCGAGCATCTGATGCCACGTTCGCGCGGATCTGGCCGGCGGCGGTCGCCTATACCGTCGCCATGCTCACCCAGCAGGCCGAGCGGCCGAAGCACCGCAGCCCCTGGCATGTGTTGGAGTCGTTCGAGTTGCCCGACTGGGTCGATGCCCTAGCCGTGGGCCTTGACCACTATCACGTCGAAACTGTTCTGCGCGGCGGCATTCTCGCCATTCGCGACGTTCTCGACCCACGCGAACCAGAATGAGCACCACTGGCATACCGGCGCGTTGGTCGCCTCCTGCCGGCCACGTGCAAGCTGGGGCTGCACTCGCTGCATCCCGCCAGAGGAACGAGGACTGACGTCAGCCAGCGTGGGCTGAGGTTCATGAGGATGGTAGGCAAACCTGGTGATCGGCCAACTACCCGTAGATGAACAGCTCGACAGGTTCAAAGATCTGCTCCGTCGAAACGACATTCTGATGGAGGTGCTCACCCGAGCCGCGTCGCTGGAACTGCCCTACTGGTACCTGACCGCGGGCTGCCTATTCCAGACCGTGTGGAACGTCGTCACCGGCAGACCGCCAGCCGACGGCATCAAGGACTACGACGTGTTCTACTTCGATGCTGCGGACTTGTCCTGGGAGGCCGAGGACGTGGTGATCCAATCGGCGAAGAAGACCTTCGCCGAGATCCCTGCCGAGGTCGAGATCCGTAACGAGGCCCGTGTTCATCTCTGGTACGAGGAGAAGTTCGGGACACCTTGCATTCCCTTTTCGTCCACAGAGGACGCGATCGACCGTTTCGCCGCGACCACCTGCTGTCTGGGAGTACGCCTCGAACAAGACGGACGCTGGCGCATCTACGCACCCCACGGCCTATCTGACGTGTTCAACCTCGTCGTTCGCCCCAACCCAGTAATGGCTCCGCACAGCGTCTACGAGACCAAGACCAGCCGCTGGAGCCAACAGTGGCCCGAGCTCACTGTCCTACCCTGGCCGCCCCCGAGAGGAGGCAGCTGAGATGACACCGAAGGGACCGCAAAACTCGTTCAACCTGCTGGTCGGGGATTATCTCCGCGTTACCGCAGATCGTCCTGCGGTGTCGGGCCGAGGGACGGACGAGGGCTTCGCCCGCATCGAACGAATCGAACATCTCGCCGAGAATCTTGCGCGCGACGTCTTCACTCCCCAGTCCCTCGACTTTGGCCCAGTGCCGATGGTGTGGTGTCACGGTGTTCCCGGTCCGCTTGTGCTGCGCGGTGGCGACGTGCACGTGCTCGATCACACCAACCCCGACCGTGTTCGCCACGATGAAGCGCACCCGTGGTGGCCGCCCGCCGAACGAGTCCTCCTGCGGGGCGCCGCGGCAGCGGGCCACAAGCCTCACCGGTGGCGCCGTGAACCCATGCCCCGAACCGGGCACGTCACCTGGGCAGACGCGGACTGGCCGCGCCGCGCGTCTTACCGGGCGACCGGGTTCACCAAGTCCGCCGCGGCCATGCTCGTGGGGGACTATCTACGGATCCATCGCGATCGCTGGCCTGAGTGCGACCAGGACGTCGACGAGGGCTTCGCACGGGTCGAGCACCTGCGCCTGCTCGACCCCGAGCCGGCGCAGCGACTGTTCACCGACCCTGCCTGGGGCAGCACCGTTGTCGTGGTAAGCCTGTACGGGCTACCCGGCGTGCTGGTACTGCGCGGCGAGGATACGGTCGACGTCCAGGCACAGCCCAATCCAGAGCGAGCCGCCTGGGAACCACGCAACCGGTGGTCGGGCCAACCGTCGATGGTGTTCACCGACAGTCACACGCCCACTGACGCAGAGCGGCAGGCCGCCGAGGCGATCGACGCGGCTCGTCGACCGCAGGTCGACGAGGCCGACTGGTATCCGAGCCGGTTCAGCGACCCCTTTCAGAGACGGCTGGCACTGGAGGCCCACTACGGGTTGCGCACTGTGCCGTTGTCAGCTTTGCCCTGGCCACACAACCAGTCCAACTGCCGGATGGGCCGCATCGTTGACACCTACAAGGCGGTCGTGGCCGACGAGCAGGCCGCCCACGCCGCGGCTTTTCTGTCGATGGAAGGCCGCCGTGCGATGACCTCCTGCCCGTACCATCAGCCCGATTGGTCGCGCCTGGTCCGCATCCTCATTGAAATCCTCGACACCGCCGACGGGGAGGACCCTCAGCCGCAGCGGCACTCGGACTACGTCCTGCTCTCTGCCGAAGAAAAGCAGTGGCTTCGCACCTTGCTGGTCGAGTCGATCGAGTGGGACGACCGCGACCAGATGTTGACCAACGGCCAGCACCGCCTTTGCGCCCTTCGCGCCGGAGGAGTGCAGCACTGCCCGGTCAACGGGCGCTACCTGCCTGACACCGAACACGGTCCCGCGATCCCGGCCGCCGACCACGCCCGAGCTGCGATCCGCGTGAGTTGGCAGGACTACGCCGCTGGACGGCGGTGGCCTCGATGGGTCGGCACCATGGTTGACAAGCTCCCGTCCGCGATCCAGATGCGCCTGCTCGCGCGGGGACGGCAAGTCCGTCGATCACCCTTCTCATGAGTGGTACGCAGTACTCAGTTTTGCCCGAATTGACCGTTCTCTGGTTGGGTTCGCTCGTTCGTGTCACGGCGTTGGTGACTACCGTCCCTGGTTGTGACCACCACACCCTCCGCTGATCGTTCGCGTACGGCGCTGGATCTGGTCGTTGAGGCGATGGCCCGGCTGCGGTCGACAGATCCGAGCGACACGGCGGCGTCGTTGCTGGCGGTGTGGCACGGTTTCGGTACTGCAGAGGCGGCCGGAGGGTTCCTCGCTCAGGACAACGTGGACGATGCCGTGCTGGCCCGGAACGCTCGGCCGGTGATGGCGGCGGTGGCCATGCGGCTGCGTGAGGCTCCGTCCTTGCCCTATACCGACGAGGTCATCGAGACCGTGGACGGTCTGGTCCCTGACGACCTCCAGATACCAGTCGACAACCCGGCGATCGTCTACCACCACCCAGACCAGCCGGTGGACCGATCCGCAGCGGGGATTGTGCGTGGCGGCATCCTGACGTTGGCGCTGGAGTTGAACACGCTGCTGCCGCAAGCGGCCGAGCACGCCGACGATCCCGCTGACCGGGTCGCATGCGAACACGGCACCCGGCTCGCCTACGAACTCGCGCGTTGCTGGGAAGGCCGGCTGAGCTCCTTCCTCAACAGCTCCCGCGACCTGAGCGCGGTGGGTCAACCTCGCCGGCAATCGGGCAAGAACACCAAACGCAAACGCACGAAGAACACGAAGAAGAGGGCCTGACCGCTGATGCTGACCACAGACCGGCTGGTCCTCATCGACTTGGAGAATGTGGTCGGGTTTCGCTCGAAACCCCGCACGCTGCGCGCTCGGATCACCGCCCTGCTCGATGCCGCCGGACCACGTCATCACGCCGTGGCGGCTTACGCCGCCAACGATGCCGAGGACGACCCTACGGCCTCGGCCCTCGCATGTCTGAACGTCGCGCCCCTTCGGGTGCCACCTGGGCCGGACGCTGCGGAAACCGCGCTGCTAGCTCACGCGCGGCGGATGCAGGCCGAAGGGTGCGTGCTGTTCACGGTCTGCTCCAGTGATCGCGCTTTTGCCTCGTTGGCCGACAGCGAGTCCGCCCAGGTGGACGTGCTGATCTGGGAGGGACAGCCGGTGAGCTCAAAACTCGAACAGGTGGTCAATCACGTTCACCGGTTGCCCCGCCCAGGTGCCGAAGCATCCATCACCGAGCCCACAAGCAATGCCGCGCTATCAGACGACGCACCTGCGATGCGGTATCGACAGGGACGCCCCGCGGGCTGGCCGCTGGGTGGCTTGACCGCTGGATTGATCACTGGCATCGGCATCGGGCTGGGACATCGCCTGGCGGATGAGTTGCTGTCACGTCGGGGCAAAAGCTGTTGATGCCGCGAGTTTGGAGGCCAGGTCGATGACTTCTGAAATGCCGGCTTTCGAAGCGGCAGCTGCACGGGTGCGACGCCTGCACGATGAACGCGCAGCCCTGCTGGAACAGCTGCTCGCCGCCGAGGACGAGCTGATCCGTCAGGCCGCTGCCGCACATCGCGCAGGAACATTGGACCCATGGGGGGCTGCTCGACGCCTACGGCCTCGTCCGGGAAGGAGGGATCACCGGATTCGCCGCGCGCTGGAGAAAGATCCTCCCCTATGACCGCCATGCCCTCCGCCGGATGGCCGAGGCCACCCCTAGGAGCCCAGACGGCACCTGGACCGGGGACACCGGCTGGGACGGGCTCGACGGATCAGTTATCCCGCTCCGTGGCACCTACGTGGTCTACGTCCTGTTCGGCACCGGAGGTACACCGGTGCGCATCGGGATGACCCAGGCGTTCCGGGCACACATGAAGAGGCTGCACCGGGACGGCGTGGTCTGGCGATCATGGAAAGCCTGGCCCTGCGAGAGCCGCCAGGATGCCCTGGAGACGCGAAAGCGCGTTGCCGCCCAATACGACCAGCCGAACATCGCTACCAACTGAGATCCAGCGAGGCACGTCCGCGCACAGCCAACCCAAGATCGGTGGACGACCGTTATGGGAGGCGAGCGTAACGCCAGGTCAGGCAGGTACGACGCCTGTCGATAGCGCAACGACAGGGGATGGCATGAGTAGCGATGACGACGAGTTGGCGGTGTTGTTCGCGGCGTGGCGCGAGGACATCGACAGCGTTCCGGCGCCGGCCATGGTCGTGTTGCAGGCCACCCTCATCCTGAACACCAACTCGCCTTTTCTGCCGACGAGTCTCAGGCGCTGTAATCGGTTCATAGGTGAGCTCCTGCACCACCGCTCGTGCTCTCTTGGCCGCCGAGGCCCTCGGCCTACTCGACCGCCGCTGCGATCATGACACCGTGGGCCGACGGGTGCGCTCAGCCACTCTTGCGTTCGAGGAACGTCCTCCTGTGGCCCCGCCCCGATGCGCTCGCCGCGCACGTCACGCCGCCAGACTCGTCGGGCTGTCCTGGGCCCCGCTCGTGGTGTCCGCCTCGGCCGGGTCGCGTGCAATCTGGGCTTGGTACTCCACCCGAATAGCCTTGACCAGGCTTCGCGCCGGAGCCGCGCCAATCCCCAGCTGTACACGAAGCGTGTCCGCTGAGATCGGTTTCTGGTGAGCGGCGCGGTGAGCGGCGTCCTCCCGCCTCGCCTGTTCCAGGAGCAGCTCCGGGGTACGCCGCTGAGGCGCCTTTCGACGGGTTCGCGCCGCTCGATTCACCGCCGCAACCTGCGGCTGAACGGGTTCATCGACGTCACCCGCGCTGATCCGCACCGTCGAGTCTGCTTGCTCGGTGCCGGGTGGCTCCCGGTTCCCAACGTCGAGACTGGACCCGCTGATCGCTTGCAAGAAGCCGGGGCCGACTTCGGCCCAGCCGATCAGGAGCAGGGGACCTACTGCGTCGAACGCCGCCTTGCCGAACTCGCCTGCGACGAGGGGGTCAGCCACGTTCAGCGCGAGAGTCACCACGCTGGCGAAGATCAGCAGCCGACGAGCTGGACGAAGCACCTCAGCGGACGCTCCGGCGAGCGCCAAGTGCCGGATACCGAGCAGCAGCCCGAGGATCGAGAGGTCGACCGCAGGGGCGACGAGCGGAGCGACCCAGACGGGCACTCCAAGCCGAAGCGCAAGGTTGAGGACGTTGCCAAAGCCGAACAAGAACGTAAGCCCAACGACGATGCCCATGATCACGGTGACGGCGCGAACGATTGCGGCCTGGTCAGCTGCAGGTCGACGCGACTGGTTGAACTCGGCGCTGGTCATCGGGCATCCCCACCAGCGCCGTTGACCTGCGCAATCCCCGAGGGGAGGCGTCGGATGCCCACCGGGCGGATCGCGATCTCCGGGCCCTCGACGAGGACCAAAGAGTTCGGGTTGTGCCACGTTAGGCCCACGCAGGTCAGAAGCCCAGTCTCCGATCTTGGGTCCGGGTTTCTGCCCAGTACAGCAGTAGGTCAGCCATCCAGCCTCTCGCCCAACCGTTTGAGTGCCGCTCGGGTGGCATTGGAGGAGGCTTGGGCGTAGATCTCCATGGTCATCGAGATCTTGGCGTGCCGGAGGATGCGCATGACCTCGCGGGGATGCACGTCCAGGTCGACCAGGAGCGTTGCGCAGGTCCGGCGGCCGTCGTGGACTGTGATCTTCCGTACACCACCCTTCGCGCAGCGAGTGTCCCAGGAGCGGTTGAAGTTGCGGGGTTCGATCGGGGTGCCCCACTTGGTGCTGAATACCCACTTGCCGCCCCGCCAGGCGGCTCCGGCGGCTTGTCGGGCTTGGGTCTGTTGGGTCTGGCGGTGCCGCAGCGCGCCGGTGCAGAGGTCGACCAGCGGCAGCACCACATCGTCGGAAGTGGCGGTTTTGGTCTCGCGATGCAGGAGCCGGCGGTCGACGCGCCGCAGTTGCAGCCCGAGGCTCAGCTCGCCGGGGTCGAGGTCGATATCGTCCCACAGCAGACCGAGCACCTCGCCCTTACGGAGACCGAGTACCAGGATGAGCGTGTAGACGGCATAAAGCGGGTCATCGTCCGCACGGGCTGATTCCAGGAAGCGACGGGCTTCCTCACTGGACCAGGCCTGCACCTTGCGGGTACGCCGCCGGGCCGAGGGCACCTTGACCACTGCAGCGGGATTCCTACAAGTCTTCATCGATAGCTTGTGACAGCGCGGCGCGCAGGCATGCACGAATGTCGCTGATGGTGCACGGCGAGGGGGTGCTCTGACAGCACTGGCCGATGGCGCAACACCGTCGCTGCTTCTCCGCGCGGCGGGAGTCCTTGCCTTGGGCGCAGCATTGACAGGTGCGTGCCACTGTGTTGATCCAGGTCTGGATGTCGCGGACTTGCAGGCGATCAAGCCGCTTGGTTCCGATGCCGGGTGTGATGTAGAGCCGCACGAGGGTCTCGTAGGTCGCGTGGGTGAGCGGGGCCAGGTTGGGTTTGACGACCTCATCGAGCCAATAAGCAAGGAACTCGCCAAGACGAGGCACGCTGGTTACCATCGGACCCTGCCGGGCCCGCTGCTGGAGCTTGAGCCACTTCTCATGCACTTGATCTCGGGTCTTGCCGTAGACGTACTTGCGTTGCCGCTGCCCGTTGGGCTTGGTGACCCAGACGTAGGCGGCGAAGCCGTTGCGGTAGGCGAAGATCGAGCCTTCTCCGTTGGCGCGGGCGCGACTGGTCATGCCACTGTCTCCTTGACTCGGTGTTCGATGTACTCATCGACCCACTCGGGCAGGATGCGGCGGTACTTGCCGTCCTTGAGTGAGCGCCGCTCGCCGGTGGCGACGAGCATCTTGGTCTTGCTCAGCCCGAAGCCGAGCATTTCCGCGACCTGGGCGACGCTGTACCAGCGCGGCTGGATCGCGGTGTGCTTGCTGTCCACTGGGCACCTCCTCTCATCCGGCCAGTCGGGACATCCGTTCCTCCTTGGCGGTCTGTCGCCGCTCGCGGGCTTGGGCGGTGGCGGTCAACGCCAACCACTGGTCGCCAAGGGTGCGGTAGCCGACCCCGGCGAAGGTGAGAACACCGACCACGAGGGTGGTTTCGGCCTCGGCGTGCTCGGCGGTGTCGAAGCTGGCGGGGCGGGTGTGGTGCCGGGCTTGGTGCCAGTCGCGGCGAGCGGTTTTGAGGGCGCGGCGGGTGGTGGAATACCGGCGGCTCTTGGTGGCGAAGTGGCCACCGAAACCCAGCATGTGCGCCCAGCGACGCAACCTGCCGTAGCTGGGTTTCCACTCGCCGGGGTAGGTTTCGTCGGGGCGGCGGCCCAGCGTCCAGCAGGCACGGATCAGGAGCCCGGCATGCGTGGCGGTAGTGGCGTAGGCGCCGATCGTGTCGGTGGTGATGCGCCGGGAGACGTGCCCGGTGGCTTCGGTGGCCTTGGTGGCGTACTTGGCGAGATAACCGGCCACCGCGATGTCAGTGAGTGCGCCGGTGAAGGCCACGGGTCGGATGTCGAGTTGGCTGCCCCAGCGCAATACCCAGCCGCCGGGGCGCCGGGGGTGCGGTGGGGTGGTGACCGAGGTGGTGGGGCGCTGCCCGGCTGAGGGCCTGGTCGAGGTCTGCGGCGGTGATGTCGGCCGGGGGTGGCAGCACGGCGTCGGGATCGGCGGGGTCGATGCGATCTAACCGGGTGAGGGCGTGGAAGTGGATCAGTCCGCGGGCCTGGTATTCGGCGACCTTGGCAAACGACAGCCGCAGCTTGACGTCGTGGGTCTTAGCGAGGCCGCGGAGTTGACGATGGGTGATAATAGTGGTGCGGCGCCACAGCTCCGAGGCCCAGGCATTCCACACGACGTGGTGGTCGTAGTCATAGCACTGCGGGCACAGTGGCTGCCCGACGCATGTGGCATCTTCGGTGTGGCGTTGCGGGCAGGCCAGCACCCGGCCGTGGCGGCAGCGCTCCAAGGTGCGGCGCATCCGGCAGGGTTTAACCCTGCCAGTTTTGCGATCGACAACGCGGGAATGGACGGGTCCGAAGGCCGGGGCAGTGAAGGTGGCAAACACCACCGGATGCTGAGCGACGGTGTAAGGGACGCCTTTGCCGCCGGTGAGGACGGCACGGATGAGGTGGTAGGTGTCGGCGCGGTAGGTCTCGGCACACGACGGGCAGACCGTGGTCCAGCGGTCGCCGCACGGGACGTAGACGACGCCGTCAGGCAAGGTATCAGTGCTGCGTCAGGACAGAATTTCGCCGGTGACCGGGTCAAGGGTGTGCAGGTGCCCGGCCAGCCGGATCGGGTGCTCGCAGCCACTAAGCGTGGAGACGTGTGCCAGCCAGTGGGCGTATCCCGGGCGGGATGCGCGGTGGACTGCGGTGGCCGCGGCGCTGCTGGCAGTCAGCGGATCGTGCTGGGGCGCGGAGGTGGTCATGGGCGGCTGGCCCAGTGGACCGGGGGAAAGGTGCGGCCGAAGTAGTCGCGGGTGATCTGCTCGGCGCGGGCCAGCACCACCGTCACCTGCTGGGGCGGGCAGGTCTGCTGCCAGCCGTGCAGATCGCCGTAGCAGACCTGGGCGATGATGGCGTGGATCGGCTCGACTTCGCCGTGGAAGTTGTCACCGAACTCCACCAGGTAGGACGCCAGCGCCACGACGACCTGACCGGCGGTCAGCGGTCGGCCATCCAGGCGCAGGTATGCCTCCCCACCGGCCCCACCGCCAGCAGCAGCGGTGGTGGTGCGGGGATGCAGCGCAATGACGGTCATGAGGGGTCTCCCTGGGATGAGCGGGGTGGGCACAGCGGCGCGCCACGCGCCCGGCAGCGAGCCCAGCGCGTGGTGCGACAGGACGACGGACCGTGGTGGCCCGGGGATGGCCGCGACGACTGCGGCCGAGAAACGAGTTGAGCCCCAGCGCGGCCTGCCGCGTGTCCGGGGTGGTGGTGCGACGGCGGATGCTTGGCCGAGGGCCGCTATGGCGCGCCCAACTGGCTGTACCGTCTCGTCAAGGTGGCCCCGCTCAACGGGGTGGGTGCCCAGCTCCTACCGCGGGCAGGAGACACCCTAGCACGGTCGCACGGCAGGGGTGACAACCCTCTGCCAAGACATGGCACCGATCAGGTGACCGCTCGCGGCTGCACGGGAGCACCGCCTATCGGCCCTGTGGTGGCTGTGGGCGCGTGTTCCGGCCAGCCGTGGCCGGACAGCACCGCTGTCGCCGGTGCGCGTCAGGTCGGCAGCTTGCTCAGCGTCTGGTAGATATCCCGGGCGGTGCTGTCACGGAAGCGGAGAACTTGTCGCAGATCGGATACGGTTGTCCGTATCCGATGTGAGGTAAACCATAGATCCTCAACACCCGTCGCCACGTCCCCGGCGAGTTGCAATCCATTCTTGATATCGCCAGCCTTGAAGTGTAGTTCAGCAGACCGCGATTTTCCCATGAGTACTAGGCGGGGTGTTGTATCAGGAGTGATTGCCGCCAGCGATGCCGGAACAGCTCTACCCAGGAAGGCATCATCGTATGTTGCTAGCGCGCGGTACGTTGATTCCGTGACTCCCACCGGTCCCAAAGTATTGTAGTCCGCGATCCACCACGGCAGCGGTTGATCTGTCTTGTGCTTCGCGTACAAGTCTTGTGCCCGCGTGATCTCGCTTACGGCTTTAGGAACAAGGTGTGGCCCGTCTACGCCTAGTTGCGCATTCCCCCACGCACTGTGAATCGCCGCGCGGGACGTAACAAGGCCGTCAGGCTCCACAAACTCTGCCAGTTGAACCAGTTGCAGCATGTCCTGCGCGGCGCCCATTTCGCCGTACAGGTTAGCCTGCTTTATCAGTATGGCCGCTATTAGTGCTTGAACTTCACGGCCTTCCGGGCCGTGGTACCAGGTTCGTGTTCGAGGCTGATCCTTATACGCTTCCCTCACGATCTTGAGCGCGCGGGCGAACATCGACCGCGCCTTGCGGAAATCACCCATGTCCGCGGTCGCCCACCCGGCGACCATGTGTGCTTCTGCTACCGACATAAACAAGGGGAGCCGCACCTTATCGCGCATGCCGGGAGCACTCAGCAGCCGATAGGCGCCCGGCAGCTCCCCGCTGATGAAATCGGCGCAGCCGCCCCCACCGTGAACGCCGTAGAGCCGCCAGCACGCCGTGGTCAGAGTCCTTATCCGATCTATATCTGATGTCCCGGCACGCGGATAGGCTGGGGTACTTGTGGGCGAGACAACGAACTCGACAACATCACCGAAGAGGGGACTTCCGAACATCAGGGCTACCGCGTTCGCAACAAACTGGCGCCGTTCCATTAGTTCACGCTCCTCGCCGGCATCGCTTTCCGGCACTACCCCCGACACTACTGGCTCTACTTCCTGCCTCCCAGCGTAGACGCCGTCCGGGCCGTAAGACGACAAGCCCATCACTTCCCGCGGTACCCCTAGTACTACAGCCGCACCTTCTCGCAATGTGAGACTGATCGCTGTCTCGGCGATCATGAGCAGTAATTGAAGCCACCAAAATCGGACATACCACCCCTCAACTACGTTACTGTAGGCGCTTGGT
>JBOHGT010000524.1:0-2378 GCA_050700385.1 Pseudonocardiaceae bacterium | reverse complement strand
CGGTCAGCGCGGTGCGTATTCGCTCGGTGTGCTTGGTGGCGGCGACCTGCCGGGCCAGCTCGGTGTCGACGGCATCGGCCAGTGCCGGGGAGTCGGTGACCAGCACGCTGGCAGCAAGCGTGTCGTGTTCGGCCTGGGAGATCAGGTCGGCGGCGACGTGCACCGGGTCGGCGCCGGCGTCGGCCAGGATCGCGATCTCGGTCGGTCCGGCCTCGGAGTCGGTACCGACCAGCCCGCGCAGCGCGCGCTTGGCCGCGGTGACGTAGACGTTGCCCGGTCCCGTGACCATGTCCACCGGGTCCAGCGCCGTGCCGTCGGTGTCGGTCCCGCCGTGCGCGAGCAGCGCGACAGCCTGCGCGCCGCCGACCGCCCACACCTCGTCGACCTCGAGCAGCGCCGCGGCGGCGAGCACCGTGGGATGCGGCAGCCCGCCGTGCCCGGCCTGCGGGGGCGAGCACACCACGAGGCTGTCCACGCCGGCGACCTGCGCCGGGACCACGTTCATCACGACGCTGGAGGGATAGACCGCGAGCCCGCCCGGAGCGTAGAGCCCGACCCGCGAGACCGGGACCCAGCGCTGCGTGACGGTGCCGCCGGGGACGACCTGGGTGGTCACCTCGCTGCGACGCTGGTCGGCGTGCACCCGCCGGGCGCGGGCGATGGACTCCTCGAGCGCGGCACGGACCGCCGGGTCCAACCCGGACAGCGCACGTCGCAGCTGCTCGGCCGGGACACGCACGCCGGCGGGGCGCACGCCGTCGAACCGCTCGGTGAACTCCAGTACGGCCTCGACGCCGCGGCCACGCACCGCGTCGATCACCGGCGCGACCTGGTGGGCCACGGCGTCCACGTCGACGCCGGCGCGGGGCAGCGCGGCGCGTAGCTGCGCCGGGGACAGGATGCGATCACGCAGGTCGGTGCGGGTGAGCATGGCGGAACCTCTCACGGGGCCGGGTGCCGGTTCCAGGGTAGAGCGCGAATCGGCTTGCCCCGAGCAGGGTCGCGCCACCAGGATGGCGCAACGCAGCGTCAAGGCAACGCAGCGTCAACGAGGGGAGCCGAATGTCACGCCGTCGCACGATCGTGCTCAGCCTGCTCGCGATCGGGGTGCTGGCGGTAGCGCCGGCCGCCACCGCCGCTCCGCCGCCGGACACCGACCCCGGGGCGAACTACCGCATCGAAGGGCTGGACACCGTTGCGGAGCGCACCGCGGTCGCACGCAGCGGCGTCGACGTGCTGGGAGGTCGTGGCGACGCGCTCGAGGTGCGCGCCACCGACGCCGAGGCCGACACGCTGCGGGCCCGCGGGCTGCAACTGCTGCCGTTGCCCGAGCTCCCGCCACTGCCGAACCCCCGCGCGGGCCAGTTCCCGCCCGGCTACGACGGTTACCACACCTACGACGAGCTGGGCGCGGAACTCGACAAGCTTGCTGCCGAGCATCCGGACCTCGTGGCCGTGTCCGGTTACGGCACGTCGTTCGAGGGCCGGGAACTGCCGCTGGTGAAGGTCAGCGACAACGTGGGCACCGACGAGACCGAGCCGGAGGTGCTGTTCAGCTGCGCACAGCACGCCCGCGAGCACCTCACCGTGGAGATGTGCCTGCACACGGTGCAGCGGCTGGCGGCAGGGCATGGCACCGACCCCGCGATCACCGACCTGGTCGACGGCCGGGAGCTGTGGCTGATGCCGATGGCCAACCCCGACGGCGCGGAGTACGACATCGCCAGCGGCGCCTTCGCGCTGTGGCGCAAGAACCGCCAGCCCAACGAGGGCAGCCTCGACGTGGGCACCGACCTCAACCGCAACTGGGGCACCCAGTGGGGGTGCTGCGGCGGGTCGAGCGACGTCCCGGCCGACGACACCTACCGCGGGACGGCGCCATTCTCCGCGCCGGAGACCGCGCAGCTCCGGGACTTCGTGGCCGGCCGGGTCGTCGACGGCGAGCAGCAGATCACCGCGCACATCGACTGGCACACCTACTCCGAGCTCGTCCTGTGGCCCTACGGCTACACCGAGTCCGACACCGCACCCGGGCTGGACTCCGGCGCCGCGGCGACGTTCCGGGCGCTGGGCGAGGCGATGGCCGCGACCAACGGCTACACCCCGCAGCAGTCCAGCGACCTCTACATCACCGACGGCTCGGTGAACGACTGGATGTGGGCCGAGCACGGGATCTGGTCCTACACCTTCGAGATGTACCCGACCAGCGAGCTGCAGGGCGGCTTCTACCCGCCGGACACCGTGATCGAGGCGGAGACGGCCCGCAACGACGCGGCGGCCGACCTGCTGCTCGGCTACGCCGACTGCGTGCCGCGCATCACCGGCGGCACCTGCTGACGCGCGGCCCGGCCTCGTGAATGATTTCGGTAGCTACAGCT
>JBOHGT010000523.1:0-13077 GCA_050700385.1 Pseudonocardiaceae bacterium | reverse complement strand
CGCCGCCACCGTGATGGTCGAACAGATCCAGGCGTGGGACCGCCAGGCACGCAGCGGCCCGGCCCCCACGTTCGCCTACTGGCCGACCGGCACCGATCGCACCCAGATCAGCGAGGGGCACAGCGATGCTGGAAAAGACTCACGGCCTGGTCACGATCTCCTGGCCCGCAGCGGGCTAAGCGCCACCGCGGGCCAGGACGCACCACCCCAACCCCGGAAAAGTGAGGAGTGAGATCCGATGGCGCCAGCGCTGACCGTCGACCGCACGGAGGTGGAGGACTCCGCCGTCGACGACGCAGAATTCGAGTTCGACATGCGCGTGGTGGAGTCCACCACGCCGCTCGTGATCATGATGTGTAACACGAGCGACGGGTGTGGCAGCACCTGCAGCACCAGCGCGTGCAGCACCGGCTCCAACGACCCGGTCTGAGCCAGCCCTCTGCCGTCGGCGCCTGAGCCCTTGGAGCGCCGACGGCACGGTTCACGACCGGGCGAGGAGATTGATCACCGTGACCGTGTCTACGCGCTACCAGCACACCCGCCTAGTACTGGTTCGTGCTACCACTGACCCAGGCGACCTTGACCCGCCGACGCATGTGAACCTGTCCGACCCCGCCGCGATCGAGCAGGAAGGCCGGGTGTGGCTGACCAAGGTGTGGGCGCGCACGGAGGTACGCGAGGCGCTGCGATTGGCCAGCCCTGCCTTCGGTGCGCGCATCGACCAGCTCCTCGACGATGGTGCCGGGCCTGGCTCGGTGAAGGAGTTGCGCCGCGCCATCGTCTCCGTGGCGTCCTACCTGCTGCGCTGGCAGCGGCGCGCGACCCCGTTCGGGATGTTCGCCGGGGTCGGTGCCGCCACCGTCGGGCCCGCGAGGGCCGACGTCGGCACCGGGCACCGGGCGGTGGTGCGTGCGGACGCCGAATGGTTCACGACGCTGATCGACCAGCTTGAGCGGCACCTGGGACTGCGCCCGCAGCTGATGGTGGTGGCCGACAGCGCTGGAATCGTGCGCGATGGCCGCGTCATCGTGGCCAGGCGGGCCGAGGTGGGCGCCTCTATCCCAGGGCCGCCGCGGGAGTCGTCGCTAAACCTCACCCGGCCCGTGCAGTTCGCGCTGGCCGCGGCCGGCGCGCCGATACGATTCGACGCGCTCGCCGCGCAGATGACCGCCCGGTTCTCTTCCGCCTCCCCGGACAAGATCCACGCCCTGCTGCATGCTCTGGTCGACGGGGGCTTCCTGATCACCAGCCTGCGGCCACCGATGACGACCGTCGACGCCTTGCCCCATCTGATCCGCGCGCTGCGCGCGGCCGGAGGAGAGGACCTGGCCGACATCGTCGTGCTGCTAGACGAACTCGATGACATCAGCGCCCGGCTGGCCCGCCACAACAGCACCACCGACCTCGAGCGGGTCGCGGACATCCGGAAGGCGGTCGCCGCGAAGATGACCGCGCTCGTCCCCGGCACCGGTCACGTGCTGGCCGCCGACGTGCGGCTCGACGCGAGGATCGCTGTTCCTGAGCGGGTGCTGACCGAGGTCGCGCTCGCCGCCAGCGTCCTGCTTCGTGTGACCACCAAGCCGTTCGGCTCGGCGGCCTGGCTCGATTACCACGCCCGGTTCCGCGCCCGTTACGGTCCCGGCGCGCTGGTGCCGGTGCGGGAGTTGGTCGCCGACTCCGGGCTCGGATACCCCGGCGGCTACCTCGGTGCGCCACGGGCCCGACCCTCCTGGCGGATGCTGACCGAGCGCGACGCTGCCGTCTTGGCGCTGATCCAGCGCGCCACGCTGGATGGGGCCGAGGAGATCGAGCTGACCGACACCGACATCGAGGCGTTGACCGTGGGGGAGCACGTCGACATCGTGCCGCCGCAGCGTGTCGAACTCGGCGTCGCGGTGTACGCAGCCTCGACCGAGGCGATCGACCGCGGCGATTTCGAGCTGCGGGTCACCGCTGCGCCGCGCACCCCCACCAGCATGGCAGGACGGTTCGCCCACCTGCTCGACGACGCCGACCGCGCACGGCTGGCCGCGACCTACACCGCGCACCCCGAGGAGTCGGCGCAGGATGAGGTGGTGGCGGTGCAGTTGTCCTTTCCACCGCGCCGCCCGCACAACGAGAACGTGGTGCGCGTCCCGCCGCTGCTCCCCGACGTCGTCTCGCTGTCGGAGCATCCTGATCCGGCGCACCCTGATCTCGGTGTGATCGGTGTGGACGACCTAGCGGTCACCGCCGATGCCGACCAGATGTACCTGATTCAGCGTTCCACCGGCCGGCGTGTAATCCCCCGGATTCCGCACGCCCTGGACACCTCCGTTCAGAGCCCGCCGCTGGCCAGGTTCCTCGCCGAGGTCGCCGACGCGCGCAGCGCGGTATTCGGGGGGTTCGATCTCGGCGCAGCCCGCACCCTGCCCTACGTCCCGCGCATCCGGTACCGGCGCACCGTGCTGGCCGCTGCCCGCTGGATCCTCACCTCCACCGACTTTCCAGCCCGTCCGGCAGGCGACGGCGCGGAGGACGCTCTGCGTCCCTGGCGGCAGCGGTGGCGGGTAACGGCACGGGTCGTGCTGTGCCACGGCGAGCTACGCCTGCCCCTCGACCTCGATCAGGATCTGGATCGCGCCCTGCTGCGGTCCCGGCTGGAGCGAGCCGGGCGGATCGAACTGCAAGAGGACAGCCCGCCCGGCTGCCAGGGCTGGATCGGGCGCCCGGCGGAGCTACTGATCCCGATGACCGCGATCACCCCACTCTCACGGCCGCTCCCGGCAACCGCAGCGCCGGGCGCCGTCCTTCGACCAGGTGACTCCGCTGTGATCCACGCGCAGCTGGTAGGCAACCCCGCGCGGTTCGATGAGATCCTCACCGCTCACCTGCCCAGGTTCATCGACAACCTCGGCGGCCTGGTCGGGCCTTGGTGGGTGCGGCGACACCGCGACATGATTCGGCCCGAGACCGATCAGCACCTCGCCGTATTCATGCGCCTGCCCAGCCCTGAACAGTACGGGCTGGCCGCCGCCAAGTTGGCCGCCTTCGCAGCCGACCTGCAAATGCGCAGCCTTCCCTGCCAGCTCACCCTCGCCTCCCACCCCCAGCATCCCGCCCGCTACGGCGAAGGCCCAGCGCTGCCTGCGGCCGAGCAAGTGTTCGCCGCCGATACCGCAGCCGCCATCGCGCAGATCGCGACGGCGGAGGCGTCCGGGATTCCCGCCCAGGCGCTGGCCGCGGCGTCGATGGCGCACCTGGCCGCTTCCTTCGCCCGCGACCCGGAGACCGGGTACCGGGCGCTGATCGGATGTCTGCGACAGGAGTACGGGCCGCTGGACCGGACGCTCCGCGACCACGCGCTTGGTCTGGCCGACCCGGACGGGGGATATCAGGCTATCCGCGCCCTGCCGGGCGGTGAGGCGGTCGCAGTGGCCTGGAGGGCCCGGAACACCGCGCTGGCCGCCTACCACCGAGCCCTCGCGGAGCAGCGCGATCCGGGCACTGTGCTTCGCACCCTGCTGCACGAGCACCACGTGCGTGCCGTCGGCGTCGATCCGACGTTCGAGAAGGAGACCGGCCGACTCGCCCGCGCGGCGGCGCTGCGTCGCCTTGCCTCGGCCGGTGCCCTGTGAACTCCGGTGTGGACAGCGGCCTGGTGACGCTCACCGCTGAGGAGACGGCCAGCCAGTCCCTGGCCCGAGGCGCGGCGGGGACAGCGCTCCTGCATATCGAGCGAGCCTTGACCGGCTCCGGGGGCTGGGACAGCGCTCAGACGCACATTCGGCAGACAGTGGCTGTGCCGGTCGACGCCGCCGAGCACGCTGGCCTGTACTACGGGGCGCCCGCCATCGCGTTCGTGCTGCACACCGCCTCGGACAGACATCCTCGTTACCGTGCGGCTGCCGGGGCGCTGGATGAGCACGTGCTGCGCCTGACCCACAAGCGGCTGGCGACCGCAGCAGGCAGGATCGAACGCGGCGAGCCCGCCGCGTTCGCTGAATTCGACCTGTTCTATGGACTGACGGGGATCGGTGCGCTGCTGTTGCGCCGCAGTCCCGGAAGCGACGTCCTCGCGGGGATCTTGCGGTATGTGGTCGGTTTGACCGAGCCGCGCCGCCAGGACGGGGTGGAGTTGCCGGGATGGTGGGTGGCGCACGACCCGGACGAGATCCTGCCGACTCTCGGCGGGCACGCGAACTTCGGGATGGCGCACGGCGCGGCCGGGCTGCTCGCCCTGCTCGCCCTCGCCACCGCACACGGCTGCGTGGTCGTCGGCCAAGAAGAGGCGATCGCCATCCTGAACGGCTGGTTCGACCGGTGGCGGCAGGACTCAGCGGACGGGCCGTGGTGGCCGCAGTGGGTCACCCGCGAGGAACTGCGCACAGGCCATCCCGCCCAACCTGGGCCTGGCCGACCGTCCTGGTGCTACGGGACAGTCGGCATCGCGCGCGCCCAGCAGCTCGCCGCCATCGCCACGGACGACCCCCGGCGCAGAGAAGTAGCAGAGGACGTCCTGGCCGCGTGCCTGACCGATAAACAGCTCGACCGGATCACCGAGCCGGGCCTGTGCCACGGCATGGCCGGGGTCTATCAGACCGCTTACCGGGCCGCCCGCGACGCGCGGAACCCCGCGATCGACCAGAGGCTTCCCGTGCTGGCCGCCAGGCTTGCCCACCACGCCGACTCGCTTGGGAATCAACGGGACGAGGGCGGGCTGTTGACCGGAGGCGCAGGGGTGGCCCTGGTGCTGGAGACCACGCGGCACACCGCGCCGCCACGCACGGGATGGGACGCATGCCTGCTGATCACCTGACCACCACTTCCCCGCACCAGGTCGCGGCCGGCGTCCTCGCGGTGCTCGCGGGCGCCGACCTGGAGGCCACAGCGGCGAACAGCGCCCTGGACCCACCCGACCTCCACGACGCCCTGCAGGTCTACCAGGCCGCGGGGCTCGCGGCGCTGAAACAACGCGCAGAGCACGACTGGTACCAGGTGCGTGTCCAGTTTCCCGACTGGTCCACTGCCGAGGCGGTGGGCGCGGCGCAGCTCGGGCCGTGCCTGGACCGGCTCCAGACCGGCGGAGCCGTGGCCGGATGGTGGTTCTTGCGCAAGCACCCCTGCTGGCGGCTGCGCCTGCACGGCGCGGACACCGCGGCAGTCGACCACGTGCTCGACGAGCTGACCGCGGCTGGGGTGATCGCCCGCTGGTGGCCGACGGTGTACGAGCCGGAAACCGTCGCCTTCGGCGGCCCGGCCGGGATGGCCACCGCCCACGACCTGTTCTGCGCCGATACCCGCGGCGTGCTCGACTACGCGCGCCACGACGCTCCGGGCCTCGGTCGCCGCGAACTGTCGATCCTGCTGTTCAGCGGCCTCCTGCGCGCCGCCGGGCTCGACGGGTTCGAATGCGGCGACGTCTTCGACAAGGTCGCCCGGCTACGACCCGCACCAGCCGACGCCGACGCCGCACGGATCGAGCAGTTGGCAGGGAATGTGCGCACTCTCTTGTCGATCCCCGGCCTGCCAGACAGCGCGCTGTTCAATTCCGGCGGGCCGGTCGCGCGCGCTGCGCCCTGGCTCGCCGCGTTCCAGACCGCTGGCCGCCAGCTCGGCGACGCCGCCGCGCAGGGACACCTGGACCGCGGGGTCCGGGCGATCCTCACCCACGTGCTGATCTTCCACTGGAACCGGCTGGGCCTGTCGGCCGCCAGCCAGGGCATCCTCGCCCGTGCGGCGACCACAGCCCTCCTGCCCCGGAGCTGACCATGGACCCCACGATGCTGACCGCCGCCGCCCGCCGCTTCCCGCTCCTCGGCCGCCCCCGGCCCGCCTGTCCCTCTCTTCCCGAGCGGGTCAAGGAAATCGCCGACATCGCGCACACAGCGGGACAGGAGGGCGCGGACGGCCTGGCCGAAGGGGCGCACGCCCTGAACAAGGCCGCGCTGATAGCCAGCGACTGCGGCTTGGCGGACCTGGCCAGCGATCTGTGCCGGCAGCACATCGACACCTATCGCGCCGCCGACCATCCGCTGACCGTGCTCCAGGCCAGGTACATGCTCGAACCCGTCCTCAACCTCGCCCGGCTCCAGATCCGCGCCAGCGAGGGTGAACAGGCGCTGCGGCTGCTGAAGTCGATGTACCGCGCCATCATGTCCAACACCGACCTGGTCGTCGACGGACACACTCTGCCGCTGACCGACCTCACCGGCACACGGCACGAGGACCCTGTTGGCCAATTCGAGTTCATGCGGCTTGGGTGAAGAGTCGTTGTAGGTGTGTGGTTCGGGTCCGGTCGAGCGGCGTTTCGGTGAGCCAGGCGTCGTAGCGGATGAGGTTGATTGCTGCCGCGGCGAGGTTGTGTTCCAGGGTGATCTTGGGCAGGCTCAGGTAGCGGGCGCGGCGGATTCCAGTGACGTGGGTTGCCTGGCGCATGGTGCCCTCGACCCCGGCTCGGATCTTGTAGTCGTTGTGCCACTGGTCGGTGGTCTGCTCGACGGGGCTTGCTGGACGGCCTCGTGGACGGGGCGCGGGCGCAGCGAGGGCTGGCGTCTCGACCGGGTGGCGCTGGTGCACAGGGTCTTGGTCGGGCATGCCTGGCAGGTTGCTGTGTCGAACTTGACCACGATCGCTTCGGTGCCGCGCTGGGTGCACGCGCTCCAGCTGATGCTGGTGGCGCCTTGCGGACAGTGGGCCTGGTGGGCGTGGCAGTCGATGGTGAACGCCGCAGCGGTGTAGCCGCCCGAATACCACCCCCGGCGCGCGGTGCCTGCTGCTCAACAGTGGCGAGATCGCCGACGGCCTCGGTGACGCGTGGGGCTCGATGACTCCGAACCCGGTGTAGTGGTGCTTGGCGGCGCCGGTCCGGAGTGGAGCTACGAGGCGCTCGACCGCGTTCCGGCAGGTGCTGCGAGGCGTGCCGGTGGTCGCCGTGCACCGCAACCGGGCCACGCGCGAGGAGCACGGCGCCCTCGATACGGTTGGTGGTGAAGGGCGGTGATGCGAGATGGACGCCGAGGACACTGTCACCATCGGCGCTCGGCTGCGCCGCATCCGCCTAGCGCGGGACAAGACCCTCGAGGTGATCGCCGGGCGCGCCGGGATCGGCTACGGCTACCTGGGCCAGCTCGAACGCGGGGAGCGCGCGCTGGACAGCCTGAGGCTGATCAAGGCACTGGCCAACGCGTTGGAGATCGCCCCGTCGGAGCTGACGAGGATTCCGGTGCCGGCGCCGGGCAACGGGCACACTGACTCGGCCACCGAGGGGGTGCGCCGCGCGCTGACGGCGGTCGACGTCGGTCGCCCCGGTGGGCTGGTGGTCCCGGTCGGTGTGCTGCGGGACAGAGTGACCCAGATCATCCGGAAGAGGCGGGCGTGCCGCTTCGTCGAGGTCGCCGGCGACCTGCCCGGCCTGATCCGGGATCTGCACACGACGTTGGACACTGGTCGCGATCATGGTGAGCTGCTGGAGTTGGCGGTGGCGCTGCATGTGCACGGGACCCAACTGTGGCTTCGGCATGCGGGGGCACCGGGCGATTTGCGGCGGCAGGCCGCTTTCCTGGCGCGGCACACGGCGGCCGAGCATGGTGAGGTCACCACGCTGGGCGTGGCGGCATTCGGCACGGTTCACGCGTTGGTGGCCGATGGCATGTTCGACGTCGCGCAGGAAGAGCTCGACGCCGTCGCCCTGCCCGCGACCATGCCGGAGACGGCCGACGTGGTGGGGTCGCTCACCATGACGAATGCGTCGGTCGCCGCGGCCGATAGCCGGCCCGGTGATGTGGCGGCGCCGATGGAGGCTGCCGCCGAGCTGGCGCAGCGGTTCGGCGAGATCGGTGAGGATGACCCGCTGAGGTTCATGTTTGGGCCGACGGATATCGGGTTGTGGCGGATGGCGCTAGCGTTGGAGGCGGGCGAGCCTGACCGTGCCGTACGCATCGCCGGCAGTGTGTCCCCGATGCAACTACCGTTCGCGAGCCGGCAGGCCACCTACTGGGTGGACTTCGGGCGGGCCGCTGCCCGGCTGCGGGGCCGCCGTGACGACGCGGTGCGCGCGTTCCTCACGGCCGAGGACCTTTTCCCGGTGCGGGTGTACCGCAACCCGTTCGCCCGCGAGGCGATCGCCGGGCTGGTCGAGCGGTCCCCTCAGGGCCGGGTGGGTCAGGACCTGCGGAGGCTGGCGTATCGGGCGGGCCTGCACGTGTAGTCCCACCGGGGGATGTTGCGCATTCGGCGCAAGCCCCGGGGTGTGATCCGCGGCACGGTCTGCGGGTGATTCTCGATGTGCTCGCCGAGTTGGCCCTTGCCCTGGTCGTACCTGCCTACATGACCGTCCTGGCCGTGGTGGTGCTCGCGTTCCAGTGCCCTCGACGAAGGGCGGGCGCGCGGTGAGCGCCCCGGCCGTGGCGCGGACGATGCCGGTCACCAGCACGACCGACGGGCGCTGCCACCGCATCGCCGACGACGACTACACCGCCGCGCTGGTCGCGGGCAGCGGCCGCTACACCGCGCTGTGCAGGCGACGGGTGGCCTCCGCGGCGCTGGTCTGCCCGCCCGGCCCGGAGTGCCGGGGCTGCGCCGCCGCGGCGGGCGCTACGCATTCCGGCGGGCCGGGCCGGCATCGGCGCGTCACCCGCCGGGGTCGGCACCGGCGTGGTGCCCGATGAGCTATCCCGCGACGCCGCTGCTGCGCAAGCTGTCCGCGTGGTACGGCTGGCGCCACGACCTCCTCCATGACCAGCACGGTCGGTTGGAAGCCATCGTCTATGTCCGTGTCGGCCCGGTGTGGACCGACAGCGTGGCCATCTCCGGGGAAGACCAGACGGTGGCCCTGCGCCATCGCACTCGCGAGACCGACCTGATCGTGCCGGCGGAGCTGCCCTCGGAGTCCGGTGCGGTCTGGCAGCGCCACGGTCGCTGCGAAGACGTACTCGCGGAGCTGTTCGAGCTGCCCGAAGGTGGTGGCCGGTGAGCGTCCCGGGAGTGCGGTGGGTGCTGTCCCCGCTGGACTTCCGCGCCCACGTCCTCGCCGAGCCCGCCGACGACCCGCTGGGGGTTTGGATCGCGCGGTGCGGGCACGGCATGCCGTCGGCGGCCGGCGTCGACGAGGCGCCCCGCGGGACGCCGTGCTCGGCGTGTGCGCTGGCGGCCGATCCCTTTCCCGGCGGGTTCGACTGGTTCGGCGCCGGTCCCTGAAGGCCCCGGCCGGCTCGGAGTCACCCCGACGGGCCGGCCGGGGGTCCACCCTTCACGCCGGACGGCCCCGGGACAGCGACCGCCGGTCAGACTAAGCGCGGCGGCGTCCTGCCCGGCGAGCACGGCCTGCACACTCGACGTTGACCAGCTGGTGTCGCCGCGGGCGGTGGGCACCATCGGCCGTTACACCCTCGGTGATCACGCGGAGCGCGGCCCCGGCTTCGCGTTCGCGCACGATGCGCACCACCACGTCGAGGTGCAGCACGGACGGGGTGCCGAGCCGAACCCCGCGGCGCGCTTGGCGGCCTGGCCCTCGCGGGTGCGCTGCCCGATCAGCCGCCGCTCGTGCGGAGCAGCGCTCGCGATCATGTTGGTCGTCAGCTCGCCGGTAGCGCTGGACGTGTCGCCGAGGTCGAGCAGCACCACGCGCCACGCGCGGCGCTGGGCTCGTTCCAGCAGCCCGGCGAAGTCCTTCACCGAGCGGGGCACGCGGCCGGTCCGGAGTTGAGCTACGAGGCGCTCGACCGCGTTCCGCCAGGTGCAGCAAGGCGTGCCAGTGGTCGCCATGCACCGCAACCGGTACTGGCGCACCGACGAGGGCCTCCGGCTCGACTCGGGCACCTTCGTCACGGGCTCGAGCACGCAGCCGAGGTGCACGCGGTCGTCGTCGGCAAGCCAACTCCGGAATTTTCGTACGCCCTTCGGCGTGAGTGCTTCGGAACCCTACCCTGGTGTTGGGCCCGCTGACCAGCGTGTTTGACCGGCCGCTGCACGCGAGGCCCGGCAGGACCGGCGCTCGACCTGGAGACGCCGGTGGCGTGCGATGTTTTCGCAGGCAGCAGGCCCGTACGCGAGACAGCGTGGGGATCTCCCCACGGCGTGACCCGAACGGAGTAGCGCTGGCCGGGGCTCACAGCGCGGCCCAGGAGGGTCTGTCGGGAGTCGCGTCGGCCTGGCCTCGGACCACCAGGCGCGACCAGCATGCCGCGCAGGTGGGCAGCAGGTGCGCGACGTCGGTCCTCGGGTCGATCATCTCCTCCACCCGGCTGATCAGCTCGCTCGGATCGTCGGGGGCGACCGCGCCGACATAGACGCTGCGCTGGATCCGGTCGCCCATTGAGCAAGATACCGCCGCGGTTGTCGTCACGGCGGCCATGCTCGGGTCGCAGCCTGCGCTGGCGCAGCGCCTCCATGACGACCTGGTCGACGATCAGCGGGTGGAACTCCTCGACGAGATCCAGCGCCAAGCTGGGCGCCCATCGTGTTCGGTGCGCAAGAACCCGATGGCCGGGTCCGGGCTGGCCTCGGCCCACCTCCCGGCGTGTCACACGTGCTGGCGCCCCGCCGGTGAGCCAGCAGGTGACGAGGAGCCTTTCTGCGTCCCCGTTCCGATGGCTCATGCTGACATGCCTAGGTCGTCTGGTCGGCGCGCGGCGCCCGGGTGTGCTGGCTCCCTCCCACGGCGTCTATTCGTCGAACTCGAACGGCGCGCCTCGGCGCACCGCTCGAACTTTGCCCGTAGCTGGTCCTCGTCGTCCGCGCCGCGGTAGATGTTGGCGATCTTGTAGCTGCAGCTGTCCTGGTCGGTGAGCTCCGAGAGGCGATCACCCTTGTGCGCGATGATGTCCACCGTGATGCCCTCGGCCTCGCGCTCCAGGGCGGCCACCTCCTCGCCGGTGGGGTGGCGGCGGACTACGGCGTCGTTCCAGTGCCGCAGGAACCACTTGGCTGCGACGGGGAAGCGGCCGCCCCGGTGCGGCACCTGCGGGTCGCGGCCGAGCGCGAGGCGCACCATGGTCTGGTGGTTGGACGCCCCGTCGACCTGCTCGAACAGCTCGGCGTGACTTTGGGAGTGCCGCGGGTTGACCTCCAGCACGTGGAGGGCGTCGGTGTCGGGGTCCCAGAAGTACTCGATGTTGAACGTGCTGTTGTCCAGGTCGACCTGCTCGATTATCCGCGTGGAGATGTCGGCCATCCGATCAGCGACCCGCTGGGGTATCGACGCGGGGTACTGGAACCGCACAAAGCTGGGGCTGTCGTCGTGGGTGACCGAGTCGACCACGCCGTAGCAGCGGATCTGGCCGCCGAAGCGGTAGCCCTCGAGGGTCAGCTGCCGACCGCGGACGGCCTCCTCGGCCAGGCAGGCCATCCCGCCGGCCTCGGCGATCTCGGGCGGCAGCTCGACCGGCTTCACCCACATCGGGTAGTCCACTCCCTGGGGCGGGTCGCTGTCGCGCTCGGGGTTCGACCAGTCCGAACCGGGGGTGCTCGTCGATCACCTGCTGCTGCTCCAGGCGGCTCCAGTACTTGTGCTCGCACTTGACGACCGCCTCCAGGCTCACGCATCGCAGCTCCCCGTGCCGCCGGCACAGGATCGGTACCATGGTGCTCACCGGGAAATCCCAGAAGCCGATGATCGCGTCCACCGGGCCGTCGAAGTTCTCCAGCTGGGTCTGCGCCTTCTCCAGCAGCTCCCGCAGCGGGATGTCCTCGCCGTACTGCAGCTCATCGATGCTCAACAGCGGGTGGAAGCGGTACTGCTCGGCATCCGGCAGGTCCAGCAGGACCGCAGCCACATCCACACGGGCGCAGACAAACTGGTGCACCGAACTGCCGGGCGGGCCGACGTTCGACAGCACCGGGCCGACACGTCCCGACACCACCATCGTCTGCGGCCGCGACGCGTCGGTGCTGGAGGGAGTTTCAGGCAGGCCCCCAGGCGAAGATGTTCAGTTGACTGCACCAACTCATGTTGATCAAGGATGAGTGATCATCCGTGGTTGGAAGGGTTGGTGTATGTCTGACGTGCGACGGCAGCTGATGGAGGGTCGGCTGGACCTCCGCCGTGTCGGTTCGGTAGCGGCGGCGGAGGGAGAGTTCCTCCGTTTGTCGTGCGCGATGGCGCCGGTGGAGAGATCGAGCCGGTCAGTCGGTATCTGCGTGACCTGGCGTTGAGCGACATGAGCCCTCTGACCAGCCGCAGTTACGGCTACGATCTGCTGCGCTGGTTCAGGATCCTGTGGGCGCTGGACGTCGCGTGGGAGCGCGCGGCCGGGTCTGAGGTGGACGTCCTGGTCGGTTGGATGAAACCGCGCGCAACCCCCAACGACGGAGGACAAGGCTCTCCAGCACGACTGCTGGGGTGGTGAACACCCGCACCGGCAAGCTGGCGCTCGCGGAGGGCGACGCGCCGCGGACGATCAATCACTGCCTCAGCGCGGTGTATGGCTTCTATGCGTTCCACGGACACTACGGGCGCGGTCCGGTGACCAATCCGGTGCCGTCCTCGCGTGCGCGGCGGCTGGCGCTGGCGCACCGCAGCGCGATCGAGTCGACGCGGCCGTTCGCCCGTGCGCGTCTGCGGCAGAAGGTCGCGGAGGTGACGCCACGGGCGATCCCGGACCTGATGTGGGACGAACTGTTCGCGGCGATGACCTGCGGTCGGGATCGAGCGCTACTGCTGTGTTACGTCTCCAGCGGCGCGAGGGCCAGCGAGCTGCTGGGCGTGGCCATTGGAGACGCCTCCAGCCTCAAGGGTCGCTCACGCGATCGCTGACGCGACGGCCTACTGCCGCCCTTGACCCCGGAGCCTCGACGGCCCCCAACCGGCGCACAGCGCGGGCAGGCCAGCGCCTGCCCCACTCGCGCGCGGCGCGAACCACACGACCAAACTACAAGATCACCATAACCGCGTCTCTACGGTTTGAGGGGATTGCCACCTCGCGCAGGCGCGAACGGGTAGTGCTGCCGAGTTCTGTACGGCGGGTGTCGCCCTCACGCATCCGGGCCGTAGAGCGCGGCGATGTCTTCGGAGGTGGTCCACCGGCTGTAGGTGGGCGCCTGCGGCCAGCCCTCGGGCGAGTCTTGCCACTCCTCCTGCCGCCCGTACGGCAACAGATC
>JBOHGT010000522.1:0-6463 GCA_050700385.1 Pseudonocardiaceae bacterium | reverse complement strand
CGTAGCGAGGCACGGTGTGAGATTCCGCCGGGGCGTATGTGGCCGGTTTGCTTGTACTCGGACCGGGCGCCGGCTGGTCGGGGTCGGCGGGAGCGAGGAGAGGACGATGCGGGCTTCAACGCGGGTTCAGGGTGTGGCAGCGGGCGTCCCGTTCATGGCGTTGCCTCCGGCAAACGCCTCGACGCCCGCGCCGCTGGTCGTGGCCTGGCACCTGATGGACCCGCCGCGCAGCGAGACGGCCATGGCCGCCGCCCTGCCGATGAGCGGGCTGCCCGCGTGGCGGGTATACGTCGGGCTGCCGATGACCGGCAGCCGGCTACCCGACGGCGGCTTCGCCGAGTTGTTCCGGTTGGCGAGCGAGGACTACGTCCTCAAACGTCGCCGAGCCGGTGACCGATCAGGCGGCAGCGGAGTTCCCCGCCGCGGTGGCGGAGCTGCGCTCGCAGCTGGCCATTGCGGACGGCCCGGTCGGGGTTGCGGGTGGCTCGGCGGGGGCGACGGTCGCGCTGGAGGTGGCGGCCCGGTCCGAGGTGCCGATCGGCGCCGTGGCAGTGACGAGCCCGATGACCCAGCTTGCAGCGGCGGTCGCGGCAAATGAGCGCCGGTACGGCGTCATCTACCCCTGGAGCGAACGCTCACGAGCGGTTGCCGAGCGGTTCGACTACGTCCGCCGCGCCGGTGAGCTCGACACCGACGTGCTGCTGGTCGTCGGCGAGCACGACGACGTCGCCTTCACCGATCCCGCCGCAGCGCTGGCCCGCGAGCTCGGCGAGCGAGGCCGGGTGGTCACCATCTCGGGGATGGCGCACGCCCTGGCCGAGGAGCCCGGCCTGGAGCCCGCGCCGCAGACCGCGCACGCGGCGGCCGTCGACGCCGAGTTCACCGCGTGGTTCGCGCGGCACCTCGCGGACTGACGGCGCAGACGGTGGATCCGACCGCGATACGGCGCAACGTTCCTCGCACTGGATGACGAGTCTGCGATCATGGCCGACGACGCCGGTAGTGAGGTCCAGGAGTCGGCATGGCTGACACGACGAGGGATCAGCCCCCCTCGCTCAGTGAGTTGCGTTGTCGACGCGCCGCCATCCTGGAGATCGCCGACCGGCACGGTGTGCGAGATATCCGCGTGTTCGGCTCGGTGGCCCGCGGCGACGCAGACATCGGCAGTGACGTCGACTTCCTGGTCGAACTCGAACCCGGCCGCAGCCTGTTCGACCTCGGCGGTCTGCTGATGGATCTTCGCGATCTCCTCGGCGGCTCGGTGGACGTCGTCACGCCGGCCGGGCTGCGGGAGCGGGTTCGGTCCAGAGTGATGCGGGATGCGGTACCCCTGTGAGACCCCTGTGAGAGGTGACCGTGACCGCCTGGTCGACGTGCTGGAAGCGATTGAGCGCATCAGGCGGCACACGTCCCCGGGTCACTCCTCGTTCGACTCCGATGAACTCGTTCAAGTGTGGGTCGTCCGGCACCTCCAGATCATTGGCGAGGCTGCCAGTCACCTGTCGGCAGTTCTTCGCGTACAGTGTCCGCGTGGAGCGTGGTGCTCACTCACCCCACGAGCTCAAGCACCAGTCCCAGCACCCGCTCCGCATCTAGAAGGTCAGGCAGCACGACAGATGCTCCTGCCTGACGCAGCTCCTCGGCACTGCTCTTGCCACTGGCAATCGCAAGCGATTTGGCGCCACCGTCAAGAGCGGCCGCCATGTCCTTTGGCGTGTCGCCAATCAGCACAGTGTTGTCAGCAGTGAACCGGTGGGCAAGGCGCTGGAACGCTCTGGCTTGGGCAATACCCACCAGGGTTGGCCGATGGGGGCTATCGTCACCGTACGCCCCACTGCGCAGATCAAGGTATGGCAGCAACCCGAATACCTCCAGCTTGATATGGGCGACGGCTCGGAGGTTTCCGCTGAGCACGCTTTGGTGGATGGCTGACTCTTCGGCCAGGTGGGCGAGTGTCGTACTGGCTCCCGGCAGCGCACGGCCGTGCTGGGCCAACTCCTCTTTGACTGACTCATACCCGCCGATTAACGCCACCACGAACTGCTGTGTCAGCTCGTCTGTGGATTCGATGTCATGCAGCGTCAACGTCTCGCGTATGATCTCTGGCTCAGTGCGGCCCGACACGTCGGCATGGTGAACCAGCGGCTGGCCGGTCACGGCCTCAAAGGCGCGCTCGTAGATAGCCCGGCCAACGCCCCTCATCTCGATAAGGGTGTGATCCACGTCCCAGAGCACCATTACACGGCGGGTAGCGGCAGACGGGGGCACGAGGAGCAGTCTGCCAGCTAGCGGCAGTCCAGGGCGGCGTACCATACCCGGAACCGGACAGCCAAGCCACGAGGTAGCAAGCATGCGAGCAGAGCACGAGCCGCTAGACCGCTTGATCGGCGAGCGGCTCCGTCTGGCGCGAACGGCCCAGCGTCAGAAGCGCACGGTGGTAGCCGGCCTGGCCGGTATCACAACGGACTACCTCTACCAGATCGAATGCGGCTTGAAACTGCCCTCGGTGCCGGTGCTCCTCCAGCTTGCGCGGGTGCTTGACGTACCAGTCGCCGCACTCCTCGCTGACGAACCAACTAGGCCACCGTTGCAAGTTCGCACGTTGGTGAGGAAGTCTATCGGGCTTTGACTCGGCCAGTCATTCACCCAGCCGAGCAGGCTGTGCCGTCTTCTAGCGATTTCAAAACACGCATTGCGGCTGCCTGGCATATCTGGCAAACCTCGCCACAGCGGTACAGCAAGCTCAGTGCGGTTGTGCCACCACTGATCGTCGACGTGGAGCGCGCCGTACGTGCCGCCGTTGCTGGCAACGTTAGTCGGGAGCGCCGCGACATCTACGGGTGTGCCGCCGATCTGTATTTCCTACTCCGCAACTTTACCAAGCGCATTGGACGGGTTGCCCTGTCACTGCTCGCCGCTGACCGCGCGTTCCGTGCCGCTGAAGTTGCTGATGATCCGCTGCGCTTGGCAGCGGCAGAGTGGAATATGGCACACGTACTCTTAGCCGATGGGCAACCAGAAGGCGCCGAAGCCGTAGCAATGGACGCCGTTAGCTGGCTCCGTCCTCCACTTGCCAATGATGCGAATAGCATGGCGCTCTGTGGCTCGCTCCTGCTCGTCGGCTCGGTAGCCGCCGTGCGCTATGGCGACGCGTGGACAGCACGCGCTCGGATAGATGAGGCCGCCAAGCTGGCAGCGCGCACGGGTGAGCGCAACGTGCTCTGGACGGCATTTGGTCCAGTCAATGTCGCGATGCACGCCGTGGACATCGAGCAAGAAGCCGGCGAGGCAGCCGAGGGCTTGCACCTTGCGGAACAGGTTGACCACCATAAGGCCGCGTCCATAGAGCGACGGGTGGCGTTCCGGCTTGAACAAGCCTGCTGCTACCGCCAGCGGCGAGACACGGCGAGCGTGCTGTTGCTGCTGCTTCAAACCGAACGAGAAGCACCGGAAGACGTGGCCCATCGTCCGCTTGCTCGTGACCTATTGCGTAGCGTGGTCAGACAGGGGCGACGTTCGGTAGCGAGCGAAGCCGCCCAGCTCGCCGGCCGGGTCGGCGTGGACATCGCGTAGCACCCGCACTGACAGATAACCCGCACTGACAGCTCGGGTTCATCGTCCCCAGCACCCTTAGCATCCCCTCCAAGGCCCCAGGGCCGGGATGTCCAAGTGCCGCACGGCGTGCCACGTGCATACACCACGCCCGGAGAGAAGTACCCCAGGCAGGTGTGCTCCCCGCCGTGTTTCAGGCAGCTCGCCCCGGCCCGGGACCTGGTCGATGCCCTCGCCGAGCGGTTTCCCGACCGGGCGATCCATGTCGTGGGCGACGCGGCCTACGGCTGCGGCGCGTTCGCCGGTCTCGGCGATGACATGACCATGACCACCCGGGCCCGGTCCAACGCGGTGTTCGTCGAGCTGGCACCACCCAGGACCGGGAAACGGGGCCGGCCACGGCTCAAGGGTCACCGGATCGGTACTGCCACCGACATCGCCCGCTGCGCGACCTGGAAGACGGCCACCGTCACCCGCTACGGCACCACCGCCACGGTGCAGATCACCGAGCGCAGATGCCACTGGTACGGCACCTGGCGCACCGACCCCGTCCGCGTCATCCTGCTGCGCGACACCGGACGCACGACCAGCAGCGGCTATGACCTCGCGTTGGTCACCACCGATCTTGACGCCCCCGCGCAGGAGATCATCGCCCGCTACGCGGCCCGGTGGAGCATCGAGGTCACCTTCTTCGACGTCAAGAACATCCTCGGCGTCGGGCAAGCCCGCAACCGTGTCACCAAAGCCGTCGAACGCACCGTCCCCTTCGGGCTGTTCTGCCACAGCCTGCTCATCATCTGGTACACCCGCCACGGCCACCCCAGCACCGACACCGCACACCGGCGGGCCTCCGCGCCGTGGTACCGGTCCAAGACCGAACCGGCCACCCTGGACATGCTCACCAGCCTGCGCCGCCAGATCATCGCCGCCCGATTTCTCCCGCCAGCCCCCCGACCAGCCACAACCGAAGAAATCCTGGAAGTCCAGCAAGCCTGGGCCCTCGCCGCCGCATAACCGCAAAAGTCGAGATCACTGGTGCGTCGATGATATATCCTAATATAAACCATGGAGACGCAATGACCATCAGCACGGGTAGTACCGCGAGGTAGACCAGTGAGGCCAGCACTGCATCGCTGTATCCAACCATGACCGAACTGAATAGGTAACGCATCGATCGTATACCCCGCCAGTGCAGGCGGACGTTCTGAACAAAGGCGTGGGACCACCTCGTAAGTTGTTTCCGCAGGAATCTGAGGTTCTCAGGCTCGACGGGATAGCTGCAGGCTTCCGGCATGAAGCGGACCCCGAAGCCCGCTTCGTAGATTGTCCAGGTGAGGTCCATGTCTTCCGCCATCGTGCGCGTCTGCCAGCCGCCCAGTTCGCGCAACCGGGCAGTGTCGTAGGTGGAGAAGCAGCCGGACGAGATTAAGGGGCGCCGGTAGAAGTCCTGCACCTGCTTGTAGAACGAGAAGGAGAAGAGGTACTCGATGTAGCGGCCACGCTCCCAGACCGTCTTGACCCGCCGTGGGACCACGAAGCCGCAGGCGGCCGCGATACTCCCGTCATCGAACGCCGGTAGGATCTTCTCGATGGCGTCGGGGGCAAGGGTTGTGTCGGCGTCGACTACCATACAGTGGGTTGTGTTCACGTGACTGAGTGCGAAGTTCTGCGCGCCTGCTTTGGTGCCGGTGTTAGCTGGAGGTCGGTGGACGGTAACTCCATAGGACGCAGCGATAGCGCCGGTAGCGTCATCGGAAAAGTCATCGACAACAATAATCTCTTCCGGCGCCCGGGTCTGCTTCTGCAGTGACTCGATTGTTGCTCCGTCAGTCGCGTGCTCGCCGATCCGCGGACAGTCCAACGGCACGTCCAGGCGATTCGCGAACTCGTCGTCAGCAGAGGCTTCGACGGGATTGATGTGGACTACGAGCATCTGAGTGGGCATGACCGGGATCCTTTTTCCGCGTTCATCGCGGCCCTGGCAGAGGAGTTACACGCCCACGGCAAGCTGCTGTCAGTCACACTGCATCCCAAGTTCAGAGCCTGGCCCGCAGGGCAAGAACCAAGCGCAGGACTACGGCGCAATCGGTCGAGCGGCCGACGAAGTTCGAGTAATGTTGTACGATTATCACTGGGACACATCGAAGGGCGGTGCTCTCGCTCCCATAGCGTGGATTCAGTCGATCATGGAGTTTGCCGCGACACAAGTACCCCCGCACAAGCTCATCCTCGGACTCGGGACCTACGGTTACGATTGGAGCGGCGATCGTGGCGAGAGCCTGACCTGGCAGGAGATACGTGATCTCGCTCTCGAGCACGGTTCGACAATCGAATGGGACGCTAAGCAACAGGCGCCATGGTTCACCTACCGCGACGACGAAGGCCGCAAACACTCTGTTTGGTTCGAGAACGCTCAAAGCCTGCAGGTTAAGGCGACGATAGTGCATAGGCTGGGGCTCGGCGGCATACACTACTGGCGTCTCGGCGGAAACGATCCTCGGATCTGGCCCTGAAAAACGCGGTCGAGCACTCAGACCGGGCGGACACCGCGGGTCAGGAGCCGGGCGACGTAGGTTGCCAGCTCTGCGGCGGTCCAAGGGTAGTGCTCCAGCACCAGCATGCGGGCGCAGGATTCGGCAACCGAGGCGATCAGCTCAGCGACGACGGGCGCCTTGCGGTCGACGTCGTCTATCTCGGCCACCACCATGTCCTGGCGCACCAGTTCGCGCAGTTCACCCACGACGCTGTCCCGGACGCGTCGCACCCGCGCTGCCACCACGGAGCCGGAACTCCAGCCAGAGTCGAAAACCACCCGCCATGAGTTCGGCGCCTGACCCACTCCGGCGAGAAAGGCCGTGAGCCCCGCTGCCAGCACGGCCTCCTGGTTATCGGAGACCAGATTGCTGGGCAA
>JBOHGT010000521.1:0-8530 GCA_050700385.1 Pseudonocardiaceae bacterium | reverse complement strand
AGCCCCGGCTACCGAAATCATTCACGACCCACGGGTCAGGAGTCGAACAGGGTCGGTGTGGGGTCGCCGGGGACATCCGGGGGCGGCTCCATCCGCAGGTGCCGCCACGCGGCCGCGGTGGCCACCCGCCCGCGCGGCGTGCGCGCGAGCATACCCGCCCGTACCAGGAACGGCTCGCAGACCTCCTCCACCGTGGCCGGCTCCTCACCCACGGCCACCGCCAGGGTCGACACACCGACCGGCCCACCACCGAAGGTCCGCACCAGCGCGGCCAGCACCGCACGGTCCAGCCGGTCCAGGCCGACCTCGTCGACGTCGTAGACGGCCAGCCCGGCCTTGGCGACGTCGAGCGTCACCGCACCGTCCGCGCGCACCTCGGCGTAGTCCCGCACCCGGCGCAGCAGCCGGTTGGCGATCCGTGGGGTACCGCGGGACCGGCTCGCGATCTCGGCCGCCCCGTCTGGCCGCAGATCCACCCCGAGGATCCCTGCCGAGCGGCGCAATACGACCTCGAGCTCGTCGGCCTCGTAGAACTCCATGTGCGCGGTGAACCCGAACCGGTCGCGCAGCGGCCCGGTGAGCGCGCCGGAGCGGGTCGTGGCGCCGACGAGTGTGAACGGTGCGATCTCCAGCGGGATGGACGTCGCGCCAGGGCCCTTGCCCACCACCACGTCGACCCGGAAGTCCTCCATCGCGAGGTAGAGCATCTCCTCGGCGGGGCGCGCGATGCGGTGGATCTCGTCGATGAACAGCACGTCGCCCTCGACGAGGTTGGACAGCATTGCCGCGAGGTCGCCGGCACGCTCCAGCGCCGGGCCGGAGGTGACCCGGATGGCGCTGCCCAGCTCCGCCGCGATGATCATCGCGAGGCTGGTCTTGCCCAGCCCGGGCGGGCCGGAGAGCAGCACGTGGTCCGGGGCGGCGCCGCGCCGCCGGGCCCCCTCCAGCACCAGCACGAGCTGCTCACGCACCCGCGCCTGCCCGATGAACTCGGTCAGCCGGCGCGGGCGCAGGGTCGCCTCGACGTCGACCTCGGCCGGGTCGACCTCGGCCGAGAGCGAGTCCGCGTCGCTCACCTGTTGCGGCCCAACCGGGTCAGCGCGCGCCGCAGCATGTCGGAGGTGTCGGAGGCGGTGCTGTTGGCGTCGCCCTCGGTCAGCACCGCATCCACGGCCTGCTCCGCCTGCCGGGCGGCGAAACCCAGCCCGACGAGCGCCTCGACGACCCTGGTGCGCCCCGTGCCATCGCCCGCCGGCGCGCCCGGCCCGTCACATCCCGAGGAGACCAGCGCGCCCACCTTGTCGCGCAGCTCCACGACGAGCCGCTCCGCACCCTTGCGCCCGATTCCCGGGACCTGGGTGAGCACGGTGAGGTTGCCCTCGGACAGCGCGGTACGCAGCGTGTCGGGGTCGAGCACCGCGAGCGTGGCCAGCGCCAGGCGGGGACCGACTCCGGATACGGTCTGCAGTAGCCCGAAGAGCTCGCGGGTCTCGGGGTCGGCGAAGCCGTAGAGGGTCAGCGAGTCCTCCCGCACCACCAGCGTGGTGGTCAGCCGGGCCTGCTCGCCGCGGCGCAGCGTCGCCAGGGTGGCCGGCACCGCGTGCACGGCGAGGCCCACCCCACCGACCTCCACGACCGCGTGGTCGAGACCGACCGAGAGCACCTCACCCCGGAGGGAGGAGATCATGACCGTGCCCTCGCCTGCGCGAGCCGGGCGGCCATCGGCGCACGCCACAGATGGCACACCGCGAGCGCCAGCGCGTCAGCGGCGTCCGGGGGGCGTGGCGCGGCCGGCAGCGCGAGCAACCGGGTGACCATCGCGGTGACCTGCTCCTTGCCCGCCCGGCCGGAGCCGGTGACCGCAGCCTTGACCTCGCTGGGGGTGTGGAACGCGACCGGCAGCCCGTGCCGGGCGGCGACCAGCGCGACCACCCCGCCCACCTGCGCGGTCCCCATGGCGGTCCGCACGTTGTGCTGGCTGAACACCCGCTCTACGGCGACCACGTCGGGGGCGTGCTCGGACAGCCACCGTTGGACGGCGTCGGCGACGGCCACCAATCGCTGCCCCAGTTCGACATCCGCAGGGGTGCGGACCACCTCGACCGCCACGCAGCGGACGCTGCGCCCGGAACCACCGTCGACCACGCCCAACCCGCACCGGGTCAGCCCCGGATCCACACCCAGCACCCGCACCGGTCACCTCCTCCGCGCTGCGAACACCCGTTCGAACCCTATCCGGGACGCGCGTCCGGCGGGCCGACCGACACACGTCCGGTCGGACCGAAGGGACTCAGCCGACCTCGGCGATGACCTCATCAGAGACGTCGAAGTTGGCGTATACGTTCTGCACCTCGTCGCTGTCCTCCAGTGCGTCGATCAGCCGGAACACCTTGCGGGCGTCTTCGGCCTCGATCGGCACGTTCGCCGACGGCACGAAGCTCGCCTCGGCCGAGTCGTAGTCGATGCCCGCGGACTGCAGAGCGGTGCGCACCGCGACCAGGTCGGTCGCCTCGGACACCACCTCGAAGGAGTCGCCGAGGTCCTGGACCTCCTCGACGCCGGCGTCGAGCACCGCGAGCAGCACGGTGTCCTCCGACACGGGCTCGGGGTCCTGCGCTTTGGGCACGATGACCACACCCTTGCGCGTGAACAGGAACGACACCGAGCCGGCATCGGCCATCGAGCCGCCGTGGCGGGTCATTGCGGTACGCACTTCCGATGCCGCGCGGTTGCGGTTGTCGGTGAGGCACTCCACCAGGATCGCCACACCGCCGGGGCCGTAACCCTCGTACATGATCGTCTGGTATTCAGCGGCGCCGGCATCGGCGCCGGACCCGCGCTTGACCGCGCGCTCGATGTTGTCGTTGGGCACCGAGCTCTTCTTGGCCTTCTGGATGGCGTCGTAGAGGGTCGGGTTCCCGTCCGGGTCACCACCGCCGGTCCGCGCCGCGACCTCGATGTTCTTGATCAGTCTGGCGAACATCTTGCCGCGCTTGGCGTCGACGGCGGCCTTCTTGTGCTTGGTGGTGGCCCATTTGGAGTGGCCGCTCATGACTCGCGTGCTCCTCGTCTCTCACCCGCTGGCCGCCCGGCGCTCGGATGCCGGCAATCGGACGCCGACGGTCTGCCGGACCGTGTCGCAGAACAGCTGGTGCACCCGCCGGTCGCCGGTCAGCTCCGGATGGAAGGCGGTGGCCAGCACGCGCCCCTGCCTGACCGCGACGATCATACCGGCGGCGGTCCCGGCGGAAGGGACGTCCGGCACCCGGGCCAGCACCTCGACGTCCGGCCCGGCCTCCTCCACCCAGGGCGCGCGGATGAACACCGCCCGAACCGGCCCGCCCTCGACGCCGGCGAAGTCGAGGTCGGCCTCGAAGGAGTCGACCTGCCGGCCGAATGCGTTGCGCCGCACCACCGCGTCGATCGCGGACAGTTGCTGCTGGTCCGGCCTGCCGTCGAGCACCCGCTTACCGAGCAGGATCATCCCGGCGCACGAACCGTAGGCGGGCATGCCGGCGCGCAGCCGCTCGCGCAGCGGTTCGAGCAGCTCGAAGGCGACCAGCAGCCGGCTCATCGTGGTCGACTCCCCACCGGGCAGCACGAGCGCGTCCACCTCGGCCAGCTCTTCCGGGCGGCGCACCAGGTGGCTGTCCAGACCGCACTCGCCGAGCATCCGCAGGTGCTCGCGGACGTCGCCCTGCAGGGCGAGCACGCCGACGACAGCTACCTGCATGCCCTGAGCCTATGCACCGGCAAGCTCCGCTGGTGACCGCCCGGCTGCCGATCCGGCTCCACTACCGCTTCGGGTACATGATCCCATCGTCAGGGCTCGAGGAACCACGGGCTGGTGTAGGCGACCGCGTGGTTATTGGCCGGGTGGCCGCGGGGGCCGGGGGTACCGTTGGGCGCCGCCGGATCGGCGATGCGCAGTACCACCCACCCGCCGTCGGCGAGATCGAGCAGGACGTCGAAGCGCGCAACCTCGCCGCAGCGGATCGAGACGACGTCGGCCACCGCGGGCACGGGCGCATCCGGCCGGAGCAGCTGTACCTGCAGCGGCCTGCCGGCCCAGCCCGACCCCCGGTCGACGTCGAGCGCGAACTCCACGGCACCGTCGCGGTGCCGCAGCGCCGACCCCATCCGCGCGCCGTTCGCGGTGGCGTCCACCCGCAGCCCCGACACTCTCGTTGCGAAGAACCGCCGTGCCCGCATCGCCTCGGCGACGCCGGCACGGCTGAGCCCGGTGACCCACAGCCCGGCGCGGCCCTTGCCCTCCTGGAAACCCCAGTCCGCGCCGTGCTCATCGCTCACTCCGAGCAGCCCGGTGCGCCACCCGGCATCCAGGCAGGCCACCAGCGGCGACGTCGCACCGCGCGCGACGCCCTCGAAGAGGTAGTCCTCGGTGCGGTTGAACATCTCCAGACTCACCAGCTGTCCAGCCGCAGCGGCCTGGTAACCGAAGTCTGCGAAACAGCCAGGTTCCCGCCCCGGGTGGTTGAACCCGGCGAGCCCCGGGGCCGCACCGATATCGGCGCGCCCAGTGTCACGCCCGGCGCTGGTCAGCCACTCGTAGAACTCGGTCATCACCCCATCGGTCGCGATGTCGGTGAAGTCGTCGGTGAACCACGCGTTGACGTGGCCCAGGTGCGGGTGCGACCACTCGAACCCGCGGATCGCGGTGAACTCACCGGGCCGGTCGTGCGCGGTAGCGAGCTCACCCGTGCGCCGCCAGCCGGCGCGATCCAGTCCTATCTCCGGCCACCACGAGGGATCGGGCTCATCCACCGATGCGCCGCGGATGGCGTGGTCGGTGAGCGCGGCGACGTCCAGTCCGGCATCCCGCATCGAGGGGAACGCCGCCTCGGGGTCCCCGTCCCCGTCGGAGAGCAGCGTGTGGTTGTGCAGGTCGGCGTGGACCAGCACGGTGCCCCGCGTGATCCGGGAGCTGCGCTGCGCTCCGCTCGCCGGTGCCGCCCCGAGGACGTCGAGTGCCCTGCCCGGTGCGCCGGCCAGCAGCAGCGCACCGGCACCGGACGGTCCACGCCGGCGCGCCGAGGGATGGCTCACCAGCCGCGCTGGGCCAGCCGCTGGGCCTCGGGCAGGTCGGCGACGTTGAGCCCGACCATCGCCTCGCCCAGACCCCGGGAGACCTTGGCGAGCATGTCGGGGTCGTCGTGGAAGGTGGTGGCCTTGACGATCGCCTCGGCGCGGCGTGCCGGGGCGCCGGACTTGAAGATCCCGGATCCGACGAACACGCCCTCTGCGCCGAGCTGCATCATCATCGCCGCGTCGGCCGGGGTGGCGATACCGCCCGCGGTGAACAGCACCACCGGGAGCTTGCCGGCGGCGGCGACCTCGCGGACCAGCTCGACCGGTGCACGCAGCTCCTTGGCCGTGGCGTACACCTCGTCGGAGTCCATCGTGGACAGTTGCCGGATCCCGGCGCGGATTGCGCGCATGTGCCGGGTCGCCTCGACGACGTTGCCGGTGCCGGCCTCGCCCTTCGAGCGGATCATCGCCGCGCCCTCGGAGATCCGTCGTAGCGCCTCGCCCAGGTTCGTCGCCCCGCACACGAACGGCACCGTGAAGGCGAACTTGTCGATGTGGTTCGTCTCGTCGGCCGGGGTGAGCACCTCGGACTCGTCGACGTAGTCCACACCGACCGCCTGCAGCACCTGCGCCTCGACGAAGTGGCCGATTCGCGCCTTGGCCATCACCGGGATGGAGACCGCGTCGATGATCCCCGAGACCATGTCCGGGTCGCTCATCCGCGCCACGCCACCCTGCGTGCGAATGTCCGCAGGCACCCGCTCCAGCGCCATCACCGCCACCGCACCGGCATCCTCGGCGATCTTCGCCTGCTCCGGGGTGACGACGTCCATGATCACACCGCCCTTGAGCATCTCCGCCATGCCGCGCTTGACCCGCGCGGTACCGATCTGGTGCTCGGTGATCGAAGTGGGGCTGTTCTCGGCGGGCACGGTTGTTTGCTCCTCGGGCCTGCAGTGCGGGATCAGGCGGTGATGACCGCCCGATATTCGATCGTACGTCGGTGGCGGCACCGGGTCGAAGGCCACCGTGGCGACGCCGCCGAGGACACCTGATCGCGGGGTTGCGGGCGTCCCGGCCCACGGTGTGAGATCGAGCACACCAGCGATCGCGGCCGGGAGTGGTGTCGATGGGTTCGAAAGGCAACGGCGAGCGTCCGGACGCGAGCGGGGTGATCGAGGATCCGTCACGGCTCCGCAACGTCGCCCTGGTCGGCCCGTCGGGCGCGGGTAAGACCACGCTGGCCGAGGCGTTGCTCGCGGCCACCGGCGTGATCGGGCGGACGGGGACGATCGTGGACGGCACCACCGTCTGCGACCACGACCCCGCGGCGGTGCGCCAGCAGCGGTCGGTGACCCTCGCGGTCGCCCCGCTGCCCCACCAGGGCATCAAGGTCAACCTCGTCGACACCCCGGGCTACGCCGACTTCGTCGGTGAGCTGCGGGCCGGGCTGCGTGCGGTGGACGCCGCCCTGTTCGTGGTGAGCGCCGCCGAGGGCGTCGATCCGATGACCGTCGCGCTGTGGGAGGAGTGCGCCGCGGTCGGGATGCCCCGGGCGGTAGTAGTCAGCCGGCTGGACCACCCACGCGCCGACCTCGACGGCGAGATCGCGGACTGCCGGGCCGCGTTCGGTGCCGGGGTACTTCCGCTGTACTTGCCGGTGCGCGACGCGCAGGACGCCGTCAACGGGCTGGTCGGGTTGCTCACCGAGCAGCTCGTCGACTACTCCGGTGGGTACCCGCCTACGCGCGGCGAGCCCACCGGCGTCGATCCGGATGTGCTGACCACGGCCCGCAACGAGCTCATCGAGGGGATCATCGCCGAGAGCGAGGACGAGTCCCTGATGGACCGCTACCTCGAGGGCGAGCAGCTGGAGGTCGCCACCCTCATCGACGACCTGGAGACCGCAGTGGCCCGGGGAGCGTTCCACCCCGTGATCCCCGTGTGCGCCGCTACCGGGGTCGGCCTCGCGGAGCTGTTGGAGGTCCTCACCGGTGCGTTCCCCGCCCCTGGTGAGCACGTCCCACCACCGGTGACCTGCCCGGACGGCAAGCCGCACCCCGCGGTAGCCGTCGACCCCGCCGCCCCGCTGGCCGCCGAGGTGGTCCGCACCCTGGTCGACCCCTACCAGGGCCGGGTGTCGCTGGTGCGGGTGTTCTCCGGGACGCTGCAGCCCGATCGCCCGGTACACGTCTCCGGCCACGGGCTGGCCGACCGCGGGCACGCCGACCACGACGTCGACGAGCGGGTCTCGCACGTCTACGCCCCGCTCGGCGGCACCCTGCACGAGGTGCCGTATTGCGTGGCCGGTGACCTGTGCGCGGTGACCAAGATCGGCTCCGCGGAGACCGGGGACACCCTCTCCGGCACGGACGATCCGCTGCTGATCTCCTGCTGGGACATGCCCGAACCGCTGCTGCCCGTCGCCGTGGTGGGCCGCAGCCGCAGTGACGAGGACGCGCTGGTGCGCAACCTCGGCCGGCTCGTGGCTGCGGACCCGACGCTGCGCCTCGAGCGCAACTCCGAGACGCACCAGATCGTGCTGTGGTGCATGGGCGAGGCGCACGCCGACGTGGTGCTGTCGCGGCTGCGCGCCGGTGGCGCCGACGTGGACACCGAGCCGGTCCAGGTGGCGCTGCGGGAGACCTTCGCCGGCCCGTCGAAGGGTCACGGGCGGCACGTCAAACAGTCCGGCGGGCACGGCCAGTACGCGGTGTGCGACATCGAGGTGGAGCCGCTGCCGCGCGGCGCCGGGTTCGAGTTCGTCGACAAGGTGGTCGGCGGCGCGGTGCCCCACCAGTTCATCCCCAGCGTGGAGAAGGGCGTGCGCGCCCAGATGGAGCGAGGGCTGGCCGCCGGATGCCCGGTCGTCGACATCCGGGTGACCCTGGTCGACGGCAAGGCGCACAGCGTGGACTCCTCCGACGTCGCGTTCCAGACCGCCGGGTCGCTCGCACTGCGTGACGCGGCCGAACACGGATCGGTGATGCAGCTCGAGCCGCTGGACGAGGTCGTCGTGCGGATGCCCGAGGAGCACCTCGGGGCGGTGCTCGGTGACCTGTCGTCACGCCGCGGCCGGGTGCTGGGCACCGAGAACGACGGCGTCGGGCGGATGCTCGTGCGCGCCGAGGTCCCGGGGGCGGAGCTGCTGCGCTACGCGGTCGACCTGCGCGGGCTCACCTCGGGCAGCGCGACCTTCACCCGCCACTTCGTGCGCTACGAGAAAGCGTCGTGAGGCTCCCCCATCGGCTCGACGATCTCGAAGTACCGGGGACAGGGCGCTGTGCCGGCCAGCCCCAGCCAGCGCACGGCGTGCCGGGAGCGAAGCGCGCAGGTGTCGCGCACCGCGTCGTTGTAGATCCGCCGTGCGATCAGCACCCGCTGCTCGGCTTCGGCGAGCTCGGCGCCCAGCTCCACCCGGGTGCGGTCCAGCCCGCCGAGCAGCCGTCCCAGCGCGTTCTCGGCGGCCTCCCGCCCGGCC
>JBOHGT010000520.1:0-1848 GCA_050700385.1 Pseudonocardiaceae bacterium | reverse complement strand
TACCGTCTCGGCGACCATCGGGTGATACCGGGTCTGTTGCGGCGCGGTGCGCCGGGCGGTGTTCAGCGCGTCCAGCGCCTTGGCGTGGTCGCCGTGCAGCAGCCAGGCCCGGCCGAGATCAATATTGTGATGGGCCACTCGGGACCGCATGGTCTGCGGTGGCAGCGGGTTACTCGCATCCCGGGCCACCGCGGTGGTGCCGTCGTGCATCTCCACGGCGGCGGCCACCGAGTGAATCTGCACATTGGGAGCACAAAACGCGGTGTCGTAGACGTTGGCGTGCAACGGGAGCCGAGCGGCCAGGTCACGCGCCTCGGCCAGATGGGCATCCGAGGTTGCGGCGTCATGCTGGCGGGCGGCGATGATCGCGCTACGCAGGTGCATCGCGCCGCGCGCCGACAGCGCCTCGGGACTGGTCGGCTGGTCTGCGATGGACTCCCGCGCAGCGGCCACGATGCGCCCTGCGGTGTCATAGGCGCCCCGGTACAGCAGCGGCAGTGCCCGCTCCTGATCACACAACGCCGCCAGCATGGGGTCACCGCAGCGCCGGGCGGCGTCGGCGGCCCGCTCGGTGGCCTGGCTGACCAGCGGTGAGGCCAGCCGGTGCAGGCAGATCACCACGCAGCCATACAGGGTGGCCAGCAGATGATGGGCACGCTCACTGTGGGCGCCCGCCGGCGCCAGGGCCGCGGCGGTGTGCACCTCGGCCAACAATGACGGCATCAGTGCCGAGGACTCGTGGTAGCGGCTGCGCCGCTGCAACCCGGCGATCTCGTCTACCCGCGCCGCGAGCACATCCAGATCGGGCGGGTGGTACGCGGTCATGCTCGCCGGACCCGCCATGACCGCGGTCTCGACGTCTGCGACGTGGTCGCGTTCGGCGCCGTAGCGCACGCTCGGCGCGTCATACAACTCGGCGACGGTCGTGCGCAGCGCCGTGGCCACCGCCGCCGACAACGCCGGGGACGCCGGTGCGCTGCCCTGTTCCACCTTGCGCAGCAGCGACAGCGACACGTGCGCCCGCTGGGCAAGTTGGGCCTGGGTGAGACCGTTGAGCTTGCGCCGCTCGGCGACACGGCCGCCGATGCCGACCGGCTGGTCAGAAGACACGCCCACCTCCGCTGCGCTTCGCCCCCAGATGCTATCGGGTGCTGGTCCTGCTCGGCGTGGACGAGCACCGGTATGTCCGCTTCGCCCAGCAAGCGCACGGGCGCATGGACGAGCACGTGCCGCCGAACACTGCCGGGGCGCCGGTCCGGCCTGGCAGCGGGCGGTGGGCGAGTTCGCCGACTACGTGATCGAGCTGATCGGCCTCTGGCCTCGCTAACCAGGAGGAATCAGCTGACAACAGGTCGATAGCATGGGTGGGTACCCACCTGCACGGAAAGAGCCCGATGACCCGATTGAGCCAGTCCGTTGACCGCGCCACCGCCCTGCTCGAGGACGCGGACCTCGCGGCCGACACCACCGTGCGCGAGCTGCTGACCGAGACCACGCAGCGCCGCAGCCTGGACCTGTCGGACCTTCCCCCGGCCGAGCAAGCCGCACTGATCGCCGCCCGGTCCCAGGAACTGCAACCCTCCGCCGACGCGCTGGCCGAGCGGATCATCGAGGCCGACAAGACGGGCCGTCGGTTCATCGCCAAGTTCGGCATCGACCCCACCGGCCATGAGGTGCACCTGGGGCACACGGTGCCCATGCTCATCCTCAGCCGTTTCCAGCGGATGGGTCACCAGGTCGTGTTCATCGTCGGGGACATGACCGCGAAGATCGGCGACCCGTCCGGCCGCTCTGACGATCGTCCGGCGCTGACCGACGAGGACATCGCCCGCAACCTCACCACCTACC
>JBOHGT010000519.1:0-19591 GCA_050700385.1 Pseudonocardiaceae bacterium | reverse complement strand
CTGCTGCTGCCCGCCGGACAGCTGCGCCGGGTAGCGCCGGCCCACCTCCGCCGGCAGCCCCACGACCTCGAGCAGCTCGGTCGCCCGCTGCCGGGCCGCGCGGCGGGTCGAGCCGGTCAGCACCGGCACGGTGGCGACGTTGTCCAGCACCGTGCGGTGCGGGAAGAGCCCGGCCTGCTGGATCACGTAGCCGATCCCGCGGCGCAGCTGCGCGGGTCGCCGGCCCGACACGTCCTGCCCGTCGATGCACACCGTGCCGTCGCTCGGGTCGATCATGCGGTTGACCATCCGCAGCGAGGTCGTCTTGCCGCAGCCCGAAGGCCCCACGAACACCGTGATACGGCCGTCGTCAGCGATGAGGTCCAGCCCGTCGACGGCCACCGTGCCGTCATCGAACCGCTTCGTCACGGCCCGGAACTCGATCATCTCCCGAACTCCGATCAGATCGTCGCCCACCTCGTGAGTGGCGTTGGGCGTTATGGCACCGGCAAGCACTCACGGGCAACTGCATCGGCCACCTTCGGCGCGACCCTCGGGTCCAGCGCGCCCGGCACGATGTGGTCGGTCGAGAGCTTCTCGGCGGCAACCGACGCGATCGCCTCCGCGGCGGCGAGCTTCATGCCCTCCGAGATGTAGCGGGCACCCGCGTCCAGCGCTCCCTTGAACACGCCGGGGAACGCCAGCACGTTGTTGATCTGGTTCGGGAAGTCGCTGCGCCCGGTGGCGACCACGGCGGCGTGCCGGGCCGCGACCTCCGGATGGATCTCCGGGTCGGGGTTGGACAGCGCGAACACGATCCCGTCGGGGTTCATCGTCGCGACCAGTTCCTCGGGGACCAGCGCGGAGGACACCCCGATCAGCGCGTCGGCGCCGGCCAGCGCGTCGGCCAGCCCGCCGGTGCGACCCTCCGGGTTGGTCAGCGCGGCCAGATCCTCCTTGATCGGGTTCAGGTCGGCCCGCCCGGTGTGGATGATCCCGCGGGAGTCCAGCAGCGTGACGTCCTTGACACCCGCCGCGAGCAGGATCTTCGCGCAGGCCACACCGGCCGCGCCGGCGCCGGTGATGACGACCCGCAGCGGCGCGAGCTCGCGGTCCAGCGCCAGGCAGGCGCCGCGCAGCGCCGCGAGCACCACGATGGCGGTGCCGTGCTGGTCGTCGTGCATCACCGGGCAGTCCAGCGCCTCGACGACCCGGCGTTCCAGCTCGAAGCAGCGCGGGGCGGAGATGTCCTCGAGGTTGACCGCGCCGAACGTGGGGCGCAGCCGGACCAGCGTCTCGACAATCTCGTCGACGTCGCGGGTGTCGAGCACCAGCGGGATCGAGTTCAGCCCCGCGAAGGACTTGAACAGCGCCGACTTGCCCTCCATCACCGGCAGCGACGCCCGTGGGCCGATGTCGCCGAGCCCGAGCACGGCGCTGCCGTCGCTGACCACCGCCACCAGCCGCTGCGCCCAGGTGTACCGGCCCGCCAGCGTCTCGTCACCGGCGATGGCGCGGCTCACCTGCGCGACCCCGGGGGTGTACGCCGTGGCGAGCGCTCGCTGGTTGCTGATCGCGAAGGGCAGCCCGGTGGACAGCTTGCCGCCCTCGTGCGCGGCGAAGATCTCTTCCTCGGTGAGCGTGCCGTTGCTGTGGTCGGTGCCGGCTGGCGCAGCCACGTCCGTCCTCCTGCAGTACGAGTGCCGGGGCCCGGGGCGGGCACCAGCGAGACGGCCTGCGCATCACGGCTCGGCGCGGGTGGGTCCGGATGCGGGCCAAGCGGCGAGACTGTCGGGCGCGGCTCCAGGTCATGGCGCCGTGCGGCATCACCACCGCCGGGGCGCTCAGTGTGTCAGCCTTACCCGGGGCTGTCAGCGGCACCCGTCACACTGGCTAGAGTGCACCGTGCACCCGCTCGACCCTGCGCTCGGCCTGCCGTGGCCCGCCGGCCTCGAGCCGGTGCTCTCCACGAAGGATCGGGCGCCGCCGGCTGAGCGCGGCGCCCGATCAACGGCCCGATCAACGGCCCGATCAACGGCCCGATCAACGGCCCGATCAACGGCCCGATCAACGGCCCGGTCAACGGCGCAGCCGGCGCGGGGTGGGCCACAGTCGCAGCGGGACCGTGCCGAGCACCTCGGCGGCGCCGAGCTGGCGGGAATCGGTGGAGCCGCGGGGGTTGTCGCCGAGCACCCACCACCCGCGGCCGTGCCGGCCGACGACCCGCTTCACCGACAGCTGGCCGGGGCGCGACGGCCAGCGCACCAGCACCACCGAGCCCGGCCGGGGCCGGTCCCCGGCGACGACGAGCACGACGTCGCCGTCGCGCAGCGCCGGGGACATGGACGGCCCGCGCACCACCGCCCGGCGCAGCGGCCAGCGACCCAGGCCGCTACGCCGTCGCACGCGTCGATCTCCTTCCCGCTGCTGGCCGCGCCGTCCCGGAGTAAAGTCGCGACACGTCGGAGCACGAAACCGTTAGGGAGGCACGATGCGACTGCTGTCGCGCATTCTTCACCGCTGCAGCCCGCGCATGGAGGTCACCGCGCACTGCGACCTCCCGTGCGGCGTCTACGACCCGGCCCAGGCCCGCATCGAGGCCGAGTCGGTGAAGGCGATCCAGGAGAAGTACCAGTCCAACGAGGACCCGGAGTTCCGCACCCGGGCCATCGAGATCAAGGAGCAGCGCTCGGACCTGGTCAAGCACCACCTCTGGGTGCTGTGGACCGACTACTTCAAGCCGCCGCACTTCGAGAAGTACCCGCAGCTGCACGAGCTGTTCAACAAGGCCACCAAGGCCGCCGGTGGCGGTGAGACCGGCGCCAAGTCGTCCATGGACCCTTCCACCGGGCAGCAGCTGCTGGACCAGATCGCCGAGATCGACAAGATCTTCTGGGAGACCAAGCAGTCCTCCTAGTCGGTGCCCGCGGAACCGGCGCTGACCAGCACGACACGATCCGCTGGTCAGCGCCGGCTCCGCGGTGTCGGGCGACCTATCTCCCTCGCCGCGGGCCGCTGACGTCCCGACCGTAGGCCCACCTCGTCGCCGGCCCGGAGAACAGCAGCACCAGCACGGCCACGCAGTACAGCCCGCCGGGGATCCCGTAGCCGGGGCGCGAGGAGGGTCCGATCGCGTACCAGGCGACGCCGAGCAGCAGCAGCTGCGCCACGACGGCAGGTGCGCGGGCCCCGTGCCCGCCGCGCCACAGCCCCACGCCGATGGCCAGCAGCGCTGCGGCGCAGGCGGCGAACCAGATCGCGGTGCCCATGGTCACGGTCAGCCCGACCGAGCCGGCCAGCGCCCGCGCCACCAGCGCGACCGCCACCACCGCGCCGGCCGCGCCCTGCACCCCGACCAGCACACCGGCCAGGCGCACCACCCGGGGCGGGGCAGGATCCGTCGGCACCGGCTCAGGCTAGGGCACGGGCGGAACGTCCTGCGCCTCGACGACGTTGACAAGGTGCGGGTGAGTAGTGGCGCATGCGCCGCGCGTCATCCGTGATGGAACCGTTACCCAGGGCACACCTGGTGGTCAGGGCGATCTGAATCGTTCCGACGTGGCCGTCGACCAGCCTCGAGGTCGTTCGGACGGGTGACATGACCCACCGCGATCGCGGGTACCCCTTGACATCCGTGGCGATCGTGAAAGCATTCACAAGCCCTGACGAGCAAGACCAACTGTACGAGCACAACGCGCTCACCAGCGCGTTCGACGAGGAGCAAGCACCATGGACTGGCGCCACCGCGCGGCCTGCCGAGACGAGGACCCGGAGCTGTTCTTCCCCGTGGGGAACAGTGGTCCCGCTCTGCTGCAGATCGCCGAGGCGAAGACCGTCTGCCGTCGCTGCCCGGTCAGCGCCGAATGCCTCTCCTGGGCCCTCGGGTCCGGACAGGATGCCGGCGTGTGGGGTGGCATGAGCGAGGACGAGCGGCGCGCCCTCAAGCGGCGCAACGCCCGCACCCGGGCCCGTACCGGCGCCTGATCCGCGCACACTGCACGATCCCTGCGAGGGCCCGGCACCGCTCGGTGCCGGGCCCTCGCAAACGGCGCGCTCAGCGACGGCTCAGCGGGATCCGTAGCACCGCCTCGGTGCCGTGCGGGGATCGCCTGCGCAAGCTCAGCGAGCCTCGCAGCTCGGAGTCGACCAGTGTGCGCACGATCTGCAGGCCGAGCCGCTCGGCTCGCTCCAGCGAGAACCCCGGCGGCAGGCCCCCGCCGTCGTCGGCGACGACCACGTCCAGCCAGCGCGCCGAGCGTTGCGCGCTGAGCACGACCTCACCGCAGCCGTCCGGCGGGAAGGCGTGTTCCAGCGCGTTCTGCACGAGCTCGGTGAGCACCAGCACGAGGGGCGTGGCCGACTCGGCGGGCAGCGTGCCGAAGGCGCCCTCGCGACGGACCGTGACCCTGCCCTCCCCCGCCGAGACGTCGGTAATCACGGGCAGCACCTTGTCGACAACCTCGTCGAGGTCCACCCGCTCGTCGAGCGACATCGCCAGGGTCTCGTGCACCAGGGCGATCGAGGTGACCCGGCGGACCGAATCGCCCAGTGCCCGGCGCGCCTCGCTGTTGCGGGTACGCCGGGATTGCAGCCTGAGCAGTGCGGCCACCGTCTGCAGGTTGTTCTTCACCCGGTGATGGATCTCCCGGATGGTGGCGTCCTTGGACAGCAGCGCCCGGTCCCGCCTGCGGACCTCGGTGACGTCACGTAGGAGCACCAGCGCACCGGTGGGATCGCCGCGTGGCCGCAGCGGCAGGGCGCGGAAGACCACCGTGGCGCCGCGTGCCTCGACTTCGATGCGCAGGCTCGGTGTGCCGTTCACGGCGGCCCGGACCTGCTGGGCGATCTCCGTGGCGTCGAACGGGTCGGACACCAGGGTCCGTGTGAGGGAGGCGAGCTGTCTGCCCAGCAGAACGTCAGCGTGCCCCATCCGGTGGTAGGCCGACAGCGCGTTCGGGCTGGCGTAGATCACTGCTCCGGCGGCGTCGAGCCTGATCATGCCGTCACCCGCGCGAGGGCTGGTGTGCACGTCGGGCGTGATGCCGGCCTGGGGGAAGGACCCGTCGGCGATCATCTGGCAGAGGTCGGCTGCGCTGCCGAGGTAGGCGATCTCCAGCGGGCTGGGCACCCGCGGCGTCGCCAGGTTGGTGTCCCGGCCGAGCACCGCGATCACATCGGTGCCGAAGAGCACCGGGACAGCCTCCCGGCGTAGCGGTATGTCCCCGTGCCAGTGCGGATCGTCGTCGCGGTGGATCCTGCCCTCGGCGGCGGCCCGCCGCAGCTGCGGCCTGCCCGTCCGGCTGCCGACCATGTCCTCGCGGTAGGTGGTGGGACCTGTGGTGGGCCGGGCCTGCGCGACGCAGAGGAACTCGTCGGGCCCCTGCGGCACCCACAGCAGAAAGTCGGCGAAGGAGAGGTCGGCGAGCAACTGCCACTCCGCGACCACACGGTGCAGGTGGTCCACCGCGGCCCCGGTGAGCTGGGTGTGCTCGGCGAGCAGCTCGCTCAGCGTGGACATCGCGAGCCCCGCCCGCCGTCACTCGACAACGGCGATGAGATCACCTTCCTGCACCACGTCACCCTCGGTGACCGCGAGCGTGCAGACCGTGCCATCCGCCTCGGTGAGCACCGGGATCTCCATCTTCATGGACTCCAGGATCACCAGGGTGTCGCCGTCGGAGACCTCGTCGCCCTCGGCGACGACGATCTTCCAGACGTTCGCCACCATCTCGGCGCGGATCTCCTCTGACATCGCTCGCCCTCCCTCGGCGCTGGGTGCGCGAGCCTCATCAAACCACGCCCCCGCCCCGCAACCATGACGGGTAGAGTGACCGCCGCCAGCCCGTCGTGGCGCCACGACGGCGAGCGAGAAGCCAAGGAGGACAAGCGTGTCGAGGCGTGCCCGCAAGAAGCGCGACCGCAAGAAGAACGCATCCAACCACGGCAAGCGGCCGCACAGCTGACGGACGTTCACCGCTCCCGGCGTACCTCGGTGCTGCGCACCTCGACCACGGTCCCGCCGTCGCCGCGCTCCACCCTCACCTCGGCGCTGCGCACCGTCACCTCGGCCTGGGCGACCAGGATCTCCCTGATCGACTCACGCAGCCGCTGCCGCAACCCATCCGGCGCATGCTCGCCGCCGCACTTGCGGGCCAGCAACGTCTTGAGGTGCTCGTCGAGCCCGAACTCCTCGAGGCATGGACCGCACTCATCGAGGTGACGCTGCAGCAGCTCCCGGCGCTCGGGGTCGCACTCGTTGTCCAGGAACATCCACACCTCGGCAAGCACCTCGCCGCAGTCGGTGTCGTGCGGCTGGCCGCAGCTCACGACGTCACCTCCTCACCCCGCAGGAAGCCGCGCTCGCGCGCCACCCCGGTGAGCAGATCGCGCAGCTGCCGGCGACCGCGGTGCAGCCGAGACATTACGGTCCCGATCGGGGTGCCCATGATCTCGGCGATCTCCTTGTAGGCGAAGCCCTCGACGTCGGCCAGGTAGACCGCCATCCGGAAGTCCTCGGCGAGCTGGCCCAGCGCTTCCTTGACGTCGGAGTCGGGCAGCTGGTCCATGGCCTCCATCTCGGCAGAGGGCAGCCCCGTCGAGGTGTGCTGCCCGGCCTGGGCGAGCTGCCAGTCGGTGATCTCCTCGGTGGGCTGCTGCGCCGGCTGGCGCTGCCGCTTACGGTAACCGTTGATGTAGGTGTTGGTCAGGATGCGGTACATCCATGCCTTGAGGTTGGTGCCCTCACGGAAGGACTCGAAGGCGTTGTAGGCCTTGAGGTAGGTCTCCTGCACCAGGTCCTCGGCGTCGGCAGGGTTACGGGTCATCCGCATGGCGGCGGCATAGAGCTGGTCGAGCAGCGGCATCGCGTCGCGCTCGAAGCGCGCCGTCCGCTCCTCCGGGGTCTCCGCCTGCTGCCGGCCCTCCTCGGCCGCCCCCACGGTGGCTCGTGGCACCGCTCTCCCTTCGTGCAGCGCGGGCTCCCGGTCCGGGCCCGTGCCTCCCCGACGCGCGTCCCGGGTCTGCCTGCCCGGAGCCGCCTGGACCGGGGTCGAGCGTACGCGTTGCGTCACCATTCGGCCTGCCGTCCGGCGGGGCCGCCCCGGGCTCCTGCGTTGCACGGTGTCCACCACGTCGGCTGGCAACGCAGCCGGGCGGCCCGGCATTCCTGTGAGTGGCGCTGGGCGCCCGAGCGCCGGTAAACACTCACGACGGGTGGGTCACTCGAGCAGGCGCAGCCTGCGCTCCAGCCACTCCCCCACCGCCCGGCCCACACCCACCGGATCCACCTTCAGCGAATGATCGCCGGACAGCAGCACCACCTCGCGGCCGGCAGCGGGCTCCGGGCGCCCGAACGGGTCGCGCTCGCCCTGCACCACGAGCACCGGCACCTCCACGCAGTCCAGCTCGCCCATCCGGCTGCGGTCCGGGCGGCCGACCGGGTGCACCGGGAAAGCCAGACACAGCACCGCCGCCGCCCCGCCGTCGGCCGCCGTGCGGCACGCCACCCTGGCGCCGGAGGAGCGGCCCCCGAACACCAGCGGCAGGTCGGCGAACACACCGTCACCGAGCCGGGCGGCGACCGCCAGCCAGGCCGCGTCGAGCTGCCGCGCCGGGGCGGGCGCCCGCCGCCCGGCCACCCGGTAGGGCTGCTCGACGAGCGCGACGTGCACGCCGGCATCCGTAGCCGCCCGGGTGGCGGCGATCAGGTCGGCAGACTCGGTCCCACCGCCCGCGCCGTGCCCGAGCAGCAGCGCGGCCCGGCCCTGCGGGCAGCAGTGCAGCTCGGCGCGGGCGGGGCCGTGCGGGGTGTCCAGCCGCAGCGTCGTCATCGGGTCGTCATCGGGGGTGGGTCGTCATCGGAGGGCATCGACGTCGAGCAGGGTGGGCTGGTCCGTCGCGGCCGCGACGGGCGCGAGCAGCTCCGGCCCGTTGTGCCGGACGTCGTTCACCACCGTGGAGACCGGCCGCAGCTCGAAGGACGCGGCCAGCTCGGGCGACGGCGGGGCGAGCAGGCTGCCGGGGTCGGCGGAGTCCGGGTCCAGCCAGGCCGGCCAGGACGCCCCCGGCAGCACCAGCGGCATCCGGTCGTGGATGCCGGTCAGCGGCCCGACCGCCTGCGTGGTCAGCACCGCGCAGCTGACCAGCGGCGATGCGCCGGGCTCGGCATCCGGCCCGCGCCAGGTCTCCCACAGCGCCGCCAGCGCCACCCCCGACCCGTCGGCCGGGGTGAGGAAGTAGGGCTGCCTGCGGTTGCCGTCACGCTGCCACTCGAACCAGCCGTCGGCGGGCAGCAGGCAGCGCCGCTTGGCCAGCGCGGTGCGGAACGCGGGCTTGTCCGCGGCGCTCTCGGCGCGGGCGTTGATCATTCGGGAGCCGACCGAAGGGTCCTTCGCCCACTGCGGCACCAGCCCCCAGCGCATCACCCGGATGCTGCGCACGGTGCGCGCCGGATCAGGGGTGCCGTCGGCGTCGCGGGGGTGGCGGGTCACCACCGCCAGCACCGGCTTGGTCGGCGCCACATTGTGATCGGGTTCCGGCGCCTGCCCTTCGGTGCCGTCGACCGCGTCGAACTCGATGGCCAGCGTCGCCGGGTCCTTGGTGGAGGCGTACCTGCCGCACATGCCCCCATCGTGGCACGGTCCATCGACGCGGGCGTCGCCGCGAGCCGGTGCACGTATCGATGCCTCGACCCTGCAAGCAGGTCTCGGTAGGCGATGATGGCCCCATGACGACACCCTGGCCCGCCCCGACCGCGACGGGACCGGTGCGCGCCACCGTTGCCGTCCCGGGGTCGAAGTCGATCACCAACCGGGCACTGCTGCTGGCCGCGCTGGCCGGCAGTCCTGCGAGGATCACCGGCGCGCTGCGCAGCCGCGACACCGACCTCATGATCGCAGCGCTGCGCGCCCTCGGGGTAGCGGTGCAGGCCACCGGCACCGAGGTCACCGTCGACGCGAGCGACGGGCTGCACGGCGGCGAGGTGGACTGCGGCCTGGCCGGGACCGTGATGCGCTTCGTCCCGCCGCTGGCGGCGCTGACCACCGGCGAGGTCCGGTTCGACGGCGACCCGCGGGCCCGGCAGCGCCCGATGTCCACCGTGCTCGACGCGCTACGGGCACTCGGCTGCGCGGTCACCGGCGACACGCTGCCGTTCGTGCTCACCGGGACGGGATCGCTGCCCGGTGGCGATGTGACGCTGGACGCGTCCGGCTCGTCGCAGTTCGTCTCCGGCCTGCTGCTGTCCGGGGCCCGCTACGACAAGGGTGTCACGGTGCACCACCAGGGCCCGCCGGTGCCGTCGTTGCCGCACATCGCGATGACCGTGCAGCTGCTGCGCGCCGCCGCCGTCGAGGTCGACGACACGGAGCCGAACACCTGGCGGGTCACCCCCGGCCCGGTGGTCGCCCGGGACTGGACGGTGGAGCCGGACCTGTCCAACGCGACGGTGTTCCTGGCCGCGGCCGCGGTCACCGGCGGCGAGATCACCGTCCCCGGGTGGCCGGCGCGGACCACCCAGGCCGGTGACGCCATCCTCCCGGTGCTCGAACGGATGGGCTGCGAGGTGACCCGCCATGCCGCCGGGCTGACGGTCCGTGGCCCTGAGGTGCTCGACGGCGTGGACGCCGACCTGCATGAGGTCGGCGAGCTGACCCCGGTGGTGGCGGCGCTGGCGGCGCTGGCGGCCAGCCCATCGGTGCTGCGTGGCATCGCACACCTGCGCGGGCACGAGACCGACCGGCTGGCCGCGCTGGCCACCGAGATCGGTGCGCTCGGTGGCGATGTCACCGAGACCTCCGACGGCCTGCAGATCGCGCCCTGCCCGCTGCGCGCGGACCCGGACCGGCATTGGCGGGCCTACGCCGACCACCGGGTGGCCACCGCGGGTGCGATCCTCGGTCTCGCCGTGCCCGGCCTGACCGTCGACGACGTCGGCACCACCGCCAAGACGTTGCCCGACTTCCCCGCGATGTGGACCACGATGCTGGCGGGTGGGTCCGGCTGAGCAGGCCGACCGACCGGCTCGACGAGTCCGACGTCCGTATCCGCCCGGGACGCCGGAGCTCCCGGCCGCGCACCAAGCGCCGGCCCGACCACGCGGACGCGATCACCGCGATGGTCGTCGCGGTGGACCGCGGCCGGTGGACCTGCGTGCTGCACGGCGACCCCGACCAGCGGGTGGTCGCGATGCGGGCCCGCGAGCTGGGCCGCACCCCGGTGGTGGTCGGCGACCGGGTCGGCCTGATCGGCGATCTGTCCGGGGCGCCCGACGCACTGGCCCGCATCGTGTGGGTGACGGAGCGTTGCAGCGTGCTGCGCCGCACCGCCGACGACACCGACCCCTTCGAGCGGGTGGTGGTGGCCAACGCCGAACAGCTGCTCGTGGTGGCCTCGCTGGCCGACCCGCCGCCGCGCACCGGGCTGATCGACCGCTGCCTGGTCGCGGCGTACGCCGGCGGGCTGGAGCCGGTGCTCTGCCTGACCAAGCGGGACCTGGCCGCACCGGACGCGGTGCTGGAACGCTACGTGGCGCTGGAGCTGCCGGTGCTCGTCACCGCTCCGGACACCGGTGCCGACGAGGTGCACGCCCGGCTGGCGGGGCGGCTGTCCGCACTGGTCGGGCACTCCGGTGTGGGCAAGTCGACGCTGGTCAACCGTCTGGTCCCGGACGCCGAGCGGGCCACTGCCGAGGTGAGCGCGGTCGGCAAGGGACGGCACACGTCCGCCTCCGCGGTGGCGCTGCCGCTGGTGGGCGGTGGCTGGGTGGTCGACACCCCGGGGATCCGCTCGTTCGGGCTCGCGCACGTGAGCGCCGACGACGTGGTGTCCACCTTCGGTGATCTGGCCGAGGCGATCGCGGACTGCCCGCGCGGCTGCACCCACCTCGGCCCGCCGGCCGACCCGGAGTGCGCGCTGGACAGGCTCGACGGTGCGGCGCTGCGCCGGGCGATGTCGGTGCGGGACCTGCTCGCCGTACTCGCCGAGGGGATCTGACTACCGGCCGCACTGGAATCGCCGCACGGACCGGTACAGGCTGCGCACCCGTCGCAGCCCGGCGTGGTGCCCGGACAGTTCGACGACACGCCTGCCCAACGCCGCCGAGCGGGACGCGATCGTCGCCGGTTGCGCCGAGACGTCGCGAGCCACCAGCTCACGGATCGCGTCGAGTGCCGCGTCGAGCAGGTCGGAGTCGGTCACCTCGTCGGGATGTGCAGCCGAGGTGTCGTCGCAGGGCAGCAGGTCGTCGAGGTCGCCGACCACCCGGTACCCGGCGGCGCGCAGCGCGGCGATGGTCCGTTCGGACCGTTTGCGGACCCATCCGAGCTCCGCCGCGGGCAGGCCGAGGCGCTGACTGTCACCGGGTCTGCGCGCCAGCACGTCGATGAGCTGCCGGCGGACCGTGCGTTCGTAGACCGGCCACGGCAGTGCCGGGTCGAGCTCACTGTTGATCCTGCGCAGCAGGTGGGCCTCCGCAGGCCCCAGCGAGGAGTTCGGCTCGGTGGAGCCGGCGTCGAGGCCTGTGAGCGGGACGCCGAGCAACGAGCCGAACCGCTCCCACAGCGCCTCCGGCGACTCGCCGCGGGCCGGGACGGTGACCACGTGCACCCGTTCCGGGGGCAGCATCGCCGCCCACCGGCGCAGCACCTCCGGGATGTCCTGCATGCGCCAGAACAGCTCGCCGAGCCAGTGCCCCTGCTCTGGTGCGCGGACCGCCTCGACGAACTCCGCGAAGGTGAGGGAGTGCCGGTTCTTCAAGTCCTCCTGCCACACGGCGGGGAGCTGGCGGGCGAGATCGCGCACCGTGCACACCACGTGCAGCTCGGCGAAGCCCAGCTCGGCGTGCGCCCGGCCGATGCGCGCGGCATCCATCGGAGCGAGCAGCTCGTGGGACACCACGGCGGTGCCGGTCCAGCCGCGGATCCGGCCGACCAGCCGTGACCACGCCCCTGGCAGGTCCGCGTCCCCCACCTCCTCGGCGGTGCCACCCTGCAGGTCCATGGCGGCCAGGAAGTGCGACTGCGGCCGGTCACCGGGGTAGAGCACGCCGCGGCGGCGCAACGCACCCCGGTTGCGCCACAACACGTCCTGCAGGTAGGTCGTGCCCGTCTTCGGCGTGCCGACGTGCAGCAGCACGACCGTCCGGTCCGCACCGGTGACCACGATTCCTCCTCGCCGCGCGGGGCTGGTCGGTATGTGAGGGTAGGGGGCGTCGTCGCGGATCGACCACCCCCTCAGCGCCGCATGTGCGGGTAGGTGTGCACGGTCGGCGGGACGAAGGTCTCCTTGATCGCGCGCGGGCTGGTCCAGCGCTGCAGGTTGACCATCGAGCCGGCCTTGTCGTTGGTGCCCGAGCCCCGGGACCCGCCGAAGGGCTGCCGGGAGACGATCGAGCCGGTCGGCTTGTCGTTGACGTAGAAGTTGCCCGCGGCGAAGCGCAGCGCGGCGTGCGCCTGCTCGATGGCGGCGCGGTCGGTAGCGAACACCGCGCCGGTCAGCGCGTACGGGCTGGTGGAGTCCACCACGTCGAGGATGTCGTGGTAATCGCCGTCGTCGTAGACGTGCACGGCGAGGATGGGGCCAAAGTACTCGGTGGCGAACACGTCGTGCTTCGGGTCCGCGCCGACGAGCACGGTGGGCTGCACGAAGTACCCCACGCTGTCGTCGCAGCTCCCGCCCGCCAGGACCGCCAGGGACGGGTCGGCTCCGGCGCGCCCGAGCAGGTCGCGGTGCTTGGCGAAGGCACGTGCGTCGATCACCGCGCCGCCGAAGTGCGACAGGTCGGCGATGTCGCCGTAGGAGATCGTCCTCGTCAGGTCGGCGAGCTCGTCGCGCAGCCCGCCCTCCCACAGCGAGCGGGGCAGGTAGGCCCGCGAGACCGCCGAACACTTCTGTCCCTGGTACTCGAAGGCGCCCCGGACCAGCGCGGTGGAGATGGTCGCCGGGTCCGCCGAGCGGTGCGCGACGACGAAGTCCTTGCCGCCGGTCTCCCCCACTATCCGCGGGTAGGCGCGGTAGGTGTCCAGGTGCTCGGCGACGGTGCGCCAGAGCAGTTTGAACGTCGGGGGGGAACCGGTGAAGTGCAGCCCGGCGAGCTCGGGATCGGCCAGCGCCACCTCGCTGACCGCTGCCCCGTCCCCGGTCACCAGGTTGATCACACCCGGCGGCAGCCCAGCGGCCTCGAGCAGACGCATGGTGTGGTGCGCGGCGAGCTGCTGGGTCGGGGTGGGCTTCCACACCACGGTGTTGCCCATCAGCGCGGGTGCGGTGGGCAGGTTGCCGGCGATCGCGGTGAAGTTGAACGGGGTGATCGCGGTGACGAACCCGTCGAGTGGGCGGTACTCCATCCGGTTCCACTCCCCGGGCGCCGAGTTCGGCTGCTCGGCGAGGATCCGGCGCGCGTAGTGCACGTTGAACCGCCAGAAGTCGATCAGCTCGCAGGCCGCATCGATCTCCGCCTGCTGCACCGACTTCGATTGGCCGAGCATCGTCGCCGCGTTGACGGTGTCGCGCCACGGCCCGGACAGCAGGTCGGCGGCACGCAGGATCACGGCCGCCCGCTCGTCGAACGGCAGGTCACGCCAGGCCGGTGCGGCATCCTTCGCGGCGCGCACCGCGCCGGCCACATCAGTGCCGGTGGCCTGCGCGCAGCGACCCAGCACGTGCGCGTGCCGGTGCGGCGCAACGACGTCGAACGGTTCGCCTGCGGCCATCCGCTGCCGGCCGCCGATCGTCATGGTCAGCTCGGCCTGCTCGGCGGACAGCTCCGCGAGGCGGGTGATCAGCGACTCGCGCTCCGGGGTGTCCGGGGCGTAGCCGCGGACCGGCTCGTTGCGCGGGGCCGGCGTGGACGTGATCGCGTCCATGGCATCTCCCCTGGTTGTCGTGTTGTCGGTGCCCTCGATCCTGGCACTCCGGCGTGTTTGCGGCATAGCACGGTGTGTTGGGTTCTCGCGCACGGCACCGGCTGGCTCGGCCCGCGGTTCGGGCGAACGCACCGTGCTGGATACGCCAACACACCGTGCGGAACCGGCATACACGCCCGGGACGGGGGGTCTACATGAGCTCCAGCAGGAACGGGACCTCCTGCCGGGCGTACCAGGCCATCTCGTGGTCCTCGGCGCCGCCCAGGGTGAACTCGGCGTCCGAGTCGCCGAGGTCGGCGGCGTCGATCACGGGAGCCGCCGCCCGGACCGCGTCCTCGGCTTCGGGCACATCGACGTGCACCGCCGCGACCGCACCCATCGGAACCGGGCCTGGCAACGTGACCGCGGCGTCGTCGAGATCCGGCCGCAGCCGCACCCCGTCCAGGTCGGCCGACACCACGACCCGCCGCGGCGCGGCGCCGGGATCGGCGTCGAGTTCCGTGGCGAGCAGCCGCAGCGAGGCCCGCGCCGCCTCCATCATGGCGGCGTACTCCAGCTCCTCGGTGTCACCTGTCGCGTAGGACTCCCGCAACATCGGGGTCAGCGCGAAGGCGGTTGCCGAGGCCGGAACCAGCTCGCCGTCGGCGACGAACGAGCGCAGCATGGCCACCGTCGCCGGCACGTAGACCCTCACCGTGACGTCCTCACTGTGACGTCCTCACTGTGACGTCCTCACTGTGACATCCTCACTGGGACACCGTCGCGAGCAGCTCCTCGAGCGACTCCTCGATCAGCCCCGCCAGGACGTCCACGTCCGGCATCGCGTCCCGGTCGGCGTTGAGCCCGTAGTAGACCCCACCGTTGTAGGAGTTGATACCCACCGACACGGCCTGGTTCTTGGCCAGCGGCACGACCGGGAACATCTCCAGCATCTTCGCGCCCGCGGCGTAGAGCGGGGACTGCGGTCCTGGAACGTTCGTGATCACCAGGTTGAAGATCCGCTGGGAGAAGCTGCTCGCCGCCCTGGCGCCCAGCGAGTGCATCGTCGGTGGGGCGAAGCCGCCCAGCGCGACGAGCGCGTCGGCTCCCACCGACTGGCCGGACTGCTTGTGCGCCCGCATGGCATGGCTCACGTGCTGCAGCCGCACCACCGGGTTGGGCTCCCCCACCGGGAGGACCACCAGGTAGGAGGCTACCCGGCTGCCGAGCACGGAGCCTTCGCCCTCCTCGTCGTGGTCACCACACACCGACTGCGGCGCCATCGCCCGGATCGTGGTCGAGGGGTTCACCGCCTCACCGCGGGAGAGCAGCCAGTTGCGCAGCGCGCCGCAGACCGTCGCGAGCACCACGTCGTTGACGTCACCGCCGTGCGCCCGGCGTACGGCGCGGTAGTCGTCGAGCCGAGTGCGGGCCACCGCGAAGCGGCGCTGCGTCGAGATCCGCACGTTCAGCGGCCCGCCGGGCGAAGGGCGCGCGGCGGTGCGCACCGCCGAGGCCATCCCACCCAGCGCGTCGGCGACGTTGCGCACCGTTGCCAGCCCGCCGAGCACCGCGATGCGGGTGTTGTCCACGATCTCTCCCGGCCGGGCCACCACCTCGCTGACGGCATCCCATACCAGCGTCGCCGTACCCGGCTCGGGCCGCGGCATCCAGAGGTCGTCGGGGACCTCCCGCGGCGTCGGGGAGACGTCGAGGATCACTTGCCCGATGTCGATGGCACTGATCCCGTCGACCATCGCCTGGTGGGTCTTGGTGATCACGGCGATGCGGCTGCGGGACAATCCCTCGACCAGGCTCATCTCCCACAGCGGGCGGGCGTGGTCCAGCGGCCGGGACATCAGCCGGGCCACCAGTTCGTGCAGCTGCCCGTCGTTGCCCGGCTTCGGCAGGGCCGAGCGTCGCACGTGGTAGGTGATGTCGAAGTCGGCGTCATCGACCCACACCGGTCGGGCCAGCCGGCCGGGGACCTCGCGGACCTTCTGCCGGTACCGCGGCACCATCCCGATGCGTTGCTCGACGAGCTCCACCAGCCGGTCGTAGTCGAACCCCGAGCGCGGCCGGCGGAACACCGACACCGCACCGACGTGCATCGGTGTGGTGACCTCCTCGAGGTACAGGAACGACGCGTCCAGCGCCGAGAGCCGGTCGGGCATGTCGACGATCCTGACACGCGGCGCCCCCGATCCCACACCTGCCATCCTGGGGCAGTGCCGCCACCGCAGCATTCCAAGGGCCCGAACCCGAAGGACACCTTCATCACCGTCTACGGCCGCAAGCCGGTGCTGGAGGCGTTGCGCGATCCCTCGCTGACCGTCGACAAGATCGTCGTCGCGGACGGGGCGCGCGGGCACAGCCTCGAGGAGATCCTCGGCGCGGCGGCCGAAGGGAGCGTGACCGTGCAGCGGGCATCCGCGCACCGCGTGAAGGTGCTCGCCGGCAACGGGCGCCAGGACCAGGGTGTGCTCGCCGACGTGGTGGCCCGCAGGATGCGCCCGCTGGACACCGAGCTGGCCGCACGGCGCGGCGCGCGGTCGGCCGGGTTGCTCGTGCTGGACCGCGTCACCAACCCGGCCAACGTGGGCATGATCCTGCGCACCGCGACCGCGGCCGGGCTGGACGGGGTCGTGCTGCCCCGGCGCGGCGTACCGGCCATCGACCCGCTGGTGATCAAGGCATCCGCCGGCGTGGCCTTCCACGCGCCGGTGCTGCGCACCGCGACGGCGCAGCTGGGATGCAGCCAGCTGGCCGGGGCCGGCTTCGCCGTGCTGGGTCTGTCCTCCACCGCGCCAGGCGCGGTGTCGCTGTACCGGGCGCCACCGCCGCCGCGGGTGGCCTACGTGCTCGGCAACGAGACCGCCGGGCTGTCCGACGAGGTGCGCCGCGAGCTCACCGGGTGGGTGTCGATCCCGATGGCGGGCGGGGTCGAGTCGCTCAACGTCGCAAGCGCCGCCGCGGTGGTCTGCTTCGAGTGGGCCCGGCGGCAGCGGCTGTCAGTGCGGTGAACAGGCGGCGTGAGGTTGCTCGACACGACCGTCACCGAGAGCCACCGAGAGCCACCGCCTGCGCGCCGGGCCCACGCGGGTCAGACTGGTTGGAGCTGGGTCGAGAAGACGAACTCGGCCAGCGACTCGCCGGCGGAGCGGCCGAACTCGCCGTCGAATCGGAAGTGCACACCGAGGAAGACCCGGCTTTCAGCGTCCTCCGCAGCGACGGCGCCGAAGCTGGTGAACGTGCGGGTGACGCCGCGTGCCTGCGGGTCGTCGGTGGTGGCGATAAAGGTCATGGCGTCGGTCTCGAAATACAGCTGCATCATCCGCGCCCAGGCACCGCCGAATGTGGAATGCCCGGACGTGTAGGCCGGGAAGCAGGGGTTGACGCGGGCATCACCGGCCCGGTTCAGCAGGAAAGGCTCCCAGCCGGGGTCGGCCGTGGTGGCATCGTTGCCGTCGGTGTCGGCCAGCTGGATGGCAGTCTCCGGGCGCCACAGATCGATCTCCGTCTGGTATTTCGAATCGAATGCGTTGATACCCGCGTCGCCGAAAGCGAGACCCACGAGCCCGAACAGCCGAGCGTTCTGTTGCAGCGTGAGACCGCATTGCTGCGAGATGATCCTCGTGTGGTCGAGATGCTGACCCGGTGGGTGGTAAGTGCCATCCACATCGTTGGACCAGAACACCGCGATCTCACTTTGCTCCGGAGTCCGGTCCCCACGGTCTTCGGCGTCGCACCGTCCGACCCGCTTCACCTCGTCGAACTGTTCCGCATACAGGTCGCTACGCAGCAGTTCGGCGTAGGAGGGGAACCCGCCCGGCCGCTGCGGCCGGAACTGCGATCCAGAGGTCATGGCGAACGGCGTCACCCTCCCCCAGTTGGGCGTGGTGGCGGTGTTGCAGCCGCTGCCGGTCGGGCGCCAGGCGCCTGGCAGCGACCCAGGGGTGTAGGGCTGGTTGTTGTCCGACCCGTCGCCCTGACGTGCCCTGAGCATCCGCAGTGCCGCGAGGCGGCCGACCCTGCGGCCCGCGCCGGTCCCCGGTCCCTGCCCGATCCGCCCGTCCTCGGCCAGGTAGGCAGCGAGTACGTAGAGGATCACATCCGGCCGGCGAAGGCTGCCCGCGAGCACGAAGGCCGCCGCGTCATTGACGGCCGCGGCCAGGCATTGCCGACGATCCGACGAGCAGCCGCCGGGTACCGGCACCGTGCCGAGGTAGGGGGCCCCGATGGTATCGATCGAGTTGACCGCATCGTAGACCGTGCCGTACATCATCGCCGCGGCCCGCGCCATCGGTGCCGGCGAACCGCCGGTGAGGCGGCGAAAGACCTCCTGCAGGTAGTAGGTCCACCGCAGGATTTCGTCGTCCAGATCGTCCGGGGGCGCGCCCGGAAGCGTCCGGAGCTCCCCGCGGTCATCGATGTCGATCATTGGTGCGCTCATGTCTCGTCCTCTCGTTCCAGAGCCCCCAGAAGGGCGGGTCCACATAGCCTGCGAGCCGACGCCGGTGGACGATACGACCGCCCTACCCGCACGTCGACCGAGCTGGCCGAGCACCATCACATCGTGTCGATCCATCACGCTGTCAGGTTATTTCCGAGGGCAGTGTGCCTTCTCTGTGCCAGCACCTGTTGTTTTCGGGCTGTCGGCATCCGGCCACCATCGACTGACGGCTTCCACCGCATCCCATGGGCGGCGTGAGTCCAGAGCGAGACACCGGATCGGGAACCGCACAACGTGAACTCCCCGGAGTCGTCATTCGCCGGACAATGACCTTCTTGCTGCCGACGCGGCGTGCGCCGATGTTACGCACCGTGACGGCGCAGCAGGGATGCTGGCAGTGAACGGCACTTTCACTGCGCCGGGCGCAGTGAAAGTGCCGTTCACTGCGCCGGAGCACGGGCTCGGCACGGCCGTCGTCCCGGCTCGCCGGGCTGGCGCACCGGTTGTCCACAGGTTCGGCGGTTTCTCCGGAATCCGGGACAGCGACGACCGGTGACGCCCATACTCCAGCGCACCGGATCCGGCGCCTCCTGCTGGCCGATCCGGCGCACGGCAGTCCCGGTCCCCTCCCCCGGGCGTCTCCGGCGGCGCATCGGCCACGCCGCTGGCTTGCCGCCGCGTGCGGCAGCACCACCTTGATCCCGTAATCCGCCACGCCCCGAGGAGGGCTCGATGACGAGCAGTGTCGCCCAACCGGAAGCCGACACCGCACCCAGCTGTCCCCCACCCGCCCCGCCATGGCGCCCGGTGCTGCGCCCGCTGGCCGACATACTGCCGGCGACGCCCCCGCCGGGGATCGAGCTACCCGCCCAGGAACCGGCATCGCTGCACCCCGTCGATCCGCTCGCCCCGGCGATGGCCGAGCGGGTGCTGCGTGCCGCGGTCGAGATCATGGATGGGCGCCGCCCGGTCCGCCAGCTCGCCCCGGTGCTGCGCCCCGAGCTGCTGACCTACCTGGCCGGGCTTCGCACCGTGGCCGGGCACCTGGGCCCGCGGCTGCACGTGGTGCGATCGCAGCAGCCTGCGCCGTGGGTCCTCGAGGCCGTCGCTGTGGTGGCGCTGCGCACCGGGGTACGGGCACTGGCCGCCCGGTTCGAGGCGCGCATGGACGAGCGCGGGGCGCAGTGGCGCTGCACCAAACTGCACCTGCCCCTCACCCGGGGCGACACCGCCGCGCGCCGCCGCTGAACCGCGGAACCGTTTCGGGGGTGATGTGGCGCTGGTGAGTGCTCAACGGTGCCCTGGCACCGTTGAGCAC
>JBOHGT010000518.1:0-3839 GCA_050700385.1 Pseudonocardiaceae bacterium | reverse complement strand
GCGTCCGACGCAGTGAAAGTGCCCTTCACGGGGCGGAGCGGGAGGAGTCGCCGGGCGGAGCGGAGGAGTCACCGCAGCGGGAGGAGCCCGGCGTGGGGCGTCAGCGCAGCGGTGACACGCACGTCGTGCGGCTCGGCGGGCACCGCGTCGAGCAGTTCCTCGTCGCGCACCACGGCGATCAGCGGGGTGCCGGGGGCGGCGAGCGGCAAACTGCGGTCGTAGTGCCCGCCGCCGCGACCCAGCCGCACCCCGGCCCGATCCACCGCCAGCGCGGGCACCAGCACCAGCCCGGCCGTGGCGATCGCGCCCGCACCCAGCCGCGGGCCGTCCGGTTCGAGCAACCCGAGCGGTCCGGCGCGTAGCGACCCGCTGTGCTCGGCCCATTCCAGCGGGCCACCCGCCGTGACCACCGGGAGCAGCACGCGGCAGCCCGCTGCGCGCAGCGCGTCGAGCAGCGCCGCAGACCCCGGCTCGGAGCCGACGGGGTGGTAGGCGCACACCGTGCCGGAGAACCGGCCGGCCGCGGATGCGAGCGCGGCCGCCTCGGCCGCGTGCACCTCGATCGGCAGGGCGGCCCGCGCGGCGAGCACCGCCCTGCGCAGCTCCTGCTTGCCCGCGGACGGCGTCAAGCGAGCACCTGCCTCCTCCGGGGTGACCGCAGGTCACAGTAGGCTCACCGGCCATGAGTTTCCGCACCGCCATCGTGCCGGCCGCCGGGCTGGGCACCCGCTTCCTGCCGGCCACCAAGTCGGTGCCCAAGGAGTTGCTGCCCGTCGTCGACACCCCCGCCATCGAGCTGGTCGCCGCGGAGGCAGCCGAGGCGGGCGCGCAGCGGCTGGTGATCGTCGTCTCGCCCGACAAGCAGTCGGTGGTGGAGCACTTCCAGCCGTCGCCCGAGCTGGAGGCGACGCTGCGCGAGCGCGGCAAGGTCGACCAGCTCGCCAAGATCCGCCGGGCGCCGGAGCTCATCGCCGCCGAGGTCGCCATCCAGGAGCAGGCGCTCGGGCTGGGCCACGCGGTCGGCTGCGCCGAACCCAACCTGCAGCCCGCCGACGACGCCGTCGCGGTGCTGCTGCCCGACGACCTGATGATGCCCACCGGCGTGCTCACCCGGATGGCCGAGGTCCGCGCCGAGCACAGCGGCAGCGTGCTGTGCGCCTTCGAGATCCCTCGCGAGCAGATCTCCGCCTACGGCGTCTTCGACGTCTCCGACACCGGTGCCGACGACGTCAAGCGCGTGCACGGCATGGTGGAGAAGCCCCCGCCGGACCAGGCGCCGTCCAGCTTAGCCGCGGCCGGGCGTTACCTGCTCGACCGGGCGGTCTTCGACGCGCTGAAACGGATCACCCCGGGCGCCGGCGGCGAGCTGCAGCTCACCGATGCGGTGGTGCTGCTCGTCGACGAGGGTCACCCGGTGCACGTGGTGGTGCACCGCGGTGGGCGCCACGACCTGGGCAATCCGGGGGGGTTCCTGCGTGCCGCGGTGGACTTCGCGCTCACCGATGCGGATATCGGCCCCGAGCTGCGGGGATGGCTGATCGAGAGGTTGGAGCAGGAGACCGCGTGAGGTCGCTGGACGAGCAGCTCGGCTGGGTGCTGGACGCCGCGGTACGTCCGGTCCCGGTGCGGGTGATGATCTCCGAGGCGCAGGGGATGCTCTGCGCCGAGGAGGTGATCGCCGAGCGTCCGCTGCCCGGCTTCGACCAGGCCGCGGTGGACGGGTTCGCGGTGCGCAGTATCGACGTCCAGGAGGTCCCGACCACGATGCCGGTCGTCGGCGAGATCGCGGCCGGATCGCGCCAGCCGCTGCGGCTGCAACCCGGCCAGACGGTGCGGGTGGCGACCGGTGCGGCGCTGCCCACCCTGGCCGACGCGGTCGTCCCGGTCGGGCACACCGAAGAAGGCGGCGCGCACGCGGCACGGGTCACCGTCGTGAAGCCCGTGCCGTCCAAGGCCTACGTCCGGCGCACTGGCGAGGACGTGCAGACCGGCGACGTCGCCGTGCGCTCCGGTTCGGTGATCGGCTCGGCGCAGGTGGGGTTGCTCGCCGCGGTGGGCAGGGCGAAGGTCCGGGTGCACCCCCGGCCCCGGGTCTCGGTGCTCTCGCTGGGCGACGAGCTGGTCGACGTCGACCGCTCCCCGAGCACCGGGCAGGTCTACGACGTGAACTCCTACGCGCTCGCCGCCGCGGCGCGGGACTCCGGGGCCGACGTGCACCGGGTCGGTATCGTGCCCTGCGACCCCGGGCGGCTGCGCGAGATCGTCGAGGGCAGGCTGCTGCTCTCCGAGATCGTCGTGATCGCCGGCGGGGTCGGCGGGTCGGCCGGCGACGAGGTGCGCGCCGCGCTGTCCGAACTCGGCCCGCTGGACGTCGACCGGGTGGCGATGCACCCCGGGTCGGTACAGGGTTTCGGCCGGCTCGGGCCGGACTCGGTGCCCACCTTCCTGCTGCCCGGCAACCCGGTCAGCGCGCTGGTGGCGTTCGAGGTGCTGGTGCGCCCGCTGATCCGGCTCGCGCTGGGCAAGCGCAACCCGCACCGGCGCACGGTGACCGCCCGGCTGCTCTCCTCGGTGACCTCCACGGCCGGTCGCCGCGGTTTCCTGCGCGGCCAGCTGCTGCGCGACCCCGACTCCGGCGAGTACCTGGTGCAGCCGCTGGGCACGTCAGGGGCGCACCTGCTGGCCTCGCTGGCCGAGGCGAACTGCCTGATCCTCGTCGGCGCCGACGTCACCGAGGTCGCCACGGGTGACGAGGTGGCGGTGAGCTTCCTCGCCCAGCGGGGCTGAGCCGGTGATGGGCGCAGCTGGTCCATCGGGCCGCCACCCGGGCTGGCCCGCCAGCCCCGGACCGCTCCGCGTCCCCGCGGGGACGCTGCTGCTGCGCCCGGTCCGCTGGCGCGACGCGACGGTGTGGAGCAGGGTGCGGCTGCGCAACGAGCACTACCTGCAGCAGTGGGAGCCGGACGGCCCGGGCCGGTGGTCCGAGCGCCACGACCCGGCGTGCTGGCCGGTCCAGTGCAGCGGGATGCGCGCGATGGCCCGCCGCGGGCAGGCATTGCCGTTCGCGATCACCGTGGACGGCACGTTCGTGGGCCAGCTGACCCTGGGCAACGTGGTGCGCGGCGCGCTGTGCTCGGCGTGGGTGGGGTACTGGGTGGACTCGGCAGTGGCCGGGCGTGGCATCGCGACCGGTGCGGTGGCACTGGCCGTGGATCACGCGTTCGGTCCGGTCGGGCTGCACCGGGTGGAGGCCACGGTGCGGCCGGAGAACGCGGCGAGCCTGCGGGTGCTGGCCAAGCTCGGGTTCCGCGAGGAGGGCCTGCTGCTGCGTTACCTCGAGGTGGCCGGCCGATGGCGTGACCACCGCTGCCTCGCGCTCACCCGTGAGGAGGTGGGTGACGGGCTGGTCGCCCGGCTCGTCCGCGACGGACGTGCATCGCGTCCGGTGAACGCTGCGATGGGCTAGCTGCTGGCCACACTGTGTGCCTACCGTTACGGCGCGCCTCCGCGACGGGAGTGGCGGCTGTGACTAGCGTGACTCATGGTGGTGAAGACTCATGATCGTGGTGCCGGGAGAGGTGTCGAGGCGTGCCCAGCTCGCTGATCTTCGCAGCGCTGGCCGTGGCATGGCTCGTCGTGCTCGTCCCGATGGTCGCCAAGCGGCGCCAGGAGGTGGTCCGCACGGCCGACTCCGCGCTGGCCGCCCGGGTGCTGCGCCGCCGGGTGGCAGGCTACCGCGATGAGGAGGTGTGTGCCATGACCGACCGGACCGCGCCGCCCCAGCGGGCGCCCGGGGGTGACGCCCCGGCCGCTGCGCGCCCGGGGACCCGGTTCCGGCC
>JBOHGT010000517.1:0-5953 GCA_050700385.1 Pseudonocardiaceae bacterium | reverse complement strand
CTGGTGCACCTGGTGGACCTGCCCGACGTCGGCGCGGCGGTGGTGCGGCGGGTCGGCGCGCACGCCGCGCCGGATGCGGTCGCCCGCGCCGCGTTCGGCGGCGACCCCGGGCACCCCGTGCTGCTCGGCCGCAACCACTGGGAGGCGGTGCGCCACGGCGCCACCGGTGACCGGGGAGCGCGGGACTGGCTGTCCGGACGCGACGACCTCGTCCTGGTGGACTGCACCGACCTGGCCACCGGGGCGGATGTGGACCGCGCCGCGGATGGCGACCCCCGGTGAGCCGTGCCACGCTCTAGGACGTGACGGCCGACCAGCAACGGGAATGGCAGTTGCCCGACGCTCCGGAGCAGCTGGCGAAGGCGCTGGAAGGCACCGGGTACCTGCCCGACGACGGGGTCGCCACGGCCGCGTTCCTCGCGCTGCGCATGCACCGGCCGTTGTTCTGCGAGGGCGAGCCCGGCACCGGCAAGACCGCGCTGGCGCAGGCGCTGGCGCAGGCGCTGGACGTCCCGCTGGTGCGGCTGCAGTGCCACGAGGGCATCGACGCCGGCCAGGCGCTCTACGACTGGGACTTCCCGCGCCAGCTGCTGCACCTGCGCACCGTGGAGGCGGCCAGTGGCGGCGACCTCGACGTGGAGGCGGTCGAGGCATCGCTGTTCACCCGCCGCTTCCTGCTGGCCCGCCCGTTGCTGGCTGCCCTGGAGGCCGCGCCGTGCGTGCTGCTGGTCGACGAGGTGGACCGCGCCGACGACGAGTTCGAGGCCTTCCTGCTCGAGGTGCTCTCCGAGCACGCCGTCACCGTCCCGGAGTTCGGCGAGGTCCGCGCGGCCACCCCGCCGCTGACGGTGCTCACGTCCAACCGCACCCGCGAGGTGCACGACGCCCTCAAGCGCCGCTGCCTGTACCACTGGGTCGAGCATCCCGATCTGGCGCGCGAGGTGGCCATCCTGCGACGGCGGCTGCCGGAGCTGTCCGAGCAGCTGGCTCGCCAGGTGGCCGGTGCGGTGCGGCGGCTGCGCGAGATGGAGCTGCTCAAGCCACCGGGGGTCGCCGAGTCGCTGGACTGGGCGGAGTCGCTGCTCACGCTCGGGCGCACCGAGCTCGACGCCGAGACCGCGGCGCGCACCCTCGGCGCCGTCCTGAAGTACCGGGAGGACGCCGACCGGGTGGGCGTGGCCGGTCTCGGCGCCCTGCTGGCCTCCTGACCCGGGAGCTCCCGATGACGACGGCACCGGCGGACCCGCTGGTCGGGCTGGTCGGTTTCACCCGCGCGCTGCGCGAGGCAGGCCTCGCGGTCGACCCCCACCGGGTGCAGGCCTACCTGGCGGCTGCCAGGGAAGTCGACCTCGCCAGCGCGGTGCAGCTCTACTGGGCCGGCCGGGTCACGCTGTGCGCCGACCCCGACGACCTGCCCCGCTACGACACGGTGTTCGAATCATGGTTCCGCGACGCGCCGGGCCGCCCCGGCAGGCGGGGTGCGCCCCCCGCGCCTGCCCCGTCGCGCATCGCCTCGCTCGCACCGACCCCCACCGCCGGCGGCCAGAGCCAGGACGACGAGCGGGACCTGCGGGTGGCGGCCAGCGACACCGAGGTGCTGCGCCACCGGGACTTCTCCGAGCTCTCCGCCGCCGAGCGCGAGCACCTGCGCGCGCTGCTGGCACTGCTGCGCCCCGACCCGCCGATGCGCCACGCGCTGCGGCGCATCCCGCACCGCCGGGGGGAGCCCGATCCGCGGGCCACCCTGCGGGCGATGCTGCGGGCCGGCGGTGAGCCGGTGGCGTTGCCCCGGCGGCGCGCCGGGCGCCGGCCGCGGCGGGTGGTGCTGCTGGTCGACGTCTCCGGCTCGATGGCGCCGTACTCCGATGCGCTGCTGCGCTTCGCGCACGCGGTGGCCCGCCGGATGCCGGCCGAGGTGTTCACGCTGGGTACCAGGCTCACCCGGATCACCCGGCAGCTGCGCCAGCGCGACCCGGAGCGGGCGCTGTCCGCGGCTTCCCGCGCGGTGGCGGACTATTCCGGCGGCACCCGGCTCGGCGAGACGATGCGCGCCTTCCTGGACCGGTGGGGCCAGCGTGGCGCGGCCCGCCGCGCCGTGGTCGTGGTCTTCTCCGACGGGTGGGAGCGCGGTGACGCCGCAGCACTCGCGGAGCAGATGGCACGGCTGCGGCGGTTGGCTTACCGGGTGCTGTGGGTGAACCCGCACGCGGGACGAGCAGGCTACACCCCCGTGCAAGGCGGTATCGTGGCGGTGCTGCCCTACGTCGACCGGCTGCTGGCCGGACACTCGCTGGCGACGCTGGAACGGCTGCTCGAGGAGGTCCGCAGTGCGTGAGGTGCTCAATGAGCTGGTGACCGCGTGGCGCGACGGCAGGCCCACCGTGGTGGGAACCGTGGTCTCGACCTTTCGCTCCGCGCCCCGGCCCGCAGGCGCGGCCATGCTGGTGACCGACGACGAGCGCGCCGTCGGTAGCGTGTCCGGCGGCTGCGTGGAGGGCGCGGTCTACGAGCTGGGCCAGCAGGTGCTCGACGACGGGACACCGGTGCTGCAGCGCTACGGTGTCTCCGATGACGACGCCTTCGCCGTGGGGCTGACCTGCGGCGGCATCCTCGACGTGTTCGTCGAGCGGATCGACCCCGCGAGCTTCCCCGAGCTGGACGACGTGGCAGGCACGGTCGCCGCCGAGGAACCGGTCGCGGTCGCCACCGTCGTCGCGCACCCCGACCCGGCACGCCTCGGTGCCCGGATGGTGATCTGGCCGGACCGGCAAGCCGGCTCGCTGGGCTCCTCGCGGGCCGACGGCGCGGTACTCGACGACGCCCGCGGTCTACTGGCTGCGGGTCGCACCATGACTTTGCACTACGGCCCGGAAGGGCAGCGCCGCGGCGAGGGCATGGACGTCTTCGTCAACTCCTTCGACCCGCCGCCCCGGATGCTGGTCTTCGGCGCGATCGACTTCGCCTCGGCGATGGCCCGCATGGGCTCGTTCCTCGGCTACCGCGTGACGGTCTGCGACGCGCGGCCGGTGTTCGCCACCCGCAGCCGCTTCCCGGACGCCGACGAGGTGATCGTGGACTGGCCGCACCGCTACCTGGCAGCCGAGGCCGAGGCCGGCCGCATCGACCCGCGCACCGTCGTCACCGTGCTCACTCACGACCCGAAGTTCGACGTGCCGGTGCTGCAGCAGGCGTTGCGGATGGACCTGGCCTACGTCGGCGCGATGGGCTCGCGCCGCACCCACGAGGACCGGCTGGAGCGGCTGCGCGAGGTCGGCATGACCTCCGAGGAGCTCGCCGGGCTGCACTCGCCGATCGGGCTGGACCTCGGCGCGCGCACCCCGGAGGAGACCGCGGTGTCCATCGCCGCGGAGCTGATCCAGCTGCTCTGGGGCGGGCGGGGCTCGCCGCTGTCCGATGTCGAGGGCCCGATCCACGCCACCCCGATCGCCACGCGCTGAGGTCGGTGAGCGCAGGGGGTTCGCCGGCTACGCCGGGGCCACGGCACGGATGCGGTCCAGCCGGAACACCCGCTCGCCGTTGCGCAGCCGGCACCACGCCTGCACCGCGTCGAAGAACATCGCCATCGGCTCGATGACCCGCTCGGTGTAACCACCCGAGGAGCTGGCGTAGTCGATCCGTATCGGGGAGCCGTGCTCGATGGCGTGGGCCAGCAGCCGTGCCTGCGCCTCGTCGAGGGCACTGGCCACGGCCTGCACCTCCAGCTCGTGCTCGGTGACCGGCAGTTCCGTGCCGGTGCCGGCGGCGAGCCGCTGAGCCAGCACGGCGGGCTCCACGGTGGTGGCCTGCCGCGCAGGTTGCCGGGCCTGCGGGCGAGTAGCGGCGCGGCGCGGCGCCACCCGTTCGACGACGGTCTGCCCGGTCCGGGACTGCTGGACGGGGGAGTAGCCGGCGGCGCGGAGCAGCCGCAGCGTCTGCTCGCCTGGTTTGGCGCTGCCCAGGACCGTCGCGGACAGCTGCTGCAGGTCGAGCTCGGCGAGCTTGCGGTGCGCCGCGATCTCGGCCGCCAGCGCCGGGTCGCTGGTGCACACGGCGCAGCACACCGTCCGCACCTGGAGCTGGCCGTGCCGCCGCGCGGCGTCGTTGATCAGGTACTCCACCGGCTGGGGAAGCGGGCGGTCCGCGACCTCGGTGAGCCGGGCCAGCAGCCCGGCTGCGGTGTGCCCGGCGTCCAGCGCCCGGCGCACGCTGGCGGGCGAGAGCCGCCACGTCGACGCGGTGTCGCGGCTCTCCTGGTCGGCGACGGCGTCCAGCAGCGCGGTCAGCTCCGCATCCGGCGGGCCGGAGACCACCGCGGTGAGATCGGGGAGCAGGGTCGCGTGATGCACCGGCGCGGGCAGGATCTGGCCTGCCAGCTCGGCGAGGTCGGTCTCGGATGCGCCGGTGGCCACGGCCCGGCCGAGGTCGCTGAGCGTCCCGTCGACGACCAGCCCGAGCCGCTGCGCCTCGGTCCAGCTCGCCACGAGGTAAGGGGCGAGGGCCTCGGCGTCGTGGTAGCGGACCGGGTGACGCCACGCGAGGAGGTCGATCAGGGTGTCGACGTCGGTCACCGCGGTGCCGGCGGGCAGCTCGCCGAGCAACTCGAACAGGTCGGTGCGCAGCGGCGGGCCGATGCGGGCGGCGTTGCCCGGACCGAGCGCGGGCTGCAGCTTGCCGTCGGCGTCGACCCGGTGCGAGGGCACCGCGGGCAGCTCCCGCCACGCCGAGATCAGCGTGACCAGCCGGGCTCCGGGTGTCTCGGCGAGCCACGTGTCGGCGGCCGCGGTGGGGAGCACCTCGCCGCCATCGTCGGGGTGGACCAGCCCGGCGGCGGCCGCGAGCTCGAGCCATAGCCGCACCGGCCCCTCCGTGCTGCCGAGCTCCTTGGCAGTCCGGCGCAGCTCCCGCACGCCGATCCCACCCGCGGCCAGTTGCTGCAGCGGGGACGTGCCGATCGCCGTCAGCATCCGCTGCACCCCCTCCACCACGGACGGTGGCGGGATCGGTACCGCGCCGACCTGCGCGGTGGCGAGTACCGGCCGGTCGGTGGTGAGGCTCGGACGGTAGTCCTCGCCGCGCAGCGCCAGGGCGACCTCGCGGGGCATCCGCCCCTCGTCCCAGCCCGCGGGCAGCAGGAAGCCGTGCTGCACCAGCCAGCTTGTCGCGGGAATGAGGCCGAAGCTGCGGACGCGGTACAGCGCGACCTGCATCGGCCCGTAGGCGCGCGGGCTGTGCCAGGTCAGCCGCTCGACGGTCTCGGCGACCTCGGGCGGTGCCGAGGCCAGCGCGGTGCGCAGCCGCCCCGCGTCGGCGAGGACGTCGCACAGCGCGCTCACCCATTCGGCCTTGCGCCGTTGCCCGGCGATGCCGTGGTGACTCGCGATCTGGGTCAGTTGCTCGACGGTGAGGTCTGCCAGCAGCTCCGCGGCGGGTGGGCCGAGGGCGAGCGGGTCGGTGGTGAGCCGGTTCAGCGCAGGCGTGATGCGCAGCACCGGGCCGTCCGTCCAGGCCAGCGCGAGCCGGCGCAGCTGGCCGAGCAGCTCGTCGAGCGACGTGCCGTCGAGGGCGTCCCCGACGTGCAGCAGGCGCTCCAGCTCGGCGCGCCGGCAGCCGTCACCCAGCGCCTGCAGTACCTCGGCGAGCTGGACGGCGGGCATCGGCAGGTGGTGCAGCGCGGCCCGCACCGAGTGGTCGCTGTCCAGCCGCAGCGCGAGCTCGTCGACGCTGCGGGGCGCCGGCGCGGCGAGGACGTCCGGGCGGGCGGACAGCAGGGCGGTGAGCTCCTCGACGTCCATCCGGCCGAGCAGCGCGGTCAGGGGTGAGAAGGTGGTGTCGACCATGCGTGCCACGGCGGGAGACTACCGCCGACTCCTGACGGTCCAGCGGAGGCACGCCGGGCGCGCCGCCCAGCAGGCCACACCGCCCGTGACGCCGCGAAGGCGTCCTTTGCCTCGTC
>JBOHGT010000516.1:0-3423 GCA_050700385.1 Pseudonocardiaceae bacterium | reverse complement strand
CGATGGCTGCGGCGATGTCGCGCAGCACGATCGGCGATCGAGCGTGCGTGAGCGCGATCTGTACGGGCCGGCTGAGCCGCACGGACACCTCGGCGGCCGGGCCGACAGCTCCGGTCCCGCCCGGTGTGTCTGCCGCGCGCCCGTGGGCGAGCACGAGTCGCCCGTCCCGCACGAGCGCGAGGTCGTTGATCACGACAACGAGCCGCTGCCGCACCGGGTCGCACCGCTCCAGCAGGCCGATCATCCTCGCCAGCCAGTTTTCGTCCACCCGCGCCGCCCCGCGGTGGCATCCGGTGAGCTGCACACTCGTCCGGGCGCCGAGGTGGACCGGTGCCACGCCGGCGAACAACCCGAAGGGCGTGGATCTGGTGGTGCCGGATGCGATACTTCACGACCGACAGCACCAGCCTGCGCAGACGACGGGGCGGCAGCACCGCCCCGTCGCAGACCCGCCGGACGTCACGGGCCAGTGCCGGGCTGGCCAGCTCGACGGCGTCGGCGAACCCGTCGAGCTGCCACATCAACCGCAGCCACGCGCTCCACTTGCGCAGGCACGCGTCCAGGTCAGTCCCGTCATCTGCTCCCGGGTCGGCGGCGCCCATGTCGGGCCACGGGAGGTTGCCCGGGGGAGGCTGCCAGGCCGGCGTCCTCAGCAGGGCCGCGTCCACACGCTCGAACATCCCTCGTCCCGTCCTGTCGTGGCGCCCCGGCGGCGGTCGGTGATCACGCCGCCGGGACGGTGCTGGGGTTCGGCGACCGGGCTACGGGCAGGTGGTGCCGCAGGCGCTCTGGCAGCTCGAGCCGCAGCCGTCGTCGGTGAGGCGCATCAGCTCGGCCAGACCCGCATCGGTCTCGATCACGGTGATGTCGAGATCGAACTCGGGTTCCTGGGCCTGCTGCCGGGTCGCTTCGTCGATGGTCATGGGAGTTCTCCTCGGGTTGGTGAGCAGAGTGCTGGACCGGGCGGGGATCGCGGTGACGGCCCGTGGCCCTGAACCGGTCAGGGCCAGCTGATGACGACGCGGCTTTGGGCCTTGTCGACGACGCGGCCGGGCGGCAGCTCGGCATCCGGCACGGTCGTGGGAAACACCTCGATCCGCGGGCCAGGAATGTCGGTGCTGGGGTGTTGGCGATGCCAACCGAGCAGCGCGTCGAGGTACTGCTCGGCCAGCTCCGCGGCGTCCGGACCATGCGCGCGGACGCCCACCTCGAACCCCTCGAAGGTTGATGCCGGGCGCTTCATGCGGTAGGCGATTCCGCCCAGACCGACCAGTGCGGGCACCCCGAGCCTCGCGGCCGGCCCGACCAGGCCGTCGTCGATCGCGCCCTGCTGGGCGGTGAGGATCGCCGAACTGGACAGCGAGGAGGCGAGCCACAGGTCCAGCAGGTCAGGTCGGGTAAACTCGATGCCCGACCACCGTTCCAGGGTCGGGCCGAACAGCGCGTTTTGCAGCAGGATCGGGTCCACGGGCTCCCAGCCTTCGAACCGCAGCTCGATCCGGTCACGGTCCAGACACACGACGCGTTCGGCGTGCGCGCCGGCGCCCTGCATCGGGACGAAGCTGCACAACCGGACGTCCTCGCCGACCAGCTGGCGCCCGGCGGTGTCCCCGCCGGTCTTCGCGGTGCGGTCGAGCGCCACCGAGCGTGTCAGACCGAGCAGGCGCAGCGGGACGACGACCCGGCCGTCGTCGGCGAGCTGGTCCACCCACGCCGTCGGGATCTCCCACGCGCGGACCGTCACGATGATCCGGTCATACGGCGCGTACTCGGGCACCCCGCCGTCAGCATCGGCCAGCACGGTGCGGACCCGGTCGTAGCCGGCGGTGTCGAGGCAGCTGCGGGCACGGTCGATGACCTCCGCATCGATGTCGACGGTCGTCACCTCACCGTCGGCACCGACCTGCTCCGCGAGCAGCGCCGCGTTGTAGCCCCCCGAACCGATTTCCAGCACTCGCATGCCGGGACGGACCTGCGCCTGCTCGAGCATCACCGCCTGAATGTGCGCGGCGGACACCGTGCTGATCACCACGCCCCGCTCGTCGAGCTTCGACAACACCGAGCTGTTCGCGGCGTAGGCGGACGTCAGCGACTCCCCGGGAACGAACAGGTGCCGCGGCACGGCCCGGAACGCGGCGGCGGCGCGGTTAGTGCGGATGACGCCCATCGCGCGGAGCTCGTCGATCATCGCCTCGCGCAGGGCGGAGGCGTCGGTGTCGTCGTCGTGGAGTGTGTTCACGTGGGCACTCTTCCAGGCGGTGTCGGCGGGTAACGGTATGACTGCAACCAGTAGGACACGCTGATGGGGCGCCTCCAAGAGGCCGGATTCGGACGGTCCCGCCGCGGCGCCTCGTACGTGTCCTCCGGGTCACCACGGCTGGGTCTACGCCGTCGCCTTCTCGGCAGTATCCGATGTCATCGCCTCCGCGGGCGACAACGCGATCTCGCCACCGACGGCCGCCCCACGTGGTCGGTCGCCCTCGGACACGACGACACCCTCGTCGCCGCAGGCGGTGAGGACGAGGTCGTGCGCGTGTACGACCTCGACACCGGACAGCTGGTCGCCGAGCGACCCGGGCACCGGGACTGGGTGCGCGTCGTCGCGTTCGCCTCCGACGCCCCGCTGCTGGCGTCCGGCTCGGGCGACGGCACGGTGTGCCTGTGGAGCGTCGCGGACGGCCGCCTCACGCTGCTCCGGTCGACGCCCACCGGCGACCGGGTACGCGCACTGAGTGTGTCGCCGGACGCCGGCGTCATTGACTCCGCCGGCGAGGACGCGACGATACGAACCATCACCGCCGCGGGCATCGTCCGCGAGACGACCATGCCGGCCGCCGTGGACTGGGTCCGTGCCCTCGCCGCCGTCGACGACGAACTGGCACTCGGCTGCGAGAACGGCGCCGTCCGACTGTTGCGCGACGGGCACCTCTCCGAACTCGCCATGGGCCGCGACACGGTGTGGTCGACCGCGCTCACCCCGGACGGCGAGTTCGCCCTCCTCGGACACAGCGACGGGACGATCGAGGTGAATCGCGCCGACTGGAACACGCCCGAGAGACGACTCCACGCGGGCGCCGGAAGGGTGTGGGCCCTGGACGCCGCCGCCGGATTCGTCGCCGCCGCCTGCGGGGACGGCTCCGTACGAGCGTGGAACCTCGATGATCCGACCTGGTTGATGGTGCTCAACCAGGATGGGTCGCGGGCGTGGGCCGTCGCGGTCCACCCGGCCGGCCGGACGCTCGCCGCGAGCTCCGGTGCCGGCGCCCTCCAGCTGTGGGACCTCCCCACGGGCGAGCTGCGGTGGCGGCGTGACGTTCACGCCGGCCGGGTACGGAGCGTCGCCTTCGACCCGACAGGACGGGTTCTCGTCACCGGAGGCGGCGACGGAGCGGCTCGCGCCTGGGACACCGAGACCGGTCGACA
>JBOHGT010000515.1:0-15907 GCA_050700385.1 Pseudonocardiaceae bacterium | reverse complement strand
GTTCTACGGGGGTGGGGCCGACGCCATCAGCGAAGCCGCCATCCACTACACGCGGCTGATGACGGTGGACGGTGACGAGCCTGTCAAGCGCGCCCTAGCCGCCGCGTTGGCCGAGATGCACACCGTGACCGGGTGGGCGGCGTTCGATGCGCACCTCGATAGCAACGCCCGTTACCACTACAGCCAGGCCGTGACACTTGCTTGCGATGCTGGCGACGCCTACGGCACGCCGTCGCACTGGCACAGGCCGGCCTCGCGACCGAGGAGACCGGCGACCCGAACGACGGTTTCGAGCTGCTGCAGCTCGCGCAGATCAAGCTGTTCGAGGTCCCGCGCAGCGACGAACGGCGGGAAGCGCTAGAGGCATGGGTACGGGCGGACTCTGCGACCGCGCTGGCACACCTAGGACGGCCGGATGATGCCCGCTCCGCGATCACGGCCGCGCGAGACGGGTGGGACCCCCGCGCACTGCGCGCAGGTGATGTCGACCTGGTAGCAGCGCGGCTGGCGCTGGAGTCAGGGAGGTACGACACGGCTGAGGCCTTCGCTGCATCATCGGTCCGCCGATGGAGCGGTCACACTAACCGGCGCGCCGCCGTCCTATCCGACATCACGCACGCCACCGTCTACGTGCAGGCCGGTGAGCCGCGCGGTACACCCCTGGCCGACCATGCGATCCGTGGCGTCGCCGAGTTGCGCTCGCAGCGTGCCCGGGTCCGGCTGCTGCCCCTGGCCGACGCGCTGGCCGCCCGGCCCGGCAGCGACGCCCGCGAGCTGGCGAGGACAGCGCGGAAAGTCGCCGCGACGCGCGTGTAGCCGCTGCGCTTCCGCCGCGCCGGTGCTGCCAGTTCACCCCCCGACGAATGGGACCGCGTTCACCGCTGGCGTGCGCTATGGCGAGTTCGACTGACCACGACGACCGCACCCCCGGCAGCCACCACGGCCGCCGGGGGTGTCGTCAACGGCGCGCCGCGACACGTCACAAACCAGTCGACGGCGAGATGTCATGCAGCCGACGACGGGGGTGTCAGCTGCACGGTCAGCTCAGCGCCCAACGAACGGGCGAGGCGTTCGAGGACGGGCAGCGTGGGCGCCGTTCCTCCAGCCTCGAACCGCGCCACCGCCGGCTGAGTCATGGCCGCGCGCTTGGCCAACTCGGTCTGGCTCAATCCCTGCTGCTCACGCAGCTCCCACACCCGCCGCCCCAGCTGGTAGGCCAGCCGCGCAGCGTCGTAGGCCTCCGATGCGCCCGGCTCGGCCATCCGCCGGCCGCGCAGCTCCTGCCAGTCGCTCCGCCCAGCCATCGACCTCACTCCCCATCGCCCTCGTCCGCGGTGTGCTCCTCGTCGATACCCCAGCTCATACCATGGATGCTATGGGCGATGCGGTCCATTCCGTGCCAGCCACGCTGACTCCGCCGTCAGACACGTCCCAGGTCCCCGCCTGCCGCCACCCGCACAGCGGTTTACGGTTTCACACGCGACGTGACACACCGAGCGCGAAGGACATGCGATGACCAGCACCGAGGACACCGGCACCATCGGTCAGCGGCTGCGCCGGATCCGCAAGTCCCGCGGGAAGACTCAGGCGGCGATCGCCGAACTGGCCGGGATTCACAAGAGTTACCTGTCGCTGCTGGAGAACGGGAAACGCGCACTGGACAGCCTGAAGCTGATCATCGACCTAGCCGAGGCGCTCCAGATCGCACCCTCGGAGCTGACCCGGATCGAGGTGCCGGCACCCGGAAACGGGGACGTAGACGCCGGTATTGATGCAGTCCGGCTCGCGATGAGGGACGTCAGCCACAATCGGCCCGGTGGGCAAGTGCTCCCGGTCGAGGTGCTACGCGGCAGGGTGACCCGGCTACAGGAGGTGAGACGACGGTGCCGGTTCCCCGACGTCGCCAGCGACCTGCCTGGCCTGATCCGCGACCTACACACCAGCATCGCCGCCGGCCGGGACCTTGACGAGTTGCTCCCGCTGGCCTCGCTCTTGCACGTGCAGGTAACCAACATGTGGCTCAAGGACGCGGGAGCACCCATCGATCTGCTGTGGCAGGCCGACGCCATGGCGCTGGAGGCCGCGGAAAGGCACGGCGAGGACACCACGCTCGGCTTGGCCGCGTTCGGCACCGTGTACGGCCTGCTGGCCGACGGCAGATTCGCGCTGGCACAAGCCGAGCTGGACTCGGTCACGCTGCCTACGGTCACGCCAGAGACCGCCTCCCTGATGTGCGTGCTCACGATGACCAACGCGGTGGTCGCCGCGATGGACAAGCGGCCCGGGGACGTGGCCGCGCCGATGGACACTGCCGCCGAACTCGCCGAGCGCATCAGCGAGCATGACCCCTTCGGGTTCGGGTTCGGCCCGACAAGCCTGGCGGCGCGGCGGGTGGCACTCACGCTGGAAGCGGGCGAGCCCGACCGAGCACTCAGCATCGCAGAAGGTGTGTACCCGGAACGGCTCCCGTTCCTTACCCGCCAGGCTGGCTACTGGACCGACTACGGGCGGGCCGCCGCCCGGCTACGGGGACGCCGCGACGATGCCGTACGCGCGTTCCTCAAAGCCGAGGAGATCTTCCCAACTCGGCTGTACCGTGACCCGTTCGCCCGCGAGGTGATCGCGGAGCTGGTCAACCTCACCCCTCGGGGCAGGGTGGGTCAGGACTTGCGGAGGCTGGCGTGGCGGGCGGATCTGCGCGTGTAGCCAGTTCGGGGGACGGTTGACACGCCGTCGACGCCCGCTGTGCGACCCGGGGCACGGTCAGCCCCGTGATCGTTGATGTGCTTGTGCTGCTGGCCGCGTTGTTCGGCCCGGGTGCCGTGGCGCTGCTGCTGGCGACCCTCATTGCCCGATCTTCCCGTCGCACGCTGCGCCGCGCCGGGCGTCACCGCGCCCACGCGACCCACGATCGGGGTGCACGGTGAGCGGCCCGGGGTACACGGCCGATCCGCTGCTGCGGCGCCTGTCGGCCGCCAACGGGTGGCGCCACGACCTGATCTCCAATGCGCGCGGCGAGCTCGAGGTCATGGTCGCCGTGCGGGTCGGCGCGGTGTGGACCGACAGTGTGGCTATCGCCGGTGAGGACCAAACGGTCGCCATGCGGCACCGGACCAACGACGACCGGCTGATCCTGCCCGCCGAGCTGCCGTCGGAGTCGCGGGCGGTGTGGCGCCGGCATGGCCGCTGCGCCGAGGTGCTCGCCGAACTGTTCGAGCTGCCCGACCCGACGGGCGGCGCGTCATGACCTGCGACGGGTTCCGCGGCTTGGACCCCGACCTGCTTGTGTGGTTCGCGCTGCGCCGGGCGCGCCGGGGCGGAGTGACCACCCTCGGCGGCCGCGTCCCGGGGGTGCGGTGGGTGTTGTCTCCTGTGGACTCCCGTGCGCGCGTGCTGGCCAAGCCCGGTGACAACTCGCTCGGTGTATGGATCGCGCGGGTGTTCCGCATCCTGCGCGGAAATGCCGGTCTATGACCCGCCCCGAGGGCCTCGCCAGCGGTCGGCGACCGCTGATGACGAGCTGACGGCGACGGCCGGGCCGGCCCAGGACGAGCACGGCCAGCTGGAGTGCGTGCTGCACGGTCGCATCGGGGAGCAGGTGCATGGCGTCGTCCTCGCTTGCACTCCACTGAAACGTGCGCGAGGTTCGGAGCGATTGTCCGGATGGATCGCGGGGCTGTACACACCGTGGCAGGGCACTACCGTCCAGTGTCGGGTACTGGGCGCCGTGTGGCGCCGTGATCAAGCGAGGGATGGTGACGGGTGCCGACGACTGACACCGCGTTCGCGGCGGGCAGCGTGGTGGTGATCCGGGACGAGGAGTGGATCGTCTCGTCCTGCGAGCGGGCCGGGGACGGCTGGAAGGTCCGCTGCGTCGGCAGCTCCGAACTGGCCCGGGACATGCCGGCCACCTTTTACAGCACTCTTGATGACATCGCGTCCCTGGATCCGGCCGACGCGGAGCTCGTGCAGGACGATTCGCCGAGCTTCCGCCGCAGCCGGCTGTGGGTGGAGGCGGTGCTGCGCAAGACTCCCGTCCCGCTGCATGAGCCCGGTCTCACGGTGAGCCAGCGGATGCTGCTCGATCCGCTCGACTTCCAGCGCCAGGCGGTGGCCCAGGCCCTGGACGCGAGCCGGCTGCGGCCCCGGTTGCTGATCGCCGATGCCGTCGGCCTCGGCAAGACCCTCGAGATCGGGATGATCCTGTCCGAGCTGGCCCGACGCGGCCGGGCGGAGCGGGTTCTGGTCGTCACCCCGCGACACGTCCTGGAGCAGATGCAGTACGAGCTGTGGACCCGCTTCGGGCTGCCCCTGGTCCGGCTCGACTCCGACGGCATCCAGCGCGTCCGCCAGCAGTTGCCGGCCAGCCGCAACCCGTTCACGTTCTTCCCCAAGGTGATCGTCTCCATCGACACCCTGAAGTCGGCGCGGTACCGCGCGCACCTGGAGAAACACCGCTGGGATGCCGTGGTGATCGACGAGTCGCACAACCTGACCAACTCGGGCACCTACAACAACCAGCTCGCACGGGTGCTCGCCCCGAACACCGAGGCGCTCATCCTCGCCTCCGCCACCCCGCACAACGGCAAGACCGAGTCCTTCGCCGAGCTGATCAGCCTGCTCGACCCCACCGCGATCGTCGATCGCTCCGACTACGACGTGAAGGACATCAAGCACCTGTTCATCCGCCGCCATCGGCACTCGCCCGACGTCGCGCGGGAGGTCGGCGACATGTGGGCGGAGCGCCCGGAGCCGGAGGTGATCGCCGTCGAGGCGAACCCGGCCGAGGACGCGGTGGCCGATGAGCTGTCCAGTACCTGGCTGCATCCGGCCGACGGGTCCGCGCCGATCACCGGCGCAGGCCGGCAACTCTTCCCGTGGACCATGGCGAAGGCGTTCCTTTCCTCACCCGCGGCACTGCTGGAGACCATCGAGAACCGCAAGCGCACCCTGGCCGGCCGCAACGAGATGGGCACGGCCGAGGGCACCGCGCTCACCCGGCTGGGAATGCTCGCCACCGAGGCCCACGAACAGGGCTCCGCCAAGCTCGACGCGCTGGTCGCACACTTGCGCCGGATCGGCGTGGGCAAGGGGAGCGACACTCGGGTCGTCCTGTTCAGCGAGCGGGTGGCCACACTGAACTGGCTGCGCCGCGAGCTCCCGCAACGCCTGGCACTGCCCGACAATGCGTTCGACGTCCTGCACGGCGGCCTGCCGGACGACCGGCAGCTAGCGGTGGTCGAGGCGTTCCAGCGGGCCACCACACCGCTGCGGGTGCTGATCACCGGAGACGTCGCCAGCGAGGGCGTCAACTTACAAAAGCAGTGTCATCACCTCGTGCACGTCGACATCCCGTGGAGCCTGATCCGGATCGAGCAGCGCAACGGCCGCATCGACCGCTACGGCCAGCTGCACCCGCCCCGGATCGTCGCCCTCGCGCTCACCACCACCGACGAGAGGTTCAGCGGCGACGTGCGGGTGCTCACCAAGCTGCTGGCCAAGGAGCACGCCGCCCACACCGCACTCGGCGACGCGGCCTCGCTGCTGCGGCTGCACGACGTGGGCCGCGAGGAGGACGAGGTCCGGCGAGCGCTGGCCTCGGGCAAGGATCTGGACGACGTCGTGCCCGATCCGACACCGCTCGACGGGCTCGATTCGACAGCTGAGTTCGAGGACTTCTTCGCCAGCCTCGGCGAGGACGTCGCTCCACCGCCCCCGATCGCCGACCAGCGAGGGCTGTTCGACCGTGAAGTCGACTTCCTCCGCGAGGCACTCCGCGAAGCGTTACCGAACCCCGCAGCCGGGCACCGGAGCGGCGGCGTCGGATGGGCCGAGCATCCCGACGAAGGGCTGGTCGAACTCGTCCCCCCGCCAGACCTGATGACGCGGCTCAACGTCCTCCCGCAGGGCTACCTCGCGCAGCGCAAGGTCCGGGAGAAGCTGCTGCTCGCCGTCACCCCCGAGGCCGGGACCGAGTCGCTGCGCCGCGCGACCAAGGGCAGCGCACCCGGTGATCAGACGACCCAGTGGCCGCAGGCGCACTACCTCTCACCGCTGCACCCGGTGCTCGACTGGGCAGTCGACCGCGCGCTCACCCGGCTCGGCCGCAACCAGGTGCCCGTCGCCACCGCCGCGGTCAGCAATCCCACCGCCGTCGTGCTGGGCACGCTGACGAACAAGCGCGGGCAGGTCGTGCTCCGCTCGGTGGTCGGCATGGAGTTCTTCGCGCCCGGCGTGGACCCGATCATCCACCAGGACGTGGCCGAACTGCTCCAGCAGACCGGGTTCCGCACGGGTGCCGTCAACACCGGTCTGCCGCTGGATCTCGCCGAGCACCAGGCGCTCGTCCCGGCGGCGGTCGCGCAGATGCGGCGGTTCATGGCGGTCCTGAAACAGGAACGGGCCGGCACGCTCGGCGAACCGCTGAAGGAGGCAGCCCGGGGCATCGCCGCGTGGCGCAAGCAGTCCGAGGCGTTGGCCGCCCAGCTGGCCCCCGCCCAGGCCGGCCGGATGAAGCGGCGTATCGAGCAGCACGGCACCCAGGCCCACGATCTGGTCCAGTCGCTCAGCGCCCGCGCCGAGCCGATGGTGCGGGTGCTGCTCCTGCTGCTACCCGAGGCCGACCAGAACGGGAGCACCTGATGAGCCGGTTCGACTCGGTGGTGGTCGGCAATGACCTGGTGTCGGAACACTGGCTCGCGGAGCAGTTCCCCGCGACGGTCAAGACGCTGCGCGCCACCTGGAAGGACCGCGAGGAGCACAACAAGCCCACCCCGCGCTCCGGCCTCATCGCGCTGAGCTCCACCTTCGGCGCGGAGCTGGTGCGTTTGCGCGAGCAGGACGACGCCGACCGCCTCCGCGCCCTGCACGCGGCGGTCCGCGACGCGCTGCAGCTACCGGGCGAGGAAGCCGCGTGGAGCAGTGCCCGGGCCGGCAGCGAGTTGACCGTGCCGGCGGTGGCTTCCTCGACGCCGAGCGGAACGCACCTGCTGGTGCTGCAGGCGCACGACGCCGACGCCGTGGAGGACCTCCTCGACCCGGGCGACGACGGCAAGGGCGCCGGGCACCTGCTCGCACCGGCCACGGTGGACGGTGTCGAGGAGACGGGCACCGCCAGGGTGCTCTCCGCGGTGTTCCTGGCCGAGGAGCCGCCCGCCCTGGTGCTGGTCACCGCCGGGGCGTGGGTGCTGCTCGCTGAGCGCGGCAGCTGGCCGGAGGGCCGGTGGCTCGGGGTGGACCTCGCGACCGCGCTGGAGCGCCGCGACACCAGGGCCGCCAGCGAGCTGGAGACCATCGCCGCCCTGATCTCGGGCGACAGCCTGCTGCCCGCTGACGACGGCACCACCCCGCTGCTCGCCCTGCTCGAGGAGTCGGTGAAGCACGCGGTGGGGGTATCGAAGGACCTGCGCAACGGCATCCGCGAGTCGATCGAGCTGCTGGCCACCGAGGTGCTGCGCCGGCGCCGCGCTCGCAACCTGCCGGCAGACCAGCCCGGGTTGGCCGCGGACCTCACCCGGCAGTCGCTGCGCTACCTCTACCGCATCCTGTTCCTGCTCTATGCCGAGGCACGCCCGGAACTCGGCGTGCTGCCCGTGGGCACCCCCGAGTACGCCGAGGGTTACGGGCTGGACCGGCTGCGCGAGCTCGTGCTCGTCGAAATCACCAGCTCCACCGCCGAGGACGGCACCCATCTCTACCAGTCGCTGGGCACGCTGTTCCGGCTGGTCAACGAGGGCTACCCGCCGGAGACACTGGGACCCGACGGAGTCGCACACCCGTCCCGGGACGACGAGGGTGGGGACGACGAGGGCGGGGACGACGAGGGCGGGCTGCGGTTCGAGGCGTTGCGCGCCGATCTCTTCAGCCGCGGCGCCACCGCGTTGATCGACGAGGTGGGTCTGGGCAACCGGTGCCTGCAGCAGGCGCTCGGACGGCTGCTGCTCTCGCGGCAGCAGCGCGGCAGCGACCGGGGGTTCGTCTCCTACGCCCAGCTCGGGATCAACCAGCTCGGCGCGGTGTACGAGGGGCTGATGTCCTACTCCGGCTCGATCGCCACCGATCACATGGTCGAGGTCGCCAAGGACGGCGACCCCAGCAAGGGCAGCTGGGTGGTGCCGGTGTCGAGCACCGAAGGTTTCGACGAGAAGTGGTTCGTGCAGACCACCAACCCCGACACGAATGTGACCTCGCGGGTCACCTACCAGCCCGGCGACTTCGTGTTCCGGCTGTCCGGGCGGGAACGGCAGCGCAGCGCGTCGTACTACACCCCGGAGGTGCTCACCCGGTGCGTAGTGACACACTCGCTCGCCGAGCTGTTGCATGACGACACCACGGCCGCCGACGTGCTCGGCTTGAAGATCTGCGAACCTGCGCTGGGCTCGGGGGCCTTCCTCGTCGAGGCTGTGAACCAGCTCGCCGCCCAGTACCTCACCCGTCGCCAGGCCGAGCTGGCTACGACGATCGCGCCCGAGGACTACCCGGCCGAGCTGCAGAAGGTGAAGGCCTACCTGGCGCTGCACAACTGTTACGGCGTCGACCTCAACGCCACCGCGGTGGAACTCGCGGAGATCACGCTGTGGCTCGACGCGATGCACCCCGGGCTGCGCGCCCCGTGGTTCGGGCTGCACCTGCGCCGCGGCAACTCCCTCATCGGCGCCCGCCGCGAGACCTACACCCCCGGGCAGCTCGCGAAGCGCGCCTGGCTGACCACCGTGCCCACCGCCCGCCCGCTCGGCGAGCCGGTAGCCACCAACGACGTGCACCACTTCCTGCTCCCCGCTGCCGGCTGGGGCGCGGTCGCCGACACCAAGGAGGCCAAGGAAGGTCGACCGAACGCCACGCAGGCACTCAAGGTGTGGCGCAAGTCGGTCACCTCGACGCTGAGCAAGGCCGAGCAAACCCGGCTGCAGGCCCTCGGCCAGCGGGTGGAGGTGCTGTGGGCGCTCACCCAGCGCCGGCTGACCATCGCCGAAGACGAAATCCGCCGCCACATCGACGTCTGGGGCGCGGCCGACCTGCCGACCGGAACAGGTGCCGTGCAGCGCGAGCAGATCGAAGCGAGCCTCACCGACATCGACAGCGCCTACCTCCGCCTCCGCAGGGTCATGGACGCCTGGGCGGCACTCTGGTTCTGGCCAGTGACCACCTCGGTCACGCCGCCGACCCGGGAGGAGTGGCTGACCTCGCTGGAAGCGCTGCTCGGCAAGGTGAGCAAGGCCGAGACCCGCGGCGGACGCGGCCTCTTCGGCGACGCCGGCTGGGCCGAACTCGACGAGGCCGAGCAGAACGAGATCGCCTTCACCCAGATGCGCCCGGTGGCCCAGGTGCTGGATGACCACCCGTGGCTGGCGGTCTGCGCCGACGTCGCGGAGAGGGAGGGCTTCTTCCACTGGGAACTCGACTTCGCCCCGGTCTTCGCCGCCCGCGGCGGGTTCGACCTGCAGCTCGGCAACCCACCCTGGGTGCGGCCGCAGTGGGACGACGCGCTGGTGCTCGCGGAAGACGACGCCTGGTTCGGGCTGGTCGAGAAACCGTCAGTGGCGGAGGTCCGCGACCGGCGCGATCTGGTGCTCAACGATGGCGACGAGCGGTACCTCGATGAGCGGTCGTCGCTGGCCGGGACGAGCGCGCAGCTGGGAAGCAATGTGGATCGGCCGCTACTCGCCGGTACGCAGCCTGACCTGTACCGCTGCTTCATGGACCGCACCTGGCGCAGCATGGGCCCGAGCGGTGTCGTCGGACTCATCCACCCGGAGTCTCACTTCACCGAAGCACGGGCTGGAGGGCTGCGGCGACAGACATATCGGCGCCTCCGACGGCACTGGCAGTTCTCGAACAACATGTACCTGTTCACTGAGATCAGTGACAAGACCCACTTCGGCGTCTCGGTGTACAGCCAGCCCCGCGAGACCGCGTTCCTCAATGCGTCTTCGCTGTTCCACCCGAGCGTCGCCGACCGGAGCCTCGACCACGACGGCACCGGCCCCGAGCCTGGCGTCCGCGACGAGGAGGACCGCTGGGACCTGCGGCCGCACGCCGGTCGCATCGTGCGGGTGGACGAGTCGGTGCTCGCGAACTGGGCGGCCTTGATCGACGAGCCAGGGACTCCACCTGCAGAGGCTCGGATGCTGCGGCCAGTCAACACCGCCAGCCAGGAGGTGCTCGACAAGCTCGCGGCTGCGCCCCGCTTCGGTGCGTTGAGCTTCGACTGGACGCCGGGTTGGCACGAGTCGGCGGACCGCACCGCCGGATTCTTCGAGGGCCGACCCGCGGTGCCCGCCTCGCTCGACGACGTGATCTTGCAGGGCCCTCATCTGAGCGTGGCGAACCCGTTCGCCCGGCAGCCCAACGAGAACGCTCGTAACCGGCAGGACACGGTGGCCTGGGACTTGGAAGCGCTGGAGGAGCGGCCGATCCCGCGCACAAACTACCAGCGCGCAAAGCCGGTCGAGGACTACGTCGCGGGCTACCCGCGCTGGTCGTCGACGCCGGCGAGCCGGTTCTGGCGGTTGGCATGGCGAGGTATGGCGGACACATCGATCGTCCGCACCCTGCACGCTGCGCTCGTGCCGCCCGGCCCGATGCACGTACACGGCGTTGCGACTCTCACCTGTCCGCAGTCGGCCGATCTCGCGGTAGCCGCGGGGATATGGGCATCCCTGCCGGTCGACTTCCTCGTCAAGGTCTCGGTGGCGTCGGCGATCAATGAGTCGGTCGTGCGCCGCTTCCCCCATCCCCGTGACCACGCTCTCGTACCTGAACTCATCCTCCGCGCCCTCCGTCTCAACTGCCTCACCGTCGACTACGCCCCGCTCTGGGATGAGCTGTTCGGCCCGGGCTGGCAGGGCGACTCCTGGACCCGCGATATCCCGTCGCCACCGATTGGCGAGGTCGAGCCACAGTGGACCATGTCCACCCCGCTCCGCCGCGATGCCGAACGCCGCCAGGCCCTTGTCGAGATCGATGCCCTGGCCGCCGTCATGCTCGGCATCACCGCCGACGAGCTGTGCGCGATCTACCGTACCCAGTTCGGCGTGCTGCGGAAGTACGAGCGGATGATGCAGTTCGACACCAACGGCCGGCAGGTGCCCAAGGAGGTGCTGAAGGACGTCGAGCGACTCGGATCCCGCGCCGATCTCGGGCGCTACGAACTGCCCTTCAGCCCCGTCGACCGCGAGACGGAGATGACCATCGCTCACGCCGAGTTCACCCGCCGCGCAGGATCGCGAACATTGGGCGCAAGCGGATCCGTCAGCCACGGCTGAGACGTAGGCACGACCTCCGCCTCCCTGGAACTCGCTCGACATCTCCGGCACACGTCCAGTCCTCAGCATCGACCGGTAGGAACCCTGTAACCCGTCGCACCCCATCGGCGGTACAGCGCTCTATAGCCGTGCTGGCACGTTGAGTGAATGGTGCGATCGGCCGGTCTGGCTCTCACCTGTGCGGCCATCCGAACAAGTACCCGCGGCCGGGTGAGCGCCGGCCCGGGACCTGCCGCCACCCCGTCTCCGATGACTCCGGTTACCGATACTGCGAGGACCACCGCGGTAGGTCGCGTGAGTTCGTGGCCGGTCGGGCGCACCGATCACCAGCACCGGCTGACCTGACGTCATCGCAGCGTCCCGACGCCACACCCGTGCCACCTCGGGGCAGCGCTCGACGGGATCCGGCCAGCGGTGGCGCGAGACGGCGCGGGCAGGGATGGAAGGACGACGGAGTTCCGGACAATGCGGTGGACGTCGCCGTCGAGCAGACGCGCGTCATAGCTACCGAGGATTGGACACGCGTCGCCGAACGGAAGATCGTCAGCGCTCTCGGACCCGAGGTGACTCAGCAAGCTCGCTCTCGAAGTGCCTCGACGCTCTGCAACGAGCTGGCGGAGGTGGCCGACGCGCTTCTCGCGGCCAAGCGATGGGCGACCCGCGAGGTCGAGGACACGGCGACCCCGCGGTTCGGCTGGTTCGGGAAGCCCAGGCTCGCTCGTCTGGTTGCGCAGCAGTTCGCCAAGCACCTGTTATCGGTACCCGCGGCGAAGATCACGGCGACCGCGCACGCCTTGCGGGCGTACGGCGTCCTGGTCTGTGTCCTCGACGGTCGGGAACTGGCTCGGTGCCGGTGCCTGCGCTCGCTGGCCGGTACTGGTTCCCGAGAGCGGATCCGGGCCGAGGTTCGGGAGGTCGTCGGGCGCGGTCTGGAGTCACTGGGGCGAGTGTGACGGTGAGCAGGGTGAATCAGCCCAGATCGATCTCGGTCAACCGGGTCCTGGACACCGCGAAGATGTACGGGCCAGGCCGTTGCCGCAACCGTTCCATGTCCCGCCACCTGTGCATGACGATTTCCAGCAGGTCCCACACGCGAAGCTGCCCCGGATCGGTGATCGCGAACATCTGGGCGCCATGCCGGCTGCGGCGACCTGTGGGATCCATTCGGTGTCGCGGACGTTGGTCTGCTGGATCGGGCACGGCGGCAACGTCCACCGTGTGGTGTGCCGCATCCCGTCGTCTCCGGGGAAGGTCACATCGTGACGGGCACGGATGAGCACGTGTGCCAGCCCGAGTGTGTCGGCGTCGACGTACCAGCGGGCGACGCCGAACTCGGTCACGCGATTTTCAGCGGCCGGAGCCGGTCCTCGTGGCGAAGCGCCGCGAGCACGTCGTGAACGTCCAGTCCGAACATCACCGCGATGTCACGGGTGTCCTCGCCGACCTCGTACTGCTCGCGCAGGATCTCCGTACGAATGCCGCTGACCGCGGACGCGCCAGACGAGACACCGGGTTCCTGCCGCACCGGTGATTCCGGCCCGTCGGGCATCAGGGCGATTGCGACGTCGGCGCTTGCGTCGCCGCCGCGGTCCACCCGTTCGAGGAAGGTGACGGCGCGCGGGTGTAGCTCCAGCTGGCCGGTAGCGAGCTCGTAGATCACGCGCAGCTCGCCGGTCAGTCCTGCCTCGGTCTGCGCCTCGAGCAGCAGGCGGCGCCCGTCGGTGAACGGACGTAGGTGCGCGAGCGGATAGCGCAGGCCGAAGCGCTCCCGGCAGTCGGCGACGAACGGGCGCAGCCGTTGCAGCGATACGCCCTTCGACCGGTAGGCACGCAGGTAGTCGGCCTCGACCATCTCCCCCCACGTCACGTCCGCTCCCGGCGACGGCTCTGGCCGAAGCACCGGAGGATAGAAGCGGCTCCCGACGTGGTACCCGTCGAGCCAGTGCTTGAGCGTCGATGCGGGAATGCCGAGCTGGCGCCCCGCCTCGCCCGGGGCCATGACGGGCACCTCGAGGTAACTCACGTCAGCAACCATCACCACGCCTCCTCCCGCGAGACCGGCACCGTCAACGGTGGGGACTTAAGAGAGTATGCCTTCGGCAAGGTCGCTCTCGTGGCGTTCGGCCCTGCCCAACTGGCTGGCGGCGAGGATCACGGCAACCGCGCATGCCCTGCGAGCGTGCGACGTCCTGTGATCCGGGCCGAGGTCCGGGAGGTCGGGCAGGGTCTGGTGCCGCTCACCTGACGTGCCCCGCGCCGACGCGGGGTGGGAGTCGCTGCGAGTGTGGCAGGCGTGCTCAGCGTACCCGCGCGAAGACGACCCGCTCGTCGGCGAGATCGACCCCGGTCGCCTTCCACCCGGCATCCCGGATCGCCCGGCCGAGCGCCGTGCCGTCATAGCCGTACCAGTGTGCGAGGTGCGTCCTCGCCGACTCCGGGAGGGGCAGGCCGAGCACGTCCTCGACGGCGTCGAAGCTCATGGGGAGCTGGTCCTGGACCTGCTGCCGGAGCCAGTCGTGCAGCGCGTGGTACTTGCCAGCGTGGGCCGATACGTTCCCATCCGAGGTCTCTCCGAGATCGGCCGGCTCCTCGGGCGCCAGCGCGGTCGGCTGCACCATCGCCGCCGGTGGCGACGGCCGGGGCCAGATGGTCGTCATCCGATCGATGAGCTCGGTCGTGCGGTCGGTGATGTCCTGCTCGGTCCAGGACGAGGGATTGCCGGCGGCGATCTCGGAGTTGAGCGTCAACTGGCTGTGGCGCAGCAGGTAGCTCCCTTTGCCAGGCATCCGTCCACGGCCGGTTGGACAGCGTCGGGTTCAGCTTGCCGCTGACGAGCGTGAGGTTCCCCAAGGTGTGCACCATCTGGTCACGGCGTAGAGCCGCCACCTCGTCACCGTCGATGTCCGCACTCCAGTGCTCCCGCCAGGCCTGCGGCATGACGTGCTCGACGCTGAGATTCCGTGGGCACGGCTGGCCCTCGCCGAGAGGTCCGCGCATCGAGTCCTCGAGCGCTTCGAGCACCATGCGCAGCCTGGGTCGGGTCAGCGAGCTGTACAGCCGGGCGTGCGCCAGCGCGTCGTGCAGCATGGCGTCGGTAGGCCAGAACCTGGAGTCGGTCGTCTGCGCGGCGAGGTAGTTTTCGACCGTGTCGCCGGCGATCTCCGGGCCCGCTGTGTCGAGAGCCTTCAGCAGGTCGACGACGAGCCGGTTGAGGTCCTTCACGGTCGCCCTGCACAGCGAACGCCGGACGATCCAGCTCTCCAGCGCGGTGATCGCCTTCGCGCGCTGCTCCACCGGCATCAGCCGTTCGTCCCAGCGAAGCAGCCACAGCAGGAGCGGGCCGACGACACCGGAGTTCATCGCCCGCAGGACCCGGTAGTGGAAACGGCCTTCGACCGAGTCGTAAGGAAGCCTGTCCAGCCGCGCGTAGACCGCCGCATCGGACGCCAGGGTGGTCAACAGCTCGGAGATCGGCGGCTTCGTCCGGCGGACGTGGTCCCGGAAGTCGACGAAGACGCGGTCCGCCGGCACCTCGTGCCGGAGCGTCATCGTGAGCCAATGGTTGAGGAACACGTCGATCCGCGGCCGGTAGAACCGCCCTTGGGCGACCTGTTGCCGCCAGTAGTCGCTGTCGAGGTCCCGCCAGTGCGCATGGTAAAGGGCGGCGACGTCCGCGCGCTGGGATTCGACGATCTGGAACAAGAAGTTCTTCACCAGGTCCGCTGCGAGCAACCGGCTCCCGCGGTGGTTCAAGGTCTCGAAGATAACTTGCGCGTTGTCGCCGGGCTCCCAGGTCGATCACCACCAGTTTCAGGTGGTCGCGCAGCGCCCGGACCAGCGCACCGAGTCGCTGGACCGTGGTTGTGGGATCGTCCTCGACAACAGCCCAGGCGGCGATCCTCGTGACGAAGAAGGAGTGGGCCAGCGCGATCCGCGTCTCCGCCAGGGACGCTCCGACCTCGGAGTCGTCGTCCATCGCTGCGCGGAAGGCATCCTGGTCGCGGTCGGTCGGCCAGACCTTGTAGACCTGGTCGGGATGCTGGGCGATCGCTGCATCGTTGAGGATGAGCACGCGCAGCGCCTGGGCGTCCATTGGCGCGCCGTGCTTCTCGACCACCGATTGAGCCGCGTCGAGCAGCAGCTGCAGCGTCGTCAGTCGCTGCTGGCCGTCGACCACATGCCGCATGGCGATGAAGCCCGCCGGAATCCGCTGCTGATCGAGGACGATTGCCCCGAGGAAGTGCGGGGGGACCGGCACGCCGCCGTACGGGTCGGCGGCGGTGTCCATCACCTCCTCGGCCAGCGCGCGGATGTCCTCCCAGAGGGGGTCCCACTGGTCGTCCCGGGTCCACACGTACGGCCGCTGGAAGAGCGGTACGACATAGCGGACGTGGGAGCCGAAGAGACCAGCGGGGGACAGCGTCTGTGCCTGCACGCTGCTGGAGAGTAGGGGGTCGGCCGCAAGCAGAGCCAGAGCTCCTGCTCATCCCCGAGATCATCCAGCAGCCGGGCGCAGGCCGTGACGGGATCAGCCGTCCAGGGCTGGGCTGAGCTCAGAATGGGGGTGGTTCGTCGGGGTTCTCGGGTGGGGGTGGCGGGTGGCCGTGTGGTGGCTGGGGTGGCGGCCGGTGCAGGATCGGGCC
>JBOHGT010000514.1:0-4959 GCA_050700385.1 Pseudonocardiaceae bacterium | reverse complement strand
GGCCCGATCCTGCACCGGCCGCCACCCCAGCCACCACACGGCCACCCGCCACCCCCACCCGAGAACCCCGACGAACCACCCCCATTCTGAGCTCAGCCCAGCCCTGGACGGCTGATCCCGTCACGGCTCTGTCCGGGCTGCTGCCCGGGCTGCTGTTTGACCTGGGAGGAGCGGCCCCGCACGCTGCGCAGCGCCCCCGGACCACCCACGGAAACAGCAGAAGAGCCGAGGTTGCTGTCAGGAGTGACCTGCCAGCTGCGGTAGCTACTCGAAAGGGAAGTACCTGTGAGCCAGTACCTTACCCATTCGAGCAGTTCTCCTGATCCGTGGACCATTAGTGTCAATCGTCACCTATCGTCTCGGACGCGGAATCTATCTTGACACCGCGCATCCGGCTCGACGAAGCTCGACAAGACCACCCGCTCGCCTGGATAGGAGCAACAGCGCATGCCATGGACTATGCTTGACAACAATCCGGCCACCGTAGACATCGTCGCCGCTGGTGGCGAGCTCTACCAGCGCCACAACAACGGACGAATCTGGCGCTACACGGGACCACCACTCACCGGCTGGCAAGAGCTGGACAACAACACGGCCACCGACCAGATCGTCGCCTCTAGTGACCTGGTAGGTGGCGTTCAGCTCTACCAGCGCCACGACAGCGGACGGATCTTTTTCTACACGGGCCCACCACTCACCGGCTGGCAAGAGCTGGACAACAACACGGCCACCGTCCAGATCGCGGTCGGCGACGAGCTCTTCCAGCGCCACGACAACGGCCGGATCTTTCGTTATACGGGCCCACCGCTCACCGGCTGGGAGGAGTTGGACAACAACACGGCCACCATCGACATCGTCGCCGCTGGCGACCAGCTCTACCAGCTCCACGGCAACGGCAGGATCTATCGTTACACGGGCCCACCGCACACCGGCTGGCTGGAGCTGGACAACAACCCGGACACCGTCCAGATCGTGGCCGGCGACCAGCTCTACCAGCGCCACGGCGACGGCAGTATCTGGCGCTTTGACCTGTAACGGTTGCTCCGCGTAAAGGTCCTGACGGCGTTGAGCAGTGGCCTCGACTTCGGCCAGCAGCGCAAGCAGCCTGGTCGACGTCGAGGCCACTGCCCGCACAGTTCGGCTGCGCTTTTAGTGATCAACGAGAGGGTCTGGTGGAGAATCTGTCACCAGTCACTCGTCGACACCAGGCACGTGGAGGTGCCCGCGACGCCGCCAGCCCGCCACGACCTCGCTGTCCCGGGAGAAGCCAGGCGTGCCGAGCACAGTGACCGGCCGCCAGCGGTACAGGGTGGCGACATCGCGCAGCGGGTCGCCGTCGAGGTAGACGGGTAGCTGATCCACCCGGACCAGGGCACGTGGGGTTACGAACGGCCCTCCGTTGGGCGGCGCCGTGATGATGTCGCCGGAGTCGTCACCGGAGGGTGTGCTGACTCGCCAGGGCGGCACGGGGGCGGTACCGCCCGGTGTCCCGGCGATCTCCAGACACGGGTACAGGAACGCCACCGGCCAGTCGACCACGGCCTCGGTCCCGGGAGGCACTACCGCGTTCATCGGTTTGGTGCGGGGCGAGCGCGGCTGCGAGAAGGCCAACGGAACCGTTGCGGGGTCCCAGTTTGCGGTCACCGACAGCCGGACGAGGTTGGCTCCCGGCACATCCGGAACGGTGATCCGGATGTCCCGCGCCGCTGGTGCGCCGTGCTGATCGGTCAGCGGGACGGTGGCCAGCGGTACGACAGCATCCATGGCACCGCCGGAGGCACTATCTATGGCACTGCCCGACCGGCCGAACTCCGCGGCCAGGGTGCTGCCTGGGGCGAGTTCCCCGCTGATGGTGACCACCACCGGTGCCGCGCCGTGCCGTGCGCGGCCGTCGAGATGGTACCAGGGAGTGTTGCCCCGGGACGGGTCGCCGACCTGAGTGGGTGCTGCCCATCCCGGCAGAGCCGCCCCAGCCATCTCCAACCGGGAATCGCCGACGGGGCCCTCGGAGATCGGCACGAACCCGTCCATCGCGGCGCCATCGGCCTTCGACACGGCTAGCAGGCCTGCCAGCGGGTCGGTCTCCACCCGCAGGTGGTCGGCCAGCCCACAGCTCGATCCGGCCGCGACGCTGTCTGCGGCCATCGGGTAGCCCCCGCGAGCGCCGGTACCGGCCCGCGCGAAGGTACCGAACTGCAGCGACACGGTTCCGACGACCAGGACCAGCGCGAGCAGGCCGGGCGAAGGCAGTAACCGGATCGAGGCCGGTAGGCCGCCGCCTGCGAGGGCCCAGGCCGCCGTCCCTCCCGCAACCGCGGCGAGCAGCATGCCCCCGGCCAGCACGATGGTCGAGATGCTCACGCCGCCCAGCTGGGGCGCCAACGTGCTCCACGGAGCGCCGTAGTTCGACACGTAGTGCCAATGGTTGAAGCCAGCGAGCGCGACGCCTGCTGTCACAGCCAGGGTTGCTGTGCCGACCGCCGCGGCTGCGAGACTCCGGGCCGGGCATTGCTGGACCTGCAGCGTCCGGCGTGACCAGGCGTACAGCGCAGCCACCAGGACGGCGCTACCCACCCCGGCCAGCGCCCCGAAGTGGTAGGTCCACTTCGTGGGGGTGAAGATCATCGCGGCCAGCGACAGCACCAGGGTCAACGAGACGCGGGTAACCGGACCGCGGGCGATGCCCGCCACTCGATGCCGCCCCAGAGACCAGGCCAGCCCCGCGAGCCCGAGCAGGGTCAGCAGAACCGGCACCCTGCGCTGCAGCGGGCCCTCGACCGAACCGGGGGTGAGCAGGTTCCAGTAGCGCTCAATCTCCTGGTACCAGGGCAGGCCACCGCCGATCAGCGTGCGGACCCTGGTCGCCTCCACGACCGACGCCAGGGTCTGGTCACCGAAGCCGAGCAGCAGTGCGCTGCTCGGGGCGGCGACCAGCAGTACCAGCAACGGTAGCCCGGTCAGCTCGGACCGCTGCCGCAGGGCACGCAGCAGCGGAACCAGACCGGCCAGGAACGGCGTGCAGGTGATGATCCCGGTGGGGGTGATCGCCGTCGCGGCAGCCGCCACTACCAGACCGAGCAGCACCGGCAAGAGGCGGCGGGTGACCACCGCCCGCTCCACCGCGAGTAGGGTGATCAGACCGGCCACGGCGATCCACGGTTCCGGTCGCAGGCCCAGGTTGAACGGGAGCCACCAGGCGGCGAAAACCGCGGCCGCCACCCATGCCGTCGCGGGCCGTGCCGCGAAGGTGCCCAGCCGGGGTAGCAGGGCCCGCGAGAGCAGCAGCCAGCAGACCACCCCGAGCGCCGTGGAGGGGATCCGCATCCACAGCGGGGCTGCGCTGATCTCCGACCACAGGTAGTAGAGCTCGTAGAACCAGCCGAACGGGGCCTCGGGCGCGTTCAGCCAGCGGTGCAGGTTCCCGATGTAATCGTTGGTGTCCCGAGTGCGGAGGATGCTGGCGATGTAGCCGTCGTCGATGTTGATCGGTCCGATCACCGCCCACATCGCGAGACCGGCGACGACCACGGCGTCGATGACCCGCGGTCGCCACCAACGCAGCGGCGCCACGGGAACCCCGGCGGGTGCGGTCGCTGCGGGCGTCCATCCGTGCGACGGTCAGCAACGCGCCCAGCAGGGCGAGCACGCTGAGCGCTCCGAGGGCAGCCTTGACCGGCGTCATCGAGGCCTGAAAGCGAGTGTCGGTGACCAGTGTCAGCCTCAGACCCGCTGTGCTGGGCACCTCAGTGAAGGCGCCCGCCACCACCGGCCTTACGTCGCCGGGGACTTCACCGACCGGCCGCCCGTTGAGGATCACCGAGGTCCGGTCCAGGTTGGAGCGGACCTCCAGCGCGCACGGACCCGCTGGCTGCGTCGCGCTGGCCACCTGCTTGCCGTAGCTGGACACGACGAGGTTGCCGTCAGCACGCTCGACGCGCAGCCCAGGCAGCAGCGGCGCACCGGAGGCGGATCGCAGCGGCACCGTGGAGAGCAGCACGGTGTTCGCCGACGCACCCGCACACGAAACCTTCGCGGCGAGCTGTACCGGTTGGTAGGGCATCAGCGGGATCGCCGCGGCGGTCACAGCCGGATCGGCACCGGCACCGGCCGCGGGCCAGGTCAGCGTCACCCGGTCCTGGTTGACCGGCGCGAGTGGCACCGCGACCGCGGCAAGCACAGCGATCATGCTGAGCACGAGAGCCGCGTAGCGCAGGCGATGGTCGGAGCCTGGCGCGTTCGTGGTGACAAGGCTCGGCACGGCGGCAGGGTATGCCGAACGGGTGAGCCGGGGACGTAGGTGGTCCGGTAACGCCCGCCGGGCGGGGTGTGCCTGCCACACAGGTCAGGCGGCCCACACAGGTCAGGCGGGGTCGACGTGCGCGGGCGGGTGCTCCACGAGCGGCCCGACGAGCGGCCGTGCCGCGCCTGCCCGCAGCGCCGCCCGCTGCTCCCGCGGCGGCACCCCGTTGACGCCCTCGGTGCTGGTCGCGTAGGTGCCGGTCACCCAGGCGACGATGTCGGCGTTGCGGTCCAGTGCGACCCGGTCGACGTTGCGCAGGGTGTCGCAGGCCTGGTGGTAGCACGGGTCGTAGGCCACCCCCGCGGTGCCGCCCCACTTGGCCGCCTGCTCGGGTGTCTTGATGCCCTCGGCGCCGGTGAACAGCCCACCCGCCGGGATGCCGGCGGCGATGAACGGGCCGTAGTCCGAGCGGCCGTCGAAGTCGGTGCCCTCCACCGGAACACCCAGCCTGCCCTGCAGGTAGTCGACGAACGCGGCCTCGATCTGCGCGGAGCCGACCGGGCCCGGCCCGGCGCCCACGGCGTCGGAGTTGTCGCCGTCGTAGGCGAAGTAGGCGGCGTTGGGTGAGCCGACCATGTCGAAGTTGAGGTAGAGCGCGATGTCGAGTTGCTGCTCGAAGGGCAGTCCCGACACGTAGGCCGTCGAGCCCAGCAGCCCGA
>JBOHGT010000513.1:0-8545 GCA_050700385.1 Pseudonocardiaceae bacterium | reverse complement strand
CGCCAGGGCGGCGGCCAGCTCGGGCCAGCGTTCCGGCGATCCCACCGTCTCGAGCACGGCGTGCAGCGCCGTCCCCGCGGTCACCGGCAGCTCCGGGGTGTTCAGCGGGGCGGTACGCAGCGTGTCGACCAGCTCGCCCAGGGCCCGCCGCGGAGCCGGGCCCAGCGGGCAACCGCGGTCCACGCAGTCGCGGGCAAAGGTGTCGAACCCCGCCTCGGCCGCGCGGGCCCGTGCCTGGGCGGCGCCGATGTCGTCAAGGGTGGGGTCCGGCGCCCCGTCGAGCACTACCCGACCTACCGAGAGGGGATAGCGGTCCACGTAATCGGCCGCGGCGCGCGACGCCTCGCCCAGCGACAGCACGTGCAGCACCGGAGCGTTGAGCTCCACCCGCAGCTGCTCGAGGTCGTCGGCGGTGGCCGGTGAGTCGATCGCGGTGAGCAGCTGGTTGAGCTGCTGCACGCAGGTCTGGATCGCGGTGCGTGCGGTGTCGAGCAGGTCGTCGAGCTGACCGCGGCCCCGCGGGTTCGGGTCCGCACCGATGATCCGCGCGCGGGTGTGTTGCGGGATGCAGTCGATCGGCTCGGCCGGACCCGTGCCGCGTCGCGCGAGACCGATGAGGGTGTAGGTGTCCAGCAGCCCGGGCGGTGCCTGTGCCGCCAGCCGGGCCGCGCGCAGCGTCCCCGGCTCACCCCCGGCCTCACCGAGTACCACCAGCGGCGCGGGTCCCGATCCCACCCGGGTCAGGTCGAGTCGCACGGAACCGGCGAGTCCCGGGATGGCCAGGTCCGCCTCCGCGGTGAACTCGGAGCACTCGATGCGGGCCGGCGCCGCCCCGTCGAGCAGGGGAGCGAGGCGCCCGGTGCAGTCCGCCCAGGGCAGCGAGGTCGGGTCGTAGCGCCCCGGTGGCGGGAGTTGGGGTGGCGGCGGGGGTTGCGGCGACGCGGGCGGCCGCCCGGGCGGTACCCCGGCGTCGCGGACGGCCACCGGGGGCCGGTCCGAGGGACCGACCGTGCAGCCGGCGACAGCACCGATGACCGCGGCGAGCACCGCGGGCAGCATGGCGCGGCGGCGCGCGGCCAGCGGCACGGCTCTCCTCTCGGTGGTGACGGCGGCTCGGTGGTGACGGCGGCGATGCTGCCCGGCTCCCGGTGAGACCGGGGTGAGCGAGCTGGTGCTAGCCGGCCGGGAGCACCTCGCCGCGCAGCACCGCGTGCAGGTCGTAGCGGCGCGGCTGCTCAGCCGACACGCTGGCGGCTGGCGGCGTCCAGCTCGATCCGCACCGCCGCGGGCAGTGAGTCGATGCCCAGTGCCTCGCGGGCGTGGGCGAGCACGCGGGAGTCCAGCTCGTCCCAGACAGCCCGCAGGTCGGTGCCCTGGCGTAGCCACAACGTCAGCCGCAGCGCCGGCTGGTCGGGGTCCCCGACCAGCCGCACCCTCGCCCGGTCCACCCCGTCGACGGTCTCGGCGTCCGCGCGCACGGCGTCGGCCAGCGCCCCGGACGTCACGGTGAGCCCGGTGACGGGGGAGCGGTCGAGCACGACATCGGGCTTGCGCTCCGGGCGAACCGACCGCAGCGCCCAGGTCAGCCCCAGCACGAGCAGCAGCAACCCGGCGCCGATCGCGATGCCCAGCGCCAGCGGGCGGTTCGCGGTGACCCAGTCGACGGCGAGCGGGTCGACCAGCGGGCGCCCGGCGCGCCCGGTGCCCAGCCCGCCGCTGCCGACCAGCAGCATGGCAGCGCCGCCTGCGAGGGCGAGCAGCCCGAGCAGGGTGGTCACGGTGCGATCGGTGCCCGCGGAGCGGGTCACCGCGGCCTTGGAACGTGAGCTCATCGGTGATCCTTCGGGGAGTTCACTACGACGCGCACGCGCGGCGTGCGGGCCAGCGGCAGGCCCGACACGAGGTCGGTGACGCGGGAGGTGAGGGCCGGGCGCAGCTCGGCCTCGGAGCTCAGCCGGCTGGTGACGCGCACCCGCACCTTGCGCGCCGTCGCGGTCACGGAGGCACGGTTGACGCCGTCCTCGTCGCGTACCCGCTGGCCGACCAGCCGCGCCAGCGACCGCGGCGAGGTGACGACGGTGACATCGTCGGCGGGGTCGGTCATGCGGACGTCGTGGCGCCGGGCGCGGCCGGTGACCAGGAACAGCAGCAACCCGACCAGGGCCAGCACACCGCCCGCCACGAGCACCGGGGTGTCCGACCACGAGTAGGCAGCAAGGCCGTCGCGCCAGCCGGGCCAGGACACCAGCAGCGGAGCGCTGTCCGGGCGGGCCAGGGTCCAGCCCGCCTCGACGGCCAGCAGCGCCCCGGCGACGGCGACGGCCAGGCCGAACAGCGGGGAGAGCAGTCTCAACAGGACGCGCACGACGCCTCACTCCACACGGGGTCGGGTCTCGGGTAGCAGTGCGGACACCGTCACGCGCACGGCGCGCACCCGGTAGCCGGTGATGCGGCGCACCTCGTCGGTGACCTGCCGGCGCACCTGGTCGGTGATCTCACGGACCGGCGAGGGGTAGCGCAGCGCCACGTCCAGGGTGATGTCGATGTCGTTGCCGGCCCCGTCGACCTTCGCGGTGCTGCCGTGCTCACCGGCGCCGATGCCGGCGACCCTGCGCGGCGCCCGCAGCGTCCCCGGGGTGAGATCGGCGGCCCACTGGGCCACCTTGCGGACGACGCTCGGGTTCACCTCGAGGGTGCCCCGGTCATCGGTCGTGGTCACCGGTCCCTGCCCCGGCCGACCAGCTCACCGAGGTCGAGTTCGCCGTCGAGTACCCGGCCTACCAGCAGCCCCAGGAGGCCGAGTGCCAGCGCGATGAGGAAGCCGCCGAACCCGCCGAAGGCCGTGGCGGCACCGAGGATGAGGCCGGCGAGGAGGCCGGTCTGGGTGGCGTTCATTCTGGGTCGATCCTCCTGTCGAGGGGTCTCAGGGCCAATGCTTCGACCCTGCAACCAGGTCTCAGTGGACCCGGGCCGAGCCGGGACGGCGGTGCACCCGCCGCCAGAGCCGCTGCATCCGGCGTCGCATCCGGTCAGTGCCGGACACGATCACCACCGGGGCGTCGTACCGGTCGCGCGGGCGCGGGGCGCCGGGCTGGCAGGCCACGCGCAACTGGGCCAGGCCGGCTGCGAAGGCCTGCGGGTCACCGCCCACGTCGGGATGGTTCTCCCTGATGTAGCGCCGGTAGGCGGCCCGCTGGTGCGTGGTGTGGTGACGATCGGCGCTCATCCGGTCACGGTCTCGTCCTCGTCACTTGTGCTGAGGTCGGCGACGGTGACGTCCACCGGCACCGGCCCGGCGACCGCGGCCACCCGCCGCCGCAGGTCGGCGATCACCTGCGGCAGCGGGGCAACCGGCCGCAGCACGACGGACAGCTGCACCGAGCCGTCCGTCCCGTCGACCAGAACCCCGACCACCCGGCGGCCCGGCAGGTAGGAGGCGACGGTGCCGAACGGCCCGCCGTGCAGCGCGGCCACCGCCGGGTGCTCCAGGATCCGCTCGGCGATCACCTCGGCGAGCACGGCGGGGTCGGGGGCGCGGCTGTCCGGTGCAGGCATCGTCACTTCCTAAACCTCCTGGCGTGGGACCGGTGCTCACTCCACCCGGGAGGGGGCGGGCTCGGCGGGGGTGTCGTCGTCCGGGAAGTGGATGTCGTTGACCGCGATGTTGACCTCGGCGACCTCCAGGCCGGTCATGGTCTCGGTGGCGGTGATCACGTTGCGTCGTACCGCCCTGGCGAGCTCGACGATGGACGCGCCGTACTCGACCACGATGTCGAGGTCGACGGCGGCCTGCTTCTCGCCCACCTCGACCTGAACGCCGGAGACGCTGCTGGACGTGCTGCTGCCGGGGATGCGCTCCCGGATCGCACCGAAGGCGCGGGAGACCCCACCGCCCAACGCGTGCACGCCGGGGATCTCCCGCGCCGCGATTCCGGCGATCTTCTGCACCACGGAGGCCGAGATGCTGGTCTTGCCCTGCGAGGTCTCGTCGGCCAGCCGCGAGGGTGTCGCGCCGGCCCGGGTCGAGGGGGTCGAGCCCGTGGACGTGGTTGCGCTGCTCTCCGTCATGGCGGGTACTCCTTGTCGTTCGGATCGGGCGCGTCGGCTTTGCACCCCGTGAGATTGAGATGGAGCCCGCGCGGGCGACGTGCCGGTCGATCGCCCGAAAGGACTACGAATCGGGACTGCTCAGCGGTTCGGGCCGGGCGCCAGGACGTCCTCGACGAGCACGTCGACCGGCGGTGTGGCCGCCCCGAGGACGAGGTCGAGCTCGCGGCGCAGGTCTCGCCGCACCCGTTGCGCCGCGTCGGCCAGCACCATGCCGTAGGGCACCGCCAGGCGGACCCGCAGCCCGTCCACCCCTCCGGACAGGTCGCGTAGGCGCACCCCGGGCAGCGCCTCGATGACGTCGCGGGCCAGTCGCCGGGCGAGCACCAGCACGGTGGACTCGGTGATGCGGACCAGCCCGCCGACCTGCGCCATATCGGTGTGCCGCCCGACGACCCCGCCCCGTACCGCGCGCACCGACGACAGCGTCCGGTCGACGAGGCCGGGCGGGACACGCACCGGTCGCGCGGCGGCGAGTCGCACCGAGGCCCAGCGGCCACGCAGCGCGGCCAGCTCGGCGCGGCAGTGCGGGCAGCTCGCGAGATGGGCCGCCTCGGCGGGATCGGACGGCTCGTGGGCCCCGTCGGCCGCGAGCTCGAGCAGCAAGGCGGCCGAGTGGCCGCACGGCAGGGATCGCTGCGGCTCGGTCATCGAACGCTCTCCAACCGGGTGAGCAGGGCATGCCGGGCGCGGTGCAGCCGGGAACGCACCGCGGGGACGCTGACATCGAGCACGGTCGCCACCTCCTCGTAGGACAGGCCTTCGAACTCGCGCAGTACCAGCGGTACCCGTTGCGAGGGCTCCAGGTCGGCGACGGCGCGGTGCACCTCGGCAACCTGCTCGGCGCGCAGCATCGCCTGTTCCGGTGCGTCCGGGTCGTCGCCGTCGACCAGGCCCGCCATGGTGTCATCGTCGAACGGCACCGAGTGTCTGCGGCGCCGCAGCTGGGCCAGCGCGGCGTTGGTCACCACGCGGTAGAGCCAGGTCGCCGGGGCAGCGTCCCCACGGTAGCCCCGCAGCGCCCGCCACGCCGAGATCCACGCCTCCTGGACGACGTCCTCGGCGTCGGCAGGCTCGCCAACCACCCGCAGCGCGACCCGGTACATCCGGGGCGTGTGCAGCCGGACCAGGGCGTCGAAGGACGCTCGGTCCCCGCGGACGGCGGCGGCCAGCAGCGCCCGGTCGGCAGCTGCGGTGGGGGTCACCGAATCCGCCGGTAGCGCAGCAGCAGGTCACCGTCTGCGAGCAACGCACCATCCAGCCGGAGCTCGCGGGGGACCTCCGGTGCGTTGCCGCTCGCGATACGCTCGGCCTCGTCGCCGCCGGCGAGCACCGGCGTGAGCGTGAGGCACAGCTCGTCGACCGCGTCGACCGCGACGAGGTGGCCGAACAGGCGGGGGCCGCCCTCGCAGAGCACCCGCAGCAGCCCGCGGCGGGCCAGCGCGGCCAGCGCCGTGGGAAGCTCGACGCTGCGCTCGCCGACGAGTTCGACGTGTGCCCCTGCCCGCTCCAGTGCTGCTCGCCGAGCGGCCGGGGCGGCCGCGCAGGTGAGCACGAGCGGGGCGACCTCGGTGTCGGTGAACAGCGGGCCGGCGGGGTCGAGGACGGCCGAGCGGGTGACCACGGCGATCGGCGGCACTGGCGCCAGCCCGAGTTCGCGGCGCAGCCCGGCATGCCGCCGCGGGCGGCGGGCGCCCCGGTAGGTCTCGGTGCGCGCGGTGCCCGCGCCCACCATGATCACATCGGCCAGCGCCCGCAACAACACGAAGACCCGCTTGTCGGGCTCCGAGGACAGTGGCCCGGAGTGGCCTTGCAGGGTCACCGCGCCGTCGGCGCTGGTCACGAAATTCACCCGCACGTAGGGTGCGGCCAGCGAGTCGGGGTAGGCATAGTGCGCGGCGAGCTCGGCGTCACCCACATCTTCCGGCAGCGGTTCGGGGGGCCACAGGCGATGCACGCTCCCATCCCACCACGTCATCCGCCACCATCGCCGGGACGCTTGATCGTGCAGCCGAGCTGATCCGGCTGCCGATCTGTGCTACGGCCCGACAAGGGCCTGGTAGAGCAGCAGGGCGACGACCGCGAGGATGGCCGCGCTAGCGATGACGATCATCACGACGCCGATGCGGTAGCCGAGGACCCCCTGATCCGAATCGGCGAGATCCGGCTCGGCGGGGTCGTCATCGGTCAGCTGCGCGACGCGGTCGAGTCCATCCTGGTCCTGTTCCAGGGGGCGGGGCAACGTCAGCGTCCGGTTGCTCCCGACGTGTTGTGTCGTCTCGCTGGCTGTGTCCTGTTCGAGAGCCGATCGCAGTGCTGCCGCACTCTGGTAGCGGTCCTCGGGGCGTTTGGCGATGGCGCGCAGGATCACTGCCGCCAGCTCCGGCGGTACGCCGGGTTGCACCGAGTCGGGCGGCGGTGGTGGCTGGTTGACGTGCTGAAGGGCGACGGCCGCCGGGTCGGATCCGACAAAGGGGGGACGGCCGGTCAGCACGTGAAAGAGGCAGCAGCCCAGGGAGTACACGTCTGCCCTTCCGTCGACAGCGGCTGACTGCACTTGTTCGGGTGACATGTAGGCGGGCGTGCCGATCATCAGTCCTGCCGCGGTGACCGTGGCGTCCTTGGCGAACCTCGCGATGCCGAAGTCCATCATCTTCACCGTGCCGTCGTGGCAGATCATGATGTTGGCGGGGGTCACGTCGCGGTGCACCACGCCGCGCTGGTGGGCGGCTTCGAGCGCGCTGCAGACTTGGGTTCCGATGGTCACTGCGTGCATTGCCGGCACGCGGTGTTCGCGAGCGAGCAGCTCGCGCAGCGACTCACCCTCGAGGTATTCCATCACCACGAACACCGCCCGTGGAGACAGCCCGATGTCGTGCACCGCGACGACGTGCGGGTGGCTGAGCGACGCTGCCGCTCGAGCCTCGCGCAGCAACCGCTGCGCGCGTTCGTCGTCCTCCGACGCCCAGCCCAGCAGTTTCACGGCGACCGGCCGGTCGAGCAGGACATCACGTCCCTGGTAGACCTCGGCCATGCCGCCGTGGCCGATCAACCGCCCGACCTCGTAGCGGTCGCCGAGCACGGTGGGCGGGGTGCGCCGATCATCAGGCAGGGGCTGGGTCATGTCAGGTTCGCCGGGCCCGCTGCGGATCGCCGCCCTCCAGCAGTTCGTCGAACAGGAACCGGTAGTCGACCATGGCCTGGCGCTGCTCTTCGGTCCCGGCGTGATCCTGCTCGCTGGCGACCGCAACGTCGCGCGCCGCGCGGAAGTGTTCGACGAGGTCCGGGTAGTCCACCGAGATGACCTTCACCCGCTGCTCGACGTGCTCCACGGGGTAGCCGCGGTCGCGCATCACCTGCATCACCAGCAGATCGGCGTCACGTAGGCCCGTGGAGGGGGTGTCGACGAAGGAACTCTGTGCGGATTCCCAGGCCCGCTCGAACGTGGCTCGCTCATCAGGCTCGAGGTGCCGGATCGTCAACGACCGCCGCAGCTTCAGGCGGCTGCGCAGCTCCGCCTCGCCGCGGCGGCGGCCGAGCTCGGAGATCACCCGGTCGTACTCGGCACCGAACTGGCGGCGCAGCGCGGCGGTGCGGCGCGCCGAGTAGAACCGTGCGCTGATCACCAGCGCGATGCCCACCACCAGGACCACCACTGCGACTGCGATGATCACGCCGACCGTGCCATCCATGGCGTTCCTCCCAACCGGTCACCCACATGTGTACCCGCCCGGCGACCGTGCATGCGTTCGCGCAGCGGGTTGGTCCGAATGGCGCAAGCGGTAGCGTCGGGGTGATGTGACTCAGATCAGCACCGAGGAGCAGGCCGGCCAACGCCCGAGGCGGGGCGGCGCCGGCGTGCTGGTCGCCGTCGGCGGTGTCGTCACCGTCGGAGTGCTCCCGGTCTTCCTCGTCGGCGGGCTCGCGGTGCAGCTGCGCGCCGATCTGGGGCTCTCGGTCAGCCTGGTCGGCCTGGCCGGCTCGTTGTTCTTCGCGGTCAGCGCGCTGGCGGCCCGGGCCCTGGCCATGGTGACCGAGCGGGTCGGCCCGACGGCGGTGCTGCGGGCCTCGGCACTCGGGAGCGCGCTGGCCCTCGCGGCGCTGGCACTGGCACCGTCGACGGGCTGGCTGCTGGCGGCGCTGTGCTACGCCGGGCTGCCGAATGCGCTGAGCCAGCCCGCCTCGAACGAGATGATCATGGCGTGCGTCCCGGTCCGCAAGCGCGGGTTCGCGTTCGCCGTCAAGCAGTCCGCGATCCCGATCGCGACGCTGCTCGCGGGCCTCGCCGTCCCGGCGATCGCGCTCACTGTCGGGTGGCGCTGGGTGTTCGTGTCCGCAGCGGTGGTCGGGTTGGCGGCGGCCCTCACCGTTCCCCGGCTGGCCTGGCAGCGGCCGCCGCCGCGGGAGCGGCGGGCGGGGGCGTCGGCGGGGGTGCTGC
>JBOHGT010000512.1:0-9057 GCA_050700385.1 Pseudonocardiaceae bacterium | reverse complement strand
CCGCTGCGTCTACTACGAAGACCCAGCAGATATCCTGGTCTACCGCAACGGCATGACCCGGCTACAGATCCAAGCCACCACACCGGCCAACACCCCCAGCATCATCGACCACGCCGCCAAGGAGCTCAGCGGGGTTGGCAGTGCGGGCAGAAGTAAGAGGAGCGGTTGGTGAACGACTCGCGGCGGATCGCGGTGCCGCACCGCCGGCACGGCCGGCCGTCCTGCCCGTAGGCGGCCAGCGAGCGGTCGAAGTAGCCGGACCGGCCGTTGATGTTGACGTAGAGCGCGTCGAACGACGTGCCGCCTGCCGCGAGCGCCTCGGTCATCACCTCGGTCGCGGCGGCCAGTACGGCCCGGACCTGCGGTCGGGTGAGCGCGGCGGTGGGAAGGGCCCAGTGCAGCCGCGCCCGCCACAGCGCCTCGTCGGCGTAGATGTTGCCGATCCCGGACACCAGCGTCTGGTCCAGCAGGGCCCGCTTGAGCCCGGTGCGCCGCGCTCGCACCGCGGCGACGACCGCCTCGACGTCGAAGCCGGGGTCCAGCGGGTCGCGGGCGATGTGCGCGACGGGCCGCGGCAGCAGGGCTGGCGGGTCCCCTCCGACCGGCACGAGGTCCTCGACGGACAGCCCGCCGAAGGTGCGCTGGTCGACGAACCGCAGCTGCGGCCCGCCGTCGGCGAAGCCGAACCGGACCCGCAGGTGGGTCTCGTCCGCGGCGGCGGGCGGCTGGATGCGCAACTGGCCGCTCATCCCGAGGTGTGCGAGCACGGCCTCGTCAGCGCCGGTGTCGCTGCCCAGCTCGAGCCACAGGTACTTACCCCGGCGACGAACGGCCTGCAGCTCGCGGCCGGCCAGCCGGGCGGCGAAGTCCCGCTCCCCGGCGACGTGCCGGCGCACCGCCCGCGGATGGCGCACCTCGACGGCGGCGACGGTCCGGCCGGCGACGTGCTCGGCGAGGCCGAGCCGGACGACCTCGACCTCGGGCAGCTCCGGCACGGTGGTGATTGTTCCCCGTCGCCGAGACCTCGGGGCGGAAGGGTTCAGTCCGCGGGAGACCGCCTGGACAGCGCTCGCCACGCGGCCTCGGCCGCGCGCTGCTCGGCCTCCTTCTTGGTACGGCCCTGACCGCTGCCGCGATCCTGCGCGGCCACCACCACCGTCGCGGTGAACTCCTTGAGGTGGTCCGGGCCCTCCTCGGCCACCCGGTACTCGGGTACCCCGAGATCGGAGGCCGCGGTGAGTTCCTGCAGGCTGGTCTTCCAGTCGAGCCCGGCACCCAGCAGCGGTGCCTCGACGAGCAGCGGGTCGAACAGCCGGTGGACCAGCGCCCGAGCTTCCTCCATGCCGTACTGCAGGTACACCGCGCCGATCAGCGCCTCGGTGGTGTCGGCGAGAATGCTCTCCTTGTCACGGCCGCCGGTGAGCTCCTCGCCCCGGCCGAGCAGCAGGTACCCACCGAGCCCGCCCTCGCCGAGTCCGCGCGCGACCCCGGCCAGCGCGTGCATGTTGACGACGCTGGCCCGCAGCTTGGCCAGCTGGCCCTCGGCCAGGTCCGGGTGCGTGCGGTAGAGGTGATCGGTGACCGTGAGCTGGAGCACCGCGTCGCCGAGGAACTCCAACCGCTCGTTGGGGTCCAGGCCGCCGTTCTCGTAGGCGTACGAGCGGTGCGTGAGCGCGAGCGTCAAGAACTCGGCGTCGATGTCGACGCCGAGCGCATCGAGCAGCGGAGCGCGGTCGGTAGACCGACCTTGCGACAACCGGCCCCCCACGGCGCGTCGGGACGTCAGGCCGGCCTGACGACTTGGCGGCCGTCGTAGGTCCCGCAGTTCGGGCAGACCACATGCGGCAACTTGGGCTGGCGGCAGGCGCGGTTCGAGCACGGCACGAGGGTCGGCGCGGTGGCCTTCCACTGGGCCCGCCGCGAGCGGGTGTTCGACCGCGACATCCTGCGCTTCGGGACGGCCACGTTACTCGTTCTCCTTTTCCGTTCCGCCGAACCGCTGCTGCAGCGCGGCCCAGCGAGGGTCCATGGTCTCATGGCGGTGATCGGTACCGACCTCGGCCCGCCTGGCGCCGCAGTCCGGGCACAGGCCCGGGCAATCCTCCCGGCACAGCGGCACCTGCGGTAAGGCCAGGATCACCGCGTCGCGCACCACAGGCTCCAGGTCCACCAGCTCATCGACCACCCGGCTCACCTCATCGGGGTCGGTGGTGTCGTCGGTGGCGCTGTCCGGGTAGGCGAACAGCTCGCTCACCGCCACTTCGAGCCGGTCGGACAGCGGGTCGAGGCACCGGGCGCACTCCCCGCTGACCGGAGCGGACGCGGTCCCCGACACCAGGATTCCCTCGACCACCGACTCGAGCCGCACGTCCAGCGACATCTCGCCGCCCGCCGGCACGCCGATCACGTCCAAACCGAGCCAGTCGGGGGGCGAAACGTCCCGGTGGTAGGTGCGCATCGCCCCGGGACGGCGTCCGATGTTCCGAGCGTCGATCACCCAGGGAATGGACGGGTCGGGGCGCGCGGAAGCAGGGTGCGGCATGGCGGGAGGAGGCCTTCTCCGGGAGGTAGGTCAACGCGACCACACCAGGGTAGGCGACACCGGACGACGCTGTGGAAACACCTACGCTCGGTCGTGCCCCGCTGCCGGGACGGGGCCACCGAGGTGGGTGCGACCGCGACCCACCGTGCGCAGCGTGCGGGTGAGCAGCTCCTCGAACTCGCCGAGCGTGCCGTCGATGTAGGCGTCGCACTCCGAGCGCAGCCGGTGCGCCTCGGTGGTGGCCTCGTTCAGGACGCGGGCCGACTCCGCACGGGCGGCGTGCACCACCTCGGTCTGCTCGACCAGCCGCGACTGCTCGGCCCTACCCTCGGCGACCGCGCGGTCGTAGGCCGCCCGGCCGGCGGCTGTCACCCGCTCGGCCTCGGTCTCGGCCCGGCCGGTGAGCTGCTCGTATTCGTGCCGTCCGGCGGCGACGGTGCGCTCCGCCTCGGCGTGTGCGTTGGCGACCAGCTTCTCCGCGCGGGCGCGGGCCTCGTCGAGCAGCCGTTGCGCCTCCTCCCGGGCACTGGTGACGGTCCGCTCGGCCTCGGTTCGCGCCATGGTGAGCTGCTGCTCCGCCTTGTTCACCAGACCGTCGCGGTGGTCCAGGACGTCCTGGGCATCGTCGAGTTCGGACGGGATCGCGTCGCGGACGTCGTCGAGGAGCTCCAGGATGTCACCCCGGGGGACCACGCATCCCGAGGTCATCGGCAGCCCGCGCGCCTCCTCGACGGTCGTCACCAGCTCGTCGAGCGCCTCGAAGACCCGATACACCTGCCCACTCCTGTTCACCGGCCGCTCCTCGCGGTTCCAGTCTGCCCGCTCGACACCGCCGATCGGGGTAACCGGAGGGGCGTGTTCGTCCGGCGCTCAGGGCCGCTCGGCCTCGGCGAGGCGGTTCAGCAACCGCTGGTACACCTTCGGTGGCAGCAGGTGCGACACGTCCCCACCGTAGGTAGCGACTTCCTTCACCAGCGAGCTGGACAGGAAACTGTATGTCGGGTTGGTGGACATGAACAGGGTGTCCACCCCGGACAGCTGGTAGTTCATCTGCGCCATCTGTAGCTCGTAGTCGAAGTCACTGACGGCACGCAGACCCTTGACGATCGCGCCGATCCCGTTGGACGTGCAGTAGTCCACGAGCAGGCCGTGCCAGGAGTCGGTGCGGACCGCCGGGAGGTGCTCGGTGATCTCGCCGAGCATCTCGATCCGCTGGTCCACGCTGAAGAGGCTGTGCTTCTCCTTGTTGATCAGGACGGCGACCACGACCTCGTCGAACTGGACGGCCGCCCGCTCGATGATGTCGAGGTGCCCGTTGGTCACCGGGTCGTAAGAGCCGGGACAGACCGCGCGCCTCATAACGCGTAACCGTAGTACACCCGGGTGACGCCGTACCTGCGTTCGGTGACCGCCGCCACATCGTCGGGCCAGCTCGGCGCGGGGTCACGCGCGGCCCGCTCGATCACCAGCAGCGCACCCGAGGTAAGCCATGCGTTGCCGGCCAGGGCCGCGAGTACGGTGGCCAACTCGGTATCCCCGAGGTCGTAGGGCGGATCGGCCAGTACCAGGTCGTACGAGCCGGCCGGTCGGTCGCGAAGCACGGCTCGCACCGTCGCGGTGGTGACCTCCACGGCCGCCGCGAGACCCAGATCGGTGGCATTGCGCCGCAGCAGGGTCGCCGCCCTGCGGTCGGACTCCACGAAGCGGGCGTGAGCGGCCCCGCGGGAGAGCGCCTCGAGTCCGAGCGCGCCGGAACCCGCATAGAGGTCCAGTACCCGCGCGCCGTCGAGGTCCATCCTGGACTCCAGCGCGCTGAAGACGGCTTCGCGCACCCGATCGGAGGTGGGCCGGGTGCCCCTGGCCGGGACGTGCAACCGGCGACCACCCGCAGCCCCGGCCACGATCCGTGTCACCGCCCCATGGTCCCAGAGCGCCGGACCTGGTGAGCCGGACCCTCGGCGTGCCGCGAAGGACGCCTTCGCCTCGTCCGGCGCCACGAAGGACGCCTTCGCCTCGTCCGGCGCGGCGAAGGACGCCTTCGCGGCGCGGCCGCACGACCGCCCGGCCGCCGCCCGCCGATCGCGCGGACCCGCACGGCACTCAGGGCGAGCGGAGCTCCATCAGCAGGTCCCCGCCCTCGACCTGTTGCACCGAGTTGATCGCCAACCGGGCCACGGTGCCGGCCTTCGGCGCGGTGATCCCGGCCTCCATCTTCATCGCCTCGATGGTGGCCACCGTCGCTCCGGCGGCCACGGTGTCCCCCTCGGAGACCTGCAGCGTCACCACCCCCGCGAACGGCGCGGCGACGTGGCCGCCGTCGGACCTGTCGGCCTTCTCCGCAACCGGGACCTCGGAAGGGATCGAGCGGTCCCGGACCTGCATCGGCCGCAGCTGGCCATTGAGCGTGCACATCACGGTGCGTATCCCCCGCTGATCGGGCTCGCCGATGGCTTCGAGCCCGATCAGCAGCCGCACGCCGGGCTCGAGGTCGACGGCGTGCTCGACGCCTGCGCGCAGCCCGTAGAAGAACTCCTTGCTGGGCAGCACCGAGGTGTCCCCGCAGGTCTCGCGGTGCTCCTCGAACTCACGCGCCGGACCGGGGAACAGCAGCCGGTTGAGGGTGCGCTGCGGTTCGTCGGCGAGGCCGTCCCGGTCGGCTCCGGTCAGCTCCGCGACGCCCTTGGGCTCGCTGCGTCCCTCCAGTGCCTTGCTGCGCAACGGTTCGGGCCACCCACCGGGTGGGTCACCGAGCTCGCCGTGCAGGAACCCGATCACCGAGTCCGGGATGTCGAAGCGCGTGGGGTCGGACTCGAACTCCTTCGGGTCGACGTCCGCACCGACCATGTGCAGCGCGAGGTCACCCACCACCTTCGACGACGGCGTGACCTTCACCAGCCGTCCGAGCATCCGGTCGGCGGCGGCGTAGGCGTCCTCGATCTGCTCGAACTTGTCCGCCAGGCCCAGCGCGGTGGCCTGGGTCCGCAGGTTCGACAGCTGCCCGCCGGGGATCTCGTGGTGGTAGACCCGCCCGGTGGGCGAGGTCAGGCCGGACTCGAACGGCTTGTAGACCTTGCGCACCAGCTCCCAGTAGGGCTCGAGGTCGCAGACTGCCTGCAGGTCCAGACCCGTGGCCCGCCTGGTGTGGTCGGTGGCGGCCACCAGCGAGGACAGCGCCGGCTGGGACGTGGTGCCCGCCATGGACGCGGTGGCGGCGTCGACGGCGTCGACGCCTGCGTCGATGGCGGCCAGCAGCGTCGCGAGCTGGCCACCCGGGGTGTCGTGGGTGTGCAGGTGCACCGGTAGATCGAACCGACTCCGCAGCGCTCCCACCAGGGTGCGTGCGGCGGGTGCCCGTAGCAGACCGGCCATGTCCTTGATCGCCAGGACGTGTGCCCCCGCCTCGACGGCCTGTTCCGCGAGGCGCAGGTAGTAGTCCAACGTGTAGAGCGTCTCCGCCGGATCGCACAGGTCGGCGGTATAGCACAGCGCGACCTCGGCGACGGCCCGGTCGGTCTCGCGCACCGCCTCGATCGCAGGGCGCATCTGCTCGACGTCGTTGAGCGCGTCGAAGATCCGGAAGATGTCCAGCCCGGTGGACGCGGCCTGCTGCACGAACGTCGAGGTCACCTCGGTCGGGTACGGGGTATAGCCGACGGTGTTGCGCCCCCGCAGCAACATCTGCAGGCACAGGTTCGGCGCCGCATCGCGCAGCGCGGCCAGCCGTTCCCACGGATCCTCCGCGAGGAAGCGCAGCGCGACGTCGTAGGTGGCGCCGCCCCAGGCCTCCAGCGACAGCAGCTGCGGCGCCAGCCGGGCGACGTGCGGCGCGACGGCGAGCAGGTCCTTGCTGCGCACCCGGGTGGCCAGCAGGGACTGGTGGGCGTCGCGGAAGGTGGTGTCGGTGACACCGACCTCGTCGCGGGCCCGCAACCACGCCGCGAACCCGTCCGGGCCGAGCGCGGCGAGCCGCTGCCTGGACCCGGCGGGAGGTTGTGCCGACAGGTCCACCTCGGGCAGCTTGTGCACGGGGTCGAGGATGTCCGGCCGTGGCCCGTTCGGCTGATTGACGGTGACGTCGACGAGGTAGGTGAGCAGGCGGGTACCGCGGTCGGCGGACTGCCGTGCGTGCAGCAGATGGGGGCGCTGCTCGATGAACGACGTGGTGGTGCGACCGGCGGCGAAGTCCGGATCGTCGAGCAGCGCCAGCAGGAACGGGATGTTGGTGGCCACCCCGCGGATGCGGAACTCGGCGATCGCCCGGCGGGCGCGGAGGACGGCAGTCGCGAAGTCCCGGCCCCGGCACGTCACCTTGACCAGCAGCGAGTCGAAGTGCGCGCTGATCTCGGCACCGGCGAAGACCGTCCCGCCGTCCAGCCGGATCCCGGCGCCACTCGCCGAGCGGTACGCCGTGATCTTGCCGACGTCCGGGCGGAAGTCGTTGGCCGGGTCCTCGGTGGTGATCCGGCACTGCAGCGCGGCCCCGTGCACGGCGACGGTGTCCTGGGACACCCCGAGGTCGGCCAGCGTCTCCCCCGCGGCGATCCGCAGCTGCGCGGCCACCAGGTCGATGTCGGTGACCTCCTCGGTCACGGTGTGCTCGACCTGGATCCGTGGGTTCATCTCGATGAACACGTGCCGCCCGCGGGGATCGACCAGGAACTCGACGGTGCCTGCGTTGACGTAGCCGATCTGCCTGGCGAAGGCCACCGCGTCGGCACAGATCCGCTCCCGGAGATCGGGGTCGAGGTTCGGCGCCGGAGCGATCTCGGTGACCTTCTGGTGACGGCGCTGCACCGAGCAGTCCCGCTCGTAGAAGTGAACGACCTCACCAGCGGAGTCGGCGAGCACCTGCACCTCGATGTGGCGCGGGTCGGTGACCGCCTGCTCGAGGAAGACGGTCGGGTCCCCGAACGCCGACTCCGCCTCCCGGATCGCGGCCTGCAGCGCGTCCCGCAGCCCCGAGGCGTCCTCGACCCGGCGCATGCCACGGCCGCCACCCCCCGCAACGGCCTTGACGAACAGCGGGAAGCCGACCCCCGCCGCGGCGGGGACCAGCTCATCGATGTCCGGCGACGGTGCGGACGACTCCAGCACCGCAACCCCGGCCTCCCGCGCTGCGGCGACCGCACGCGACTTGTTGCCGGCCAGCGCCAGCACCGAGGGCGGCGGTCCGACGAAGGTGATGCCGGCCGCCTCGCAGGCCGCGGCGAGCTCGGGGTTCTCCGACAGGAAGCCGTAGCCCGGGTACACCGCGTCCGCGCCGGCCTGCTTCGCCGCCTTCACGATCTCCTCGACGGACAGGTAGGCGCGGACGGGGTGGCCCCACTCGCCGATCTGGTAGGCCTCGTCGGCCTTGAGCCGGTGCTCGGAGTTGCGGTCCTCGTGCGGGAACACCGCGACGGTGTGGGCGCCGAGCTCGTAGGCGGCGCGGAATGCCCGGATCGCGATCTCGCCGCGATTGGCGACGAGGACCTTGGCGAACATCTCGAGCTCCTTCCGCTGCGGGACTGTTCGTCCCTGGTGGGATCCTGGCACCCGGGCGCCGGCTGTGCCGCCCGCACGCCGGCACGCGAAGGGGTATCAATGGTGGTGAACGTCACCGGGAGAGGAACCGGCCATGGGCAGACCGCACCATCACCGTCACCGGCACCACGGCCGGTGGCACCACGGCCCGCGCGTACCCCGCGGCCCCGCCGCTATCCTGCCGTTGCTCCTCGTGGCCGCGGTCCTCGGCGCCGGTGGCCTCGTGATCGCGATCTCGGTGATCGCTGTCACGCTCACCTTGACGCCGTTCGCGCTCGTGTGCATGAGCGCGCTGGTCTTCGCGGCCTTGCGCCGACGGCGCCGCTGGCTGCAGCGGTGGCAGGAGGTCGCGGCGGCGGGTCCCACCGCACAGGCGGTCACCCCACCCGCACAGGTGGTCACCCCACCGCCCGCCGACTGGGTCGCCACCAGGGCCCGCTTCGGCCACCTGCAGCAGGAGTACGCGCGGTTCGAATGCGATCCGCTGGCCGTGCTGCACACCCCGGCACTGGCCGACGTCACCGTCCCGTCCACGGCGCGCTTCGTGGCGGCCTTCGCCGAGGCCCAGGCACTGGATGCCGACGTGGAGCCGCCGGCCGAGCACCGGGCCCGCTTCGCAGCCGCCGTCGACCAGGCGGTCCGCGCCTGGGTGGCGGCCCGGGACGCGGCCGAACGGATCCGGCTGGCCGGCATCCCGGAGGCCGAGCGGGCGACGGTGCAGCGGGCGATCAAGCTGCTCACGGTGGCCAGGGACGCCACGCACGACACCGAGCGCAGCGCCGCCTATGCCAAGGCCCGCGCCGAGCTCGCCAAGCTCGACCGCAACGGCACGCTGCGCCTGCCCCGCCCGGCCGCCGCCGCGCTCGAGGCCGCCGCGCGGAGTCAACTGCCGTCGTCGAGCCAGGCAGCAAGCTGAGTGTTGCGGGCGACGCTTACGGATAGGGGACCTGGAAGGGTCGTGAATGATTTCGGTAGCTGGAGCTACCGAAATC
>JBOHGT010000511.1:0-4218 GCA_050700385.1 Pseudonocardiaceae bacterium | reverse complement strand
GCCCACGGCGGTGAGCGTCGCGGCCATCCCGATTCCGTAGCCGAGCACGAGCAGCACGCCGAACCAAGTCCGGCCCAGGCCGATCGCGGCGAGGAGCACCAGCATCGCGGACGGGCTGGGCACCAGGCCCGCGGCCACGCCCATGCCGAGCAGTGCAGGCCGCCCGAGACGGTCCCCGCTGGCGAGTGCAGCCCCATGACCGTGGCCGTGAGGGTGGTAGTGCCCATGCCCGTGGCCCAGCGCGACACCGACCGGCACGGGGGTTGGCGCCGCTTGCTCCTCGGCTGTCGCATGACGCCGTGCCCGCACTGCGGCGCGCAGCAAGCCTGCCCCGATCATGGTGACGAGCAGCCCGCTGACGGCGCCGAGCCAACCGAGCAACCGCTCCCCGACCAGTGTGGCGAACGCCGACAGCAGCAGGCCCACCACCAGCACGCCGGCGGTATGCGTCACGGTCACGGTGGTGCCCACCAGCAGGGCGTCACGCGCCGTGCCGCGCCGCCCGGCGAGGTAGGCGGCGATCAGGGTCTTGCCGTGCCCGGGCATCGCGGCGTGGGAGGCGCCGAGCACGAGCGACAGCAGCACCGCCAGCATGCCCACCAGGAGCGTCAGCCGCCCGCCGACGAGCGTGTTGAAGCGGTCCGTGCCCCAGCCGAGCAACCGCTCGATCCCGCTCGCCTCCGGGGCCGCTCCGGGCGCACCGTTCCCGACGGAGCCCGCGCCGCCGGGAACGGTGCGCAGCGCCACCTCCCGGTCGTCCAACGGCTCGGTGAGCAGGTCGTCGGGGTAGCTGCGCAGCTCGTCGCTGACGCTGCGGGCGGGTACGGGGGACTCGGGCAGGCCCACCCCGGCGCCCACTGCGGTGATCTCCCGCCAGCCGATCCGGTCGGTGCGGAAGCCGTCCCGGAAGTGCAGCGTGGCCGGCTCGTCCAGCTGCGCCGGTGCGGCCAGCCGGCAGCTCAGCCGGGTGGTCGGCAGGTCGGCCTCACCGGGCGGGTAGCTCACCCCGGCGGAGCGGACCGCGAACCGCAGCGGCTCGCCGTCGACCGCGCCGCGCACCGCCGCGGACAGCTGGCCGCACTGCGCGGTGGCGGAAGCCCGCCGCTCGGGACCGGACACGGCGCCGTCGCCGTCGATATCGACCTGCGGCCGCTGTTGCAGGGTGGGGATCTCCGCGCTGTCCACCACGGCGAGCACCTCGACCCGGTCGGGGTGGATCGTCAGGCCCGTGTAGTGGTTGACGGTGAAGTTGCCCAGCGGGTGCGCCGACGCGCCGGCCGTACCAGGCAGGGCCAGCGCCACGATCACACCGGCCAGCACTGCCAGCCGGCGGGCGGCACGCCTCACCCGGTGCTCCGCAGCTCGTCCAGTGCCGCGCGGGCACGGGGAGCGTGCAGCGGCGAGAAGTGCGGGTTGATCTCCAGCGCCCCGGCGAGCTGGCGCTGTGCCTCGGCCCGCTTGCCGAGCGCGGCGAGGATCATCCCGCGGTGGTAGGCGAAGGTGGCATTGCGCCAGCCCAGCGAGGCGGCGCGGTCGGCGAAGGCCAGCGCCTCGGCGTCGCGGCCGTTGACGTGCAGCGCCCAGGCCATCGCGTCGGCCACGAACACGCTCTGCCTGCGCTCCCACTCGGCCTGCGCGCGTCGCAGCGCCTCGGCCGGGTCACCGTGGTCGGCGGCGAACTGTGACACCGCGAGGTCGTCGGTCGAGCCGGCGGCCTCGTAGAGCCGCTGCTGCTGGGTGAACAGGGTGAACTGCGCTGTAGCCTTCTCCCGCTGTCCGGCGGCGAGCAGCAGCTCGCCGTACTCCTGCAGGTACTGTGGCAGCGGCACCCGGCTGGTCACGGTCTGGTAGTCGGCCAGCGCCTGCGGGAGGTCCCCGCGGGCCGCGGCGACCTTCGCGCGGCCCTGCCGCAGCGCCGTGTCCTCGGGCGCGATCTGCAGCCCTCGCTCGTACTGCGCCGCCGCCCTGTCCAGGTCGCCCGCGCCGAACGCGAGCTCACCCAGGTAGTAGCGGCAGAAGGCGATGTTGGCCGGTGAGCCGGAGTCCCGCAGCGCCCGCTGCAGCGCGAGCCGGGCGTCGCCAACCCGGCCGTGCAACTCGAGGTCGTAGGAAGCCCGGGTGAACGCCGCGACGCCGGGCTCGGTGTCGAGCATCCGCTGCACCGCGGCGGTCGCGCCCTCCGCGTCACCGAGCTGGGTCAGCGCGTCGGCCAGCACGCCGTAGACCTCCCCGGTGGCCGGCCGCAGCTCGCGGGCGGCCAGCGCCCGGTCCCGCGCCTGCGCGAAGTCGTGCCGGGCGTTGGCCAGCGCGCCGAGACCGATCATCGCCTCGGCGTTGTCCACCGGCTGCAGCCGCATCGAGTGGTCGAGCGCACCCTGCGCCTTGTCGTAGTAGGAGGGGTCGGCGGTCACCCGCGCCTGCTCCACGTACGCGGAGCCCAGCTGCGCCCACGTGACCGCATCGTCCGGATTTCCGCGCAGCTCCTGCTGCGCCGCGGCGATCGCCCGGGACAGTGGGTCGAGGGACGGGTCACCGGCCGCCGGCACGGGAGGGCCGGGCGCACCGAACGCACCGTCGAACCCGGCGACGGTGACACCGAGCAGCACGACGCCGGCGGAGAGCACCGCGATCGGGAGCCACCGGCTGCGCCGTGACCGTGCGGGGTAGTCGGTAGGGAAGGGCACGCAGCCACCTCGCAGGAACTCGTGGCGGCGCGGTGGGGTGGGGTCGGGAACGTGCCCGGCCCCACCCACCGCGGCCGTCAGTCGATGGCGGGAATGGCACGACCACCGGCCGGAGTCCACTCCGGACGGCGACGCAGCATCCAGAGCCCGGTACCGATCAGGGCCAGCGCAGCCAGCCCGGTCCCCATCGGGACGGGCAGCCATGGCCCGCCATTGCTGGACGGAACAACGCCCGAGGACAGCGGTGCCACATCGCCCGAGACGTTGACGGAGTTGTTGTTCGCCGTCGCGACGTACGGGAAGGAGCCGAGGAACAGCTTGTCGTTGAGGGGGACTGCGTCGCCGGCGAGCAGCGCCGCGGCGGCCAGCTCGTTACGCAACGCGCCCTGGAGCGCCAGGACCTCGATGTCCACGATGTCGTCGGCCAGCCGCCGACCGTTCGGGTAGCCCTGCAGGTCACCGCCCACCACACCGAGCCGGTTCGGCACGGCCGCCACCGGGGTCGACATGTTCAGCCGTAGCTGATCCGAGGGCTGGAACTGGTCGGGATTGACGTCGGCGTTGTCGAGCTGGGAGTTCAGCGGCCCCACATTGATCTGGTCACCGGCCTTGTCGGTGATGCCGGTGAGGAAGATCTCCACCAGATCGTTACGCGGCGTGGCCGGCGCCGGCAGGCCGTAGATTTGCTGGACGAGCTTGGGCACCTCGGGGTCGGTGACCCGGTCGAGCAACGCCTGGTTGCCCGCGTCGCCGGCGGGCTGGGAGGCGTTGAAGGCGTCCTTGAGCGGAGCCGGGACGACGACCTCGTTGATCAGCGGGCTGCCCAGCCGGGAAACCTGCACATGCTCCCCGGTGGGGTTGGCCACCCCCGGCGCGAGCTGCATCGACTGCTTCTCGGTGTCGCTCCACAACCCGATCACCGGGTTGGCCGCGGCGTTGCCGTTGAGCGCGAGCTCCGACTTGGGCACCTGGATGGCCAGGGTGTTGGCGTTGTAGCCGGCGAGGGTGTCCTGGCCGATCTCGGTCAGGTTGCCACCGTAGAGCAGGTCGAACACCCGCAAGTCCAGGAAGAAGGCATCGTCGGACTGGCCGGCGAAGCTCTTCCCGCCACCCGGCAGGTCCAGGATCGCCTGCTGGGTCAACGCGGCGTAGTCCGGCATCGACCCAGGCCCGACATTGGATGGGGCCGCCGGGGCATTGTCGAGCAGGGTCTGCTCGTTGCCCGCGGCGTCGATCACCGTGAGGTCGTAGGTCTGGCGGAACAGCAGGTTGTCGTCGTCGAGGCTGGTGACCGGCCCATTGTTGTACAGGAACGTGCCGTCGCGCCCGTCCTGGGTCTCGAACACCCACCGGTAGGTCAGGTCGGGCGCGGCATCGCCGTTGCTGTCGATGTTGATGTCGTGGTGCGCGCCCTCGGCCCACGGGTAGAAGGTCGGTCCGCCGTTGGGCTCGGACAACGGCGCCCAGTTGGCGATCATGGTCACGGTGTCCGGGCTGTCCGGGCTGGTGAACGCCCAGACATCGGTGTTGTCCA
>JBOHGT010000510.1:0-10333 GCA_050700385.1 Pseudonocardiaceae bacterium | reverse complement strand
GCCGCGTCCCGCAGGCCGGAGCGGGCCCGTTCGGCGACCCGCTGCGCCGCGGTCGGGTCGTCCAGCACCTCCGCGGGCCCCCGCACCCGGACCAGCGCGACGGTGAGATCGGCGCGGCTCGCCGGGGCCAGCAGGCCCTCCGCGCGCACCCGCTGGCCGGGGAGCAGCCCGAGCCAGCCCTGCGCGGGCGCCACGAGCACGACGCGCCCGCCTCCGCTCCATCGGCTGCCCCGGGTCTGCAGCCCGGCCAGCTCACCGCGGACCACCACCCGCTCCGCGACACCCTGGCGACCGCCGTAGCCGGGAGCCGCCAGCGGCCGCGGGTCGTCACGCAGCACCACCACCACTGTGGCGGCCGCGCCACGCTCCGCCGCCACCCGTGCCGGGTGGTGCTCCATCCGCCCGGCGTGCGCGCCACTCACCAGCGCGGTGGCGGCGGCGACGCCACCGGCGGCAAGCACTCCGGCCATCCACCGCCGGTCGCCGGCCGCATGTACTGCCCCCAGCGTCGCCAGCAGTGCTGCGGTACCCATCACCGCCGCAGCCGCCCAGCCCAGGTGCAGCCCGACGAGCACCATCCCCCACGCCGCGAGCGCGGCGGGCACCAGCCGCAGGTCCGGGCCGGTGGAGGTCACACCCGGACCCGGTCCTTGAGCTTCCCGAAGCGGACCTCGCCGATCCCATCGACCTCGCGGAGCTGATCGACGCTGGTGAAGCGCCCGTTGGCCGCGCGCCAGTCGAGGATGCTCTGCGCGGTCACCGGCCCCACCCCGGGCAACGTGTCGAGCTGCTCGAGGGTGGCGGTGTTCAGGTCGATCATCCCGGGTGCCCCGCCCACGGCCGGTGCCGGGGCGCCGAGCACGCTGCCGTCGACCGGCTGCCCGGGCGGCGGCGCGATGCCGACCAGCAGCTGCTCGCCGTCGGCAAGCCGCCGGGCCAGATTGAACAGGCTGAGGTCGGTGCCGGGCAGCGCGCCGCCGGCCGCGTCGAGTGCGTCGGCGACGCGCGCCCCGTCGGGCACCCGCACCAGCCCGGGAGTGGCGACCCGGCCCACCACGCTGATCACCAGCTCGCCCGAGGGCGCGCCGGGAGCCGGCGGTGCGGACGCCGGAGCCGCGGCCGGGAGCACCGGCAGCGCCGGCACCGGTTCGGCCACCGGACGGCCCCACCACACCCCGACCGCCGCCAGTACCGCCGCCAGCGCTGTGACCGCGGAGAGCATCAATGCACCCGGGCGGCCCGGATCCCACCGCGCGTCGCGCACCGGCCCGGGAGTCCAGCGCCGCACCAGGTGACCGACCGGTCGCTCCGCAGGGCGGCGGTGCTCGCCACGGCCCGATCGCTGCTCGGTGGGGCCGTCCGGCTCGACCGAGTCGAGCGGCTGGGTCGAGTCGAGCGGCTCGTCCGCCGGCCTGGCGCTGCGCCAGGCGGGACTGGTCGGCTCGCGGGCGCGGTCGGCCGGGTCGCGCAGACCGACCAGCCGCGCGCGGGCGCTGTGCCGGCCGGCACGGAAGGGGTCGGCGGAATCTGCGAGCGGATTGGCCACGGGACGACGCTAGGAGCGCCCCGGCGCGGCCGTCCCCGGCACTGATCCGCGGCTGTGGATGGCGGTGCGGATGGGGACAACCCGCCCGCCCGACGGCCACGTCCGGCGCCACCGCCGGCCACCGGTGGGACCATGGCGGGTCCGGCGGCTACCCCGGTGACCGGGCCAGCCCGCCGGGCAGCACCACCGCGCCGAGCATGCCGGGCCCGGAGTGCGCGCCGAGTACCGCCCCGACCTCGGAGACGAGGCACTCCCCGATCCCAGGCAACCGGGTGTGCAGCAGCTCGACCAGCTGAGCGGCGCGGTCCGCGGCCCCGAGGTGGTGCACCGCCACATCGACGCGGTCGGTCCCGGCCGCCCCGACGGCGAGCTCCGCGAGCCTGATACGCGCGCGGCTCGCGGTGCGCACCTTCTCCAGCGGCACGATCCGTCCCTCGGCGACGTACAGCAGCGGCTTGACGGCCAGCGCCGTCCCCAGCAACGCCGTGGCCGAGCCGATCCGCCCACCACGGCGCAGGTACTCGAGGGTGTCGACGGAGAAGAACGTGCTGGTCCGGCCCGCGACATCCTCGGCCGCGTCGTACACCGCGGCCGGGTCACCGCCCCCCACCGCGACAGCGGCGGCGGCGAGCACCGCGAACCCGAGCCCCATCCCGGTCGACCGCGAATCGACCACGCGGATCCGTTCCGTCCCGACCTGCTCGGCGGCCAGCCGAGCCGCCTCCCAGGTCCCCGACAGCGCCCGGGACAGGTGCACCGAGACGACCGCGTCGGCCCCGGCATCCAGCACGGCGCTGTAGGTCGCGGCGAACTCCCCCGGGGTCGGACCCGAGGTGGTCACCGCGGCTCTGCGGCCCAGCGCCTCGACCAGACCGGTCGCGCCGAGGTCCACCCCGTCCAGGCTCGCCACGCCGTCGATCGAGACGTGCAGCGGAACCACCCGGATCCCACGCCGGTCCGCGAGCCCGTCCGGAAGGTAGGCGGTGGAGTCGGTGACGACGGCGACGGGCACGGCCGCTAGCGTAAGGGGAAGGATCACGAACAGGTCTCGAGGCCGATACTTCGACCCCGCGAGCAGGTCTCACGGCGCCGGCACCGTGCTGGTCATACCGGGGCAGCGGTGTTGTAGGACTCCAGGCGCCACAACTCGCCCCGGCGCCGCAGGACCGTCCAGTGGCAGTTGCTGATGCCGCCGAACGCTGACCACACCGACACCGGCAGCCCCAGCAGCATCGGGGTGAGCCCGGCGATGAGCCCGCCGTGGGTGCACAGGACGGCGCTGTCGTGCCCGTCGCTGTCGAGCTCGGCCACCAGCTGCGCCGCCCGGGCCGCGACCTCGACCCTGGTCTCTCCCCCCGGTGGTGCCCAGCCGGGGCTGGACCGCCAGGTGCTCATACCGCCGGGCCAGCCGGCCTCGACCTCGGCGTGCGTCAGCCCTTGCCAGGCTCCCAGGTGCGTCTCACGAAGCCGCTTGTCGATACGCACGCACAGCCGGGCGTGCTCGCCGAGTACAGCCGCGGTATCCGCGGCTCGCGACAGGTCGGAGGTCAGCAACGCATCCGGACGCAGCCCGGCCAGCACCGGCGCCGCCCGGCGCGCCTGCCCGATGCCGGTCGGGGTCAGCTGGGAGTCGAGCTGACCCTGCATGCGCAGCGCCGCGTTGTAGTCGGTCTCGCCGTGCCGCCACAGAACCAGGCAGCGCAGGCTCACGACGAGCCGTTCCCTTCGGGCCCGTCGGCTGCGGGCCGGGCCTCGAAGGGCAGCCGCGGGCAGTCCTTCCACAGCCGCTCCAGACCGTAGAACGAGCGCTCGTCAGCGTGCTGCACGTGCACCACGACGTCGATGAAATCCAGCAGCACCCAGCGCCCCTCACGGGCCCCCTCACGCCGCACCGGCTTCGTGCCCGCGTCACGCAGCTTCTCCTCGACGGCCTCGACGATGGCCTGCACCTGACGCTCGTTGGGCGCCGAGGCGATCACGAAACAGTCGGTGATCACCAGCTGGTCGGACACGTCGAGCAGCACGATGTCGTGCGCCTTCTTGCCAGCCGCAGCATGCGCGGCGATCAGCGCCAGTTCGCGCGCAGCTTCGGTGGCTGCCACGTCACTCCTCCCGTAGGTCGCCGGACGTCCACGGCCTCCCGCGTCCGGTCGTCCGCGTCGGGCCACAGGTGAGCGTAGGTGTCGAGCGCGATCGCCGCCGACAAGCGTCCCAGCCGCTGCTGGACGATCTTCCCTGCCGCTCGCGCCACAGCCATGCGGGATCGACCGCTTGACCTCTACCATGGTTGAAGTTCAACGATGGGTGCATGACATTCACCGAAACGGCCACCGGCCCGAGAGGAGCGGGACGCCGCGAGTGGCTCGGTCTGGGGATGCTCGCACTGCCCGCGCTGCTCGTGTCGATGGACCTGACCGTGCTGCACCTGGCGGTGCCGAAGCTAAGCGCCGATCTCAGGCCGAGCAGCTCACAGCTGCTGTGGATCGTCGACATCTACGGGTTCATGATCGCCGGGTTCCTGATCACGATGGGCACGCTGGGCGACCGCATCGGACGGCGCCGGCTGCTGCTGATCGGCGCGGCGGCGTTCGGCATCGCTTCGGTGCTCCCGTCTCGCTGGGCGCTCTGACCCTCAGCGCCCTCGTCTTGGGGGGAGTTGGCTACCTCACCGCGCAATACCTGCAGCTCGTGCTGGGGCTGTCGCCGCTCGAAGCGGGCTTGTGGATGCTGCTCCCGCTCGGCGTGGGGATCCTCTCGATGACGCTGGCCCCGGCGATCGTACGCCGGATCCGTCCGGCCTTCGTGATCGCCGCCGGCCTGGCGGTGGCGGCGGCCGGCTTCGCGGTTCTCGCCCAGGCAGGCGGGGCTGCGGGGCTCGCCATCGTCGTCACCGGGCTCGTCCTCGCCTTCGCCGGCCTCATGCCCGTCTCGGCCCTGGGCGTCGACGTCGTCGTCAGCGCCGCCCCGCCGGAACGCGCCGGAGCGGCCTCGGCGATCTCTGAGACCACTCAGGAGTTCGGTTTGGCCCTCGGCATCGCCGTCCTCGGCAGCATCGCCACCACCGTCTACCGCGGCACGATGACTGATGTGGTTCCGGCGGGCGGCCCATCCCAGGCCGCCGAGTCGGCGCGGGACACGCTCGGCGGCGCCACAAGCGCCGCCGACCAGCTCCCAGCAGCGCTGCTCGCCACCGCCAGGGACGCGTTCACCGACGGGCTGCAGCTGGCCGCTGCAGTCAGCGCCGTGGCACTGGCGGGCCTCGCCGTCGCGGCCGCGATCGTGCTGCGACGGGTGCGAGCCGGCTCCGACCCGGGCCGGACCGCGGCCACGAACGACCACGCCGATGCCCTCCGCTGAGCACTCGCGCGGGGGCTTCCAGCCGTGGTGCATCGCGGCTGTCTACCTGTTCGACGCCGGTCAACCCGTCGTTGCCCGGTACAGGTGGCGCTTGCTGATGTACTGCACGACGCCGTCCGGCACCAGATACCAGACCGGAAGGCCACCGGCGACCCGCTCGCGACACGCCGTCGAGGAGATCGCCATGGCGGGCACCTCCACCAGGCTCACCGCGCCGTCGGGCAGATGCTCATCGTCGAGGTGGAAGCCGGGGCGGGTCACTCCGACCAGGTGGGCCAGCGCGAAGACCTCGTCCACCCGCTTCCAGGACAAGATCTGCTCCAGGGCATCGGCCCCGGTGATGAAGAAGAGCTCATGGGCGGGGAAGTGTTCCCGAAGGTCGGTGAGCGTGTCCACGGTGTAGGTCGGCCCACCCCGGTCGATGTCCGCCCGGCTGACCGAGAACCTGGGGTTGGAGGCGGTCGCCACCACGGTCATCAGGTAACGGTCCTCGGCGGCGCTGACCTCCCGGCCGCCTTTCTGCCAGGGCATACCGGTCGGCACGAACACGACCTCCTCCAGGCCGAAGCGTGCCTGCACCTCGCTGGCGGCGACGAGGTGGCCGTGATGGATGGGGTCGAAGGTCCCGCCCATGACCCCCAATCGCCTGTGACCCGGTCGCCGGCCCGACATGGTGGGCAAGCCTAGGCGAGGGTCGGCGGCTGCGTCGGCTAGCGTCGATGACCATGGGGTCGAAGCTGCGCGTCGGTGTCGACCTCGACGGGGTGGTGGCCGACTTCGTCACCGGGTGGATCACTCGCTACAACGCGGACTTCGGTACCCGGCTGCGCCCGTCCGACGCGGTCGAGTGGCATGCGCCGAGCCGGATGACCCACTTCGGATCCACCGGTGGCTTCTGGCGCTGGGCGCGCACCGCCGGACCGGACGGGCACAGCCTGTTCCGCGACCTGCCCGTCTACCCGGGGGCACGCGACGGGCTGGCCGGGCTGACACGCCTGGCGCACGTCGTCGTGGTGACGACCAAACCACAGTGGGGCATCGCGGACACGCTGGCCTGGCTCGGCGACCTGGACCTGCCGCTGCGCGAGGTGCACATCACCGACGATAAGACCACGGTAGACTGCGCGATGTACGTCGAGGACTCGATGCACCACCTGGCACAGCTGCGCCGGGGGCGGCCGCACGCGGTGGTGTGCCGTTGGGTGCGGCCGTGGAACGCGCCCGTGGATGGCTGCCTGGATGTCGAGGAGTGGGGCGACGTGCACGTGGTGGCACGCGAGCTAGCCCGTCGCGGCTTCTCTCCGTGAGCGCCGGGCACTTCCCTTTCGGACCAGATCGCCCACGGCGAAGAGCGCGAGAAGCGCTGCCACGAACCCGCACGGGAGTCCGATCAGCCATCCGAGCCAGGCTGACGGGTAATCCTGCTCGAGCCGCACAGTGTCAATGGAACTCGTCGCGCCGGAGGCTTCCCGGTGTTCGACTCGGACCGTCCTGCCGACGTCCCGAGGCGCCAGATCCGGCGGCGGAACAACCTCTCGCGCCGAATATCCGCTGTCCCAGCGGACCTCCAGCTCGCACGAGTGCCAGAAGTACATACCCAACGGACCGGCTCGCTCGCACCGCTGCACCACACCGGCTCCGGTGTCCGTAACGGGGACAGTCGCAGTACCGGCGCCCGTGACGGTCCAGACGAACATCCACACGTACACGAGCACAACCGCCAGCCCGATCTTCTTGGCGAAGCGGCCTGACCTGGAACCGACGGACGCGAGCCGGTCATGCACGTCCGCCTCCGAACTCCTCCTCAGCCTCCCGCCGCCACTGCTCGCTGTCATCCCCGGCCTTCTCGGCGCCCTTTACGGTCTCGACGACAGCCTTGACGCCCTGACCGCCGAAGGCCTCGTGGTATGGCCTGGCACCGTCCTGTGCCACGTCGAGCCGTCGCTCGGCCGAGGTGAAGCCGCCCTGGACCGACTCGGAGGCACGGCCCGGCCCTCCGCCGGCGATCCACCGTCCCGGTCGGGAGGCGAAGTCGTCGAGCTTCACCGCACCCACCTTGGCGAACCGGCTCGCGTTCTTGGCGAGGTCACCCATCGCCCCGCCGAGTTTCTCCAGCTTGCGGAGCAGGTCGCCGAGCCGGTCCAGCAGCATGGCGATCTTGGCGGCGATCCTGCCGATGGTGATCCCGACCTTGCCGACGGTGTAGGCGATGAAGCCGGCGACCGAGGCACCGAAGGTGGCCCACGAGGCGCCGAGCGCCGCAAGGCCTTTGATGATCAGATCGGCGATGGTCTCGGTGACGAGATCACGGATCAGCGCCCGTACCGTCCCGACGAGGACACCGCCGCCCGTGATCGCACCCGCCACACCATTCGCACCCGGGTGCATGGCCGTGATCTCCTCGGCGAGCTCGGCGGCCTTCTTCCGGTAGGCATCGCCAGCCTGACCCTCCCAGTCGCTGGTCTCGTTCGTGACGGCGATCTTGACGTCCTGCCCGAGCTGTTCCATCTCGGCGGCGATGTTGTGCCAGGTCTGGCTGGCCGCGTTGATGGCCCCGGGGTCGCCGGCGAGCTGGTCCAGTGGCCAGTTCAGCGGCTCGATGTGTTCGATCACCATCCCCAGTCCGGCCGAGAGCAGGGCGGTACCCGGCTGCATCACCATGCCGAGTGCGTCGAGGCCGAATCCCACACCCTGCGCCGCGATACCGGCCGCGTCGCCGCCCTCGATCTCCTGGCCGAGCATGTTGACGGTATCGACGATGCCGCCGCCCTCGGTGCCGCTGGGCCCCTCGACGGTCGCCACCAGCGGGTTCCCGCTCGTCATGCTCAGCTCCCCCCTTCGAAGGTGGTTGCGTTGGCGTCCTCGACCCCTCGGTAGGTCGCGGCTGTCTCGGTAAGCCCGCCGGCGACGTTGGCCAGAGCCTCGCGAAGCGCGGCGATGCACTCCGTCGCCCGCGCCGACTGGACCACAGCGCCGTCGTTGAAGAACTCGCCGATGATTCCGAAGGTCTCCGTGCCCAGGTTGACGCTGCCCGCCGCCGTCGCGACCTGGTCAATCCGCCCGGCCACGCCTCCCAGGTTCCTGGCATGGGCGTCCAGGTCGGCGGGCAGCGCCCGGTAGTGCTCGCTCATGTCCTCACCTCGAGACTCCCCGGCCGAAGTAGCCGTCGTCATCGCCGTCGCGGCGGTCTTCGTTCTGATCCGGCAGCGGTGGCAGCTCGCCGCGCAGGAACGTCATCGCCTCACCCCCACCGGCGAGAGGCTCGACCAGCTCGACGACCTTGTGCGCAACCCGTGCCTGCGCGCCCCGCACGGTCTCCATCACCAGCGCCGAGAGCTGGACGTGCGACATCTCACCGACCCGCGGTGAGAACTGCAGGTCCTGCAGCGCGCCACTCGGGCTCACCGTCACGGTCACCGCGCCGTCGCGGCTGCTGACGGTCTCGCTGACCTCGCGCAGCTGCTCACCGAACTCCCGTGACCGCTGGACCATGTCGTCGCCCTGCGCGTGGTACTGACGCAACCACTCGTGCGGGTCCACCCGCTACCTCCTCACCACAGCACTCCCGGCGACACCCCGGTGATCCGGGACCGCCGGCCTCCGGCCAGGACTGTAGTGACCGGCCCTGGCCCGTGGTGTCCATTCACGAGGATCGCCGCGTCCGCGTTGCGCTACGGTCCGGGCGTGGACGGAGTGGAGATGGGTCAGGCAGGGACGAGCAACGGCACGCCGGTCGTGATCGACCTCGGTGCGAAGGCCACACGGCAGGTGCTGCCGGCGATGCTCGTGTGCCTGGCGATCGGCGGGATCACGATCTATTCGGTGATCACCGGTCAGGTCTCCGGTGGGCGGACCGCAGCCGCTGTGCTCGGGGCGCTGCTGCTCGGCCTCGGCGTGCTGATGCTGGCGTGCTGGCGAGTGATCGTCCGGCCCCGACGTCTGGTGCTGGACCCGGCGGGCGTGCACCTGGATGATCCGCGGGGGATGCCCTTCTCCGTGCGCTGGGACGAGCTGGCCGCGGCGGTGCTGTCCCGCCGCATCCGGCGCTCACGCCGATTCCCCTTCATTCGCCGCGTGTCGGTACGGATGGATCTCTTCCCCGCCGACCCCGCCTTCGCCCGGCGGCATCCCGGGATGGCGAAGCTGGCACGCGACGGCGACCGGTACCGGCTGCCGCTCGGGCACGCCCCCAAGGAGCTGCAGGTGATCGAGCAAGCGGTGCTGCGGTTCCGCTCGGCGGTGTGGGGCGGGATCCGCGACGAGTAGGCGCGGCGCCTAGCTCGACGCCGGGACGACCACGTACTGGCGCAGGTAGAGGTCCTCGAAGGTGACCGGACCGCGGGGACCCGGCACGCGGTCGACGTTGATCCCGGTCTCGGGGAGCCGGCGCAGCTTGAACCCGTCCAGCAGCCGGGTGCTGGCGTTCCAGAACACACCCGTGCCGGCGTAGGAGTCCATGAATTCCTCCGCGGCCGCCGGGTCGCTCGTGACGATGGTGGCGGCGAGGCCGGAGGTCTCCCGGTTGGCGAGTTCCGCTGCCTCCGCCGGACCGCTGACCCGGGTCACCGTCACCGTCGCCTCCCGGCCGTCGTCCAGCGCCCACTCGTGGCCCAGCGGGTGCTCGTGCGGCGGCAACGAGGCGGCGACGCCGCATTGCTCGGCGGTACGCAGCAGGTCGGCGAGCAGTGCGTCGGGAGCGTCCTGCGCGACCAGCAGCAGGTTGACCCGGTTGCACACACCCAGCCGGTCCAGCCCGGCGACGAGCAGTCCGGTGGCGAGTTCCGGGTCGGCCGCACGGTCGACGTAGAGCACCCCGCCGCCGTCGGCGTGGGCGAGTACCCGCACCCCGTGCCGCGCGCCCTCAGCGGACAGCGTGCGGGTCGTCTCGCCGCTGCCCCGCACGATGACCAGCGGGATGAGGCTCGGCTGCTGCACCAGGGCGACGGCGCTGTCCCGGCGGGGGTCGGCGACCAGCTGCACGGCCGCCGGGTCCAGCCCCGCGTCGGCGAGCGCCGGTCCGATGACCTCGTCGCGCAGCGCCAGCGCCGAGCGCAACGCTGCCGAGCCGGTGCGCAGCACACCCGCATTGCGGGACTTCACCAGCTGCGAGGCCACGTCGACGGTGACATTGGGTCGTGCCTCGAAGGTCGCACCGACCACGCCGACCGGGCGCCGGCGCTCGACGAGCCGCAGCCCATCGGGGCGGTCCTCGAGCACCCGGTCGCGCTCCGGGAACGGCGCGGTCGCCAGCAGCGCCAGCTGGCCGGCCATGTCGTCGAGCCGGGAATCGTCGAGGCGGAGCCGGTCGACGAGCGCGGGGGTGATCCCGGCCTGCTCCGCGGCGGCGACGTCCTCGGCGTTCGCGGCGAGCACCGCGGGGCCGGCGTCGGTCAACCGGACGGCCATCGCGTCCAGCGCGGTGTCGATGAC
>JBOHGT010000509.1:0-2769 GCA_050700385.1 Pseudonocardiaceae bacterium | reverse complement strand
CCGTCAGGGCGGGAACGGACCCTTGGACACTGGCCCGAAATCACATCCTCGACATTCGATCAAGCCTCCAATCGATGTAACTCACTCAACGCGTGCGACTTCACGTCGCACGCCCCCTCAGAACCGGACGTGCAGCTTTGACCGCATCCGGCTCAAGCAAGCCGCGCGGGCGTCGCGGTGTGCTGTGCTGGTGTCCTGCGGTGGGCTTGTGTGGCCCGTCGGCAGGAGGCGTGTACCAGGCGTGTGTGGTCGCCGTCCGGCGCGCCGGGTCGCCCGGGTCGGCCGTGGTGCACGAGGTAGTCGTGCGTGATGCCGTAGCGGGTGACCCCAAGCCACCACCGTGTCCAGTCCTGGGGGGATTGGGGTGGTTGCTCGGCGGTGAGCAGATGGGTCCCGCACAGTGGGCAGCGTCCGTCCTGCTTGGTGAGCAGACGCAGGTTGTAGCTGTCTAGCGGGGGTTTCATCCGTCGCCGTCTTGTGGCCCAGTAGTCGATCAGCTCCGGGTCATCGGGGGATGCCGTGCCTTTGACGAGCTGGTGCCGGACGATGTTGGTCCAGGAGAACCTGAGCAGGTGGGGGATGTCGCCGCGGGCGCTGGTGCGGTCCCGGGCCCCGAACACCCACCGGTCGTGCCTGAACTTGTTGAACTTGCCGAAGTAGCGGGCTGCGACCCACTTCTTGGGTTTGTTCGGGTGACTGCGGGTGGCCCACCTGTAGGTCAATGTCCACAGGTAGTGGTCCAGCGTGGAGAAGATTTTGCTGGACACCACCCCCCGGTAGTAGGCCGCCCATCCCCGGATGATGGGGTTGAGCGCGGCAAGGACTGCTGCCGCGTTCGATCCGCGCAGGGCGCGCATCTGGGTGGCGAGCCGTTCCCGGATTCGCCTGAGGGCCGCGCCGCTGGGCTTGATCAGCAGCTTGTCGTTGCGGTAGCGGCGGATGTTAAAGCCCAGGAAGTCGAAACCCTCGTCCAGGGTTACGACTGTGGTCTTGTCCTCGTTGAGGGCAAGACCGCGGGGCTTGAGCCACTCGGCAAGCCTTGCCTTGATCTGGTCGGCCTGCTGCCGGGAGTGGCAGCAGACCACGAAATCGTCGGCGTATCTGACCAGCACCGGCGAGTCCTCCCGTGTGGCCCCGGCGGTCTTGCCGGAGCGGCGGTACCGGACTCCCGCGGCCTCCTCCAGCCCATGCAGCGCCACGTTCAACAGCAGGGGCGAGATCACCCCACCCTGCGGGGTGCCCTCCTCGGTGGGAGCGAACCCCTGACCGGGCTCGAACACGCCCGCTTGCAGCCAGCCCTGGATCATCCCGCGAGCCGGGAACGTCCCGAGCATGGCCAGCAGTCGGTCGTGGTCGATGCGGTCGAATGCGGCGGACAGGTCCGCGTCCAGGATCCACTTCCGGCGACTGGTGTGGCCGCGCAGCGTGTGGAAGAGGACCGCGATCGCGTCCTGGCAGCTGCGGCCGGGTCGAAACCCGTAGCTTCGGGTCTCGAACCGGGCCTCCCATTCGGGCTCCAGCGCGTTGCGGACCCGAGCCTGCTGGCACCGGTCCCGCAGCACCGGGATGCCCAGTGGGCGCTGCTTGCCGTTGGCCTTCGGTATGTACACCCGCCGGACCGGCTGGGGCTGCCACGAGTCACGGTCCCGATGCGTCTGCACCGCAAGCCGCATCCTCGCCGCGGGCGAGGGCGCCACCTCGCCGTCCACCCCGGCCGTGTTCCGACCAGCATTGCGCTGCGCCACCTGCCGCACACACACCAGCGTGTTCGACCAGGAGCGCAGCATCAGCTTTTGCAGGGACCGCACCTTAGGCCAGTCCCTGTCCCGCGTCGCCGTGAAGATCCTGCGCCGCAGCCGCCGTACGTTGTCGTCGTGGGAGCGCCAGTCGATCGCATCCCACTCCGCGACGCCCTCCGGTCCGTTCACCATCGGTGTCTAACTTGCCCTTCGGTTCCGGTGACTGACTCGACGTCGGAATCCCACCAGCTCACCTGCCCACGTCAGCTCCCTTTCGGGCCCGACCACCCGGGTCGGTATCCGACCAGTTATCCACGACGACCACCGGGAGAAGACGGTCGACCATGTCCTGGTTTTCCTGTCGCCTTTCGGCACGCCGGCATTCGCTTCTTGGGCATCCTGTCCCGCCCTGGACTTAAGCTCCCCTTACGGTCGGCCTACCGGGACCGTCCTCGTAAGAACGGCCCCGGACCATGACGGGGTTTCCGTGTTCCGCACGTATGAGACCCGGCTGGGGTGGGTGCCCTCTTTACCCCGGGAGCGGCGGTGTTCCCACGACCGGCCCGAATCCCTCCGGCCGCCGCCTGCCGTCCTTCCACGGCCGGCTCCTGTCCCCCCGTTGCTGCACTCCACCACGGGGGGTGTCCTTCACGAGGCGTCTCCAAGGGTTCACTTGCGTTCACCCGTCCAGCCTTCCCCTCGCCTGTGCTTCCCCAGGTGACATGGGGACCCTTGGGCTTCTTCCCCGGGCTTCGCACCCAGCCGTTACCAGCCACGCACGCCGGGGCGGGGACAGACCTCGAACACTGGTCTGGACTACGTCTCCGCCATCAGACAGACCTCCCATCGACATAGTCACTCATACCGTGCGACCCCACGTCGCACACTCGGCCAGCACGTCGGCGCAGCGGCCGTGGCGCTGCCACACTGCCCGGGATTCCGAGGGCAGTTCGGTGGGCAGGATCAGCCGGTCGTCGTTGGTGCGGTGGCGCATGGCGAGTGTCTGGTCTTCACCGCAGATCGCGACGGA
>JBOHGT010000508.1:0-5241 GCA_050700385.1 Pseudonocardiaceae bacterium | reverse complement strand
CACCATCGGGCCGTCCACCCTGCGTTCCTGGCTGTCCCTCGAAGCCGACGTCAGTAGGTGATCGCCAGCGCGGGGTCGGCGAGCAGCGCGCCGACGTCGGCGAGGAACTGCGAGCCCTGCTGCCCGTCGACCACCCGGTGGTCGAAGGACAGCGCGAGCTGGCACACCTTGCGCGCCACGACCGCACCGTCCACCACCCACGGCATGTCACGGATCGCGCCGAACGCGAGGATCGCCGACTCGCCGGGGTTGAGGATCGGGGTGCCGGTGTCCACCCCGAACACACCCACGTTGGTGATGGTGATGGTGCCGCCAGTGAGGTCCTCCGGCGCAGTCTTGCCCTCCCTGGCCGTCGCGGTCAGCGACTCCAACGCCACCGCAAGTTCCCGCAACGACATCGCACCGGCGTCACGGATCTTGGGCACGACCAGTCCGCGCGGGGTGGCCGCGGCGATGCCGAGTTGCACGCGGTCGAAGTAGACGATCTCGCCGGCGTCCTCGTCCCACGACGCGTTGACGTCCGGCGTGCGCCGCACCGCCAGGCACAGCGCCTTGGCGGCGAACACCAGCGGGGTGACCTTCACGTCCCGCAACGACGGGTTCGAGCGCAGCCGTTCCCGCAGCTCCATCATCGGGGTGACGTCGACGGTGAGGAACTCGGTGACATGCGGGGCGGTGAACGCGCTGCGCACCACCGCGGCCGCGGTGGCCTTCCGGACGCCGCGGACCGGGACCCGCCGCTGGCCGGCACCCGATGCGACGGCCGGCGCGCTCCCGTTGGCGTCCGTATGCGCGCGCTGGACGTCCTCCCGGGTGATCATCCCGTCAGGCCCGGAACCATGCAGCGCCCGCAGATCGACCCCGAGGTCCTTGGCGAGCTTGCGCACCGGCGGCTTGGCCAGCGGGACCAGCGCGGATTCCGGTTCCGGCTCGGCCACGGGTTCCGGTTCCGGCTGGGCGGCCTTGCGCGCCCGCCGCGTAGCGGTCCCCGCCTTCGGGCCGTAACCGACGAGGTTGGGCACCTGCTCGTCGGACGGCGGGGTGCCGGAGGGGTCGAGGTCGATGGTGATGATCGGCGACCCGACGGTCACCGTCGCACCCGGCTCGGCGAGCAGCTCGGTGACCACCCCGGCGTAGGGGCTGGGCAGCTCCACGGCCGCCTTCGCCGTCTCGATCTCGACGATCGTCTGGTTCACGGTGATGGTGTCACCCGGCGCGACGTGCCAGCTGAGGATCTCGGCCTCGGTGAGACCCTCCCCGACGTCAGGCAGGGGGAACTGCGTCAACTGCGGCACAGTTCCTCCTTCAGTACGCCAGGACGCGGTCGACGGCGTCCAGCACCCGGTCGAGGTCGGGCAGGAACCCCTCCTCGCATTTCGACGGGGGGTACGGGGTGTCGAACCCGGTCACCCGCAGCACCGGCGCCTCCAGCGAGTAGAAGCACTCCTGCGACACCCGCGCGGCCACCTCGGCGGTGATCGAGCAGTCGCCGGGCGCCTCGGAGACGCAGACCAGCCGCCCGGTGCGGCGCACCGAGTCGAACACCGGCTGCAGGTCCAGCGGCGACAGCGACCGCAGGTCGATGACTTCCAACGAGTGCCCGTCGGACTCGGCGGCCGCTGCCGCATCCAGGCCGGTGCGGACCATGGGTCCGTAGGCGACCACCGTCGCCGTCGACCCCTGCCGGATCACCCGCGAGGTGAACAGCGGCGCGGGCCGGGCCGAGGTGTCCAGCTCTGCCTTCTCCCAGTACCGCCGTTTCGGCTCGAAGAAGATCACCGGGTCGTCGGAGGAGATGGCCTGCTGGATCATCCAGTAGGCGTCGGCGGCGTTGGAGCAGGCGACGACCTTGAGCCCGGCGACATGTGCGAACAACGACTCCGGAGACTCACTGTGGTGCTCGACCGCCCCGATGCCGCCGCCGTGCGGGATGCGCACCACGACCCGCATCGGCAACTTGCCCTGCGAGCGGTAGTGCAGCTTGGCCAGCTGGGAGACGATCTGGTCGAAGCCGGGGTAGACGAACCCGTCGAACTGGATCTCGCACACCGGCCGGAAGCCACGCAGCGCCAGCCCGATCGCGGTGCCGATGATGCCGGACTCGGCGAGCGGGGTGTCCAGCACGCGCTGCTCGCCGAAGTCCTTCTGCAGCCCGTCGGTGATCCGGAAGACGCCGCCGAGCTTGCCGACGTCCTCGCCCATCACGATGACCCTGTCGTCGGCCTCCATCGCGGCCCGCAGGCCGGAGTTCAGCGCTCTGGCCATCGTGACGGTCGGCGTGCCCTGGGCCCCGGTCGCGCTGCGATCCATGGTGGGAGCAGCCATCACCGGTCACCGCCTTCGAATGACGCGTGGTAAGCGAGGTGCTGCTCGCGCTGGGCCTCCACCGGCGGGGACGGCTCGGCGTAGACCTGGGAGAAGATCCGTTCGGGGCCGGGTTGCGGCATCGCATGGCAGTACTCGCGCAGCCGCGTGGCCAGCTCGTCGGACTCGGCGGCCACGCCGTCGAAGAAGTCCGGCTCGGCGAGCTCCTCCCGGACCAGGTGCACCCGGACCCGCTCGATCGGGTCCTTGAGCTTCCAGGCCTCCAGCTCGTCGGACAGCCGGTAGCGAGTCGGGTCGTCGGACGTGGTGTGCGCGTCCATCCGGTAGGTGAACGCCTCGATGAGCACCGGTCCGTTGCCGGTGCGGCACTCCTCGAGCGCCCAGCGGGTGACCGCGAGCGTGGCGAGCACGTCGTTGCCGTCCACCCGGATCCCGGGGAAGCCGTAGCCCTGCGCGCGCCGGTAGAGCGGCACGCGGCTCTGGCGCTCCGGTGGCTCGGAGATCGCCCACTGGTTGTTCTGGCAGAAGAACACCACCGGGGCGTCGTACACGGCGGCCCAGACGAAGCCCTCGTGCACGTCACCCTGGCTTGTGGCGCCGTCGCCGAAGAAGCAGACCGTCGCTTCCCCGTCGGCGTCGCCGACGCGGCCATCGAAGCGCTGACCCATCGCGTAGCCGGTGGCGTTGAGGCACTGGTTGCCGATGACGATCGTGTAGAGGTGGAACCCGGTGGTCCGGGGGTCCCAGGAGCCCTGGTCTGTGCCGCGGAAGATGCCGAGCAGCTCGGCGGGGTCCACCCCACGGCACCACGCGACGCCGTGTTCGCGGTAGGACGGGAAGGCCATGTCCTGCGGCTTCATCGCACGGCCTGCGCCGATCTGCGCGGCCTCCTGGCCGAGCAGCGGCACCCAGATGCCGAGCTGGCCCTGCCGCTGCAACGCGTTGGCCTCCCGGTCGGCGCGGCGGACGAGCACCATGTCGCGGTAGAGGGAACGGATCTCCTCGGCGGAGATGTCCAGCCGGAAGTCGGGATGGTCGAGCCGCTGCCCTTCAGGGGTGAGCAGCTGGACCAGGTCGTCGCCGCCCTCGCTTGTCGCGCGGAGCCCGGCGATGATCTGGTCGGCGGTGGGTTCGGCTTCGACCGCGCCGACGCCGGTCGAGCTGGGTCGTGTCCAGACGGGTGGGACGTGCTGCGGGGACGACATGCGCCTCTCCTCGGTTCCAGCCGCGCTCCCACTCGTGATGGCTGCGCGGTGGCGCCGCCGGCTGCCACTGCCCCATGGGTGGGGGCGACGGGACCGGCCGTCGACGCGTCACGGATCTCTCCGCGACCATCGTGACACGGCGGCACCGCCGATCGGGAGACCGGCGCTGCCGCTATCGACGCTCAGTACCCGTCGCGGTACCGGGGGTCGTTGTGGTGCGGATCGTGCCTGTGGTCCGGGCGCCGGCCGCGGTGCCCCCTGCCGGTCACCCCGTCGACCTTGCGCACCGCCTGGTCGATCTGGCGGCGGTACTTGCCATGGGTGCGCTTGTCGGCGAACCGGGCCGCCTTGTCGGTGATACCGCGGACCTTGTCCGGGTTCTGCCGGGCGTAGCGCTGCGCCTTGCCGAGCAGCCTGCCTATAAAGCTCATGAGTTCTCCTCGCCGGTCGGGGATGTCGCCATCTTCCCGGTAGTCGCCATCTTCCCGGTAGTCCCCATCTTTCCGGTAGTCGTGGTCAGCGCGCGACCGCGGGTATGGATTCCGTCCTCGCAGGTTACGTCCTCGGTCTCGGCGAGGTGCTCGTCGAGCAGGCTGCGCGCGGTGCGCAACCGGTCCTGGACCTCGGCCCGCAACGCGCCGAGCCGGTCCAGCTCGCGCTGGGCGTCCTGCTCGCGGCGCTGCGCGGTGGCGCGGGCTGCCGCGACCAGCCGCTCAGCCTCGGTCCTGGCCTGCTGCAACGTCTCGGTGACCTCCGCGGCGGCCCGCGAGCGCACCTCGGCGGCCTCCTCCTCGGCGAGCCGCAGGATCCGCTCCACCCGCTCCCCGAAGGTCGGGTTCGGAACCGGCGCCCCGAGCCGGGTGAGCTCGGACCGGGCGGCCGCCACCTCCCGTTCGGCCGCCGAGGCGCGCTCCTGCGCCACACCCAGCGCCTGCTCGGCAGCGGCGAGCTCCGCCCCGAGGAACCGCAGCCGCTCGTCGACCTGCATGCGGTCGTAGCCGCGCATCACCACGTTGAACCCGGCATCGCCGTGACCCGTCGACTCCACGTGGCCTCCTCTGCTCATTCGCCCGGACGAAGGTACTCGTCCGGGAGGCCATGATACGAAGCGTGAAACCACCAGCCCTGGCGCTCGACGTGGGCGGGACGAAACTGGCTGCGGGATTGGTCGACAGCGCGGGGCGAGTGCTGCGGGTGGCGCGGCGGCGCACCCCGCCGGGCGCGGTGTGGGACGCGATGGCGGCCGCACTCGACGAGGCCCGGGACGGGCAGGCGGTGCGCGGCGTGGGCATCGGGTGCGCCGGCCCGCTCGACCCCGACGCGGGCACCGTCAGCCCGGTCAACATCGCGGGCTGGACGCAGTTCCCCCTGGTCGCGGAGGTCGCGGCGGTGGTGCCGGGTGTTCCCGTGGTGCTCGCGGGCGACGGCGTGTGCATGGCGCTGGGCGAGCAGCGCCACGGCGCCGGACGGGGTCACGACCACCTGCTCGGCGTGGTCGTCTCCACCGGCGTCGGCGGTGGGCTGATCGCCTCCGGGCGGCCGGTGTACGGCCGGACCGGCAACGCCGGGCACGTCGGCCACGTCGTGGTCGAGCCGGACGGCGACCCGTGCAGCTGCGGGGGCCGGGGGTGCCTGGAGACGGTCGCCGCGGGCCCGCGCCTGGTGCGGTGGGCGTCGGCCCGGGGCTGCCGGGCAGGAGATGGCGCGGCAC
>JBOHGT010000507.1:0-19117 GCA_050700385.1 Pseudonocardiaceae bacterium | reverse complement strand
ACGTAGCCGCGGCGCGGCACCTGGACCAGCACCGGCTCGTCACGGCCCAGCGCCACGCGCGCCGCCTCGAATGCCACACCCGGAAGCCGCGCGGCGCGGGCGGTCGGGTCGCGGGCGAGCTGGGTGCCGTCCTCCCCGATCGCGGTGACGCGGGGCGACGCGGCGCGCACCGCACTGCGCCCGGCGGTGATCTCGTGCGCCCAGCAGGTCTCCACCGACAGCTGGGTCTCGGCGGTGCGGGTGAACCCGGCGACCAGCAGCGCCACGCGTTCGATGAGCGCCCGCTGCCCGAGCACCAGCCGGGTGTGCGGGTAGGGGGCGCGCGGTTCGGCGTGCAGATCGTCGCCGTCGTCCCAGAGCGCCACGAGTGCCAGGTCGGCGACGGGAGCGAACGCCGCGGCCCGGGTGCCGACCACGATCCGCACCGCGCCGCGGCGCACCGCGAGCCAGCGCCGGTAGCGCTCGGCGGGCCCCACCTCCGCGGCCAGTGTCACCACCGCATCCGCGCCGGCCAGCGCCGCGCACGCGGCGTGCACCCGGGCGGTGTCCCGGCGGTCGGGCAGTACGAGCAGCGCGCCACGCCCCGCCGCCGCCACCGTCACCGCGGCCTCGGCGAGGCGGTCGGCCCAGTCCTCGCCGGGCAGCGCCTGCCACGCGGCATGTGCCGCGCGGCCGGCTGCCACCGCATCGAGGAAGGCGGGCCCCCGCGGGTAGCGCTCCCAGCCGGGTGCCGAGGGTCGCTGCGGTCGTGGTGCCGCCGGACGGGGCGGTTCTGCCTCCACTCGCGCGTGGCGGGGCGGCAGCGCGAGGCGCAACACATCGGTCATGGTCCCGCCACACCGGTCCGCGACTGCTCGGGCCAGCGCACCGACCGGCTCGCTGAGCACCGGCTCCGGTGAGACCACCCTCTCGACCCAGCCGAGCCGCCCGGGGTGCTCGGAACCGCCGACCCGCTCGAGCAGGACACCGTCGACGAGCCGGCCTGCGAAGCGCACCCGCACCCGGACCCCGGCCACCGCGGCCACGTCCAGGTCGGCGGGGATCTGGTAGTCGAACGGCCGGTCCAGGTGCGCCAGCGGCACGTCCACGCACACCCGCGCCACCGGCAGCGTCGTCGCGGGCAATTGCTGCCCGCGACGGGAAATGCCGGCGCTGCTCACGGAGACGGTCTACCAGGAGGTCGGCAGGCGGGCCGTTACAGCGTCCCAGACGTGGGAGGCGAGCAGCGCCTTGGGGCCCTCCGGCAGCTGGGTCTCGGTCCCGTCAGCGGCGAGCAGCCAGCCCCGGTTGTGCGGCACCTCGAACGCCCTGCCGTCCCCGACCTCGTTGACCACCAGGAGATCGCAGCCCTTGCGGGCCAGCTTGGCCCTGGCGTGGTCGAGCACGCTGCCGGTCGCATCGCCGGTCTCGGCGGCGAAGCCGACCACCACCTGGCCCTCGGGTCGCGCCGACCCCAGCTCGGCCAGCACGTCGGGGTTCGTCGTCAGCGCCACCGGCGCAGGATCCCCGGTCTTCTTGATCTTGCTGCTGCGGCTGCTGGCGGGGCGGAAGTCCGCGACCGCGGCGGCCATCACTACCGCGTCGGCCCCTGCCGAGGCACCCAGCACGGCCTCCCGCAGCTGCCGGGCGGTGCCCACCCGCACCACCTGCACCGCGGCGGGATCGGGCAGCTCCGCGGTGTGCGCCGAGACCAGCGTCACCTGCGCCCCACGCTGGACCGCGACCATGGCCAGCGAGTAACCCTGGCGACCAGACGAGCGGTTTCCCAGGAAGCGCACCGGGTCCAGCGGCTCACGGGTGCCGCCGGCCGAGACCACCACGCGCCGCCCGGCCAGGTCGCGCGGAAGCGCGTCGGCGCGAACGAGTAGCAGACCGGCGATCTCGACGATCTCGGCGGGCTCTAGCAGCCGTCCCGGTCCGGAGTCGGCGCCGGTGAGCCGGCCGGAGGCGGGTTCCGCGACGATCACCCCCCGGGCGCGAAGCAGGGCGACGTTGTCCACCGTCGCGGGGTGTTCCCACATCTCGGTGTGCATCGCCGGCACGAGGAGCACCGGGCAGCGCGCGGTGAGCAGTGTCGCGGTGAGCAGGTCGTCGGCCCGGCCGTGTGCGACTCGGGCCAACAGATCCGCGGTGGCGGGGGCCACCAGCACGAGGTCGGCGCGCTGCCCGAGCCGGACGTGCAGGACATCCGGGACGTCGGCGAACACCTCGTGGCGCACCGGCAGCCCGGACAGCGCCTCGAAGGTGGCCGCGCCGACGAAGCGCAGCGCGGACTCGGTGGGCACCACCCGCACCTGGTGACCGGATTCGGTGAGCCGGCGCAGCACCTCGCAGGCCTTGTACGCCGCGACGCCGCCCGCGACTCCGAGAACGATGCGCCGCGGCTCCTCCCCGGCAGCGTCGGCGCCCGCGGTCACTCGCCTTCGGTGTGCTCTAGCAGCCCGCCGTGGATCTCGCGCAGCGCGATCGACAGCGGCTTCTCCCGCGGTCCGGGCTCCACCAGCGGGCCGACGTACTCCAGCAATCCCTCGCCGAGCTGGGCGTAGTAGTCGTTGATCTGCCGCGCGCGCTTGGCGGCGTAGATCACCAGTGCGTACTTCGAGCTGACCTTGCCGAGCAGGTCGTCGATCGGGGGGTTGGTGATGCCCTCGGGGGCGGTGACCGCCGGCGCGCCGAGCGCGCCCAGGTCGATGGGGATGCTCACAGACGGTGCTCCTGATCAGGATCGGGTACCGGCCATCAAGGATATCAACTCGGCCGCGGCCCGGTGCACGTCGTCGTTGACCACCGTGGCATCGAACTCCGCCGCGGCGTCCAGCTCGCTGCTGGCCACCCGCAGCCGGCGCGCCAGCACGGCGGGATCCTCAGTCCCCCGGCTGGAGAGCCGCTCCACCAGCTGCTCCCAGGACGGCGGCAGCAGCATGACCAGCAGCGCGTCGGGCATTGCGACGCGGACCTGGCGCGCACCCTGCAGCTCGATCTCCAGCAGCGCCGGGCGGCCGGAGCGCAGGGCGTCGCGCACCGGCGCTGCCGGTGTGCCATAGCAGTTCCCGGCGTACTCGGCGTGTTCGAGCAACTGACCCGACGCCACCATGTCGGTGAGGGTCGCGCGGTCCACGAAGTGGTAATGCTCGCCGTCCCGCTCCCCGGCCCGGGGCGCCCGGGTGGTCACCGACACGCTCGAGTAGATGTCCGGTCGGCGCCTGCGGACCTCCGCCACCACGCTGGACTTGCCCACCCCTGAGGGTCCGGAGACAACGGTGAGTCGGGGCTTGCCGGTCGAGGCCGACCCCGGCTCCTCCGTCGTCCCGGCGCTGGTCACTCGCCGCTGAACTCGCTCAGCAGCGCCTTGCGCTGCCGCTCCCCCAGACCGCGCAGCCGGCGGCTCGGGGCGATCTCCAGCCGCTCCATGATCTGCTGGGCGCGGACCTTGCCGACGCCCGGAAGCGCCTCTAGCAGCGCCGAGACCTTCATCTTGCCCAGGATTTCGTCGCTGTCGGCGCTGTCGAGGACCTCCTTGAGGTTGGTCCCGCCGCGCTTGAGGCGCTCCTTGAGCTCGGCCCGGGCGCGGCGGGCTGCGGCCGCCTTCTCCAGCGCAGCGGCCCGCTGCTCCTCGGTCAGCTCGGGAAGGGCCACGGTCTCCTCCGTCGATCGGTGTTGATGGGGTGGGTCTGGATCAGTGCGGCGACCGTACCCACCTGCGGCAGCTGCCCTCAACGCGGGGTACCCGCGCCGACCTGGCACGACAGTCCCCTCGGTCGGACCGGGCGCCGGGCGCGGAGGCCGGGGTCAGGGGCTCGCTGCTCGCCGTTGGCTTCCCGGTGCGCCGGAGCCTTGCGTGCCAGCGGCGTCGATGTCGCCGACCGGGCCGACGTCGGCCAGGATCATGCGCAGCGCGTCGGCCAGGTCACGCCCCGATGGAGCTCTGTCCGGGTCGGTCAGCCATTGCACGAGCACACCGCTGAGAAGTGCGTGGTAGAACCCGCCGACTATCCGTGCCTTCTCCCCGCCGGCCGTGGGATCGAACCGACGAGGGGGCAGCGGGATCTGCGACGAGCACCGCGGTGCGGGAGTCGCCCGGACGCCCGCACCGTGAGGCCCGCAGCCGGCGGCAGCTGCGCTGGATGCTGCCCCTGGCGATCGGGTGCGTGGCGTTCGTCGCCTTCGCGCTGCCGCCGTACCTGACGCTTGACCCCAGCCAGTCGCGGCTGCCGGGGCTGCGGGAGGGCTTCCCGCTGTACTACCCGCTGCTGGTGACGCACATCTTCTTCGGCTCGGTGGCGCTGCTGGCCGGCTGCGTGCAGGTGTGGCCGTGGTTCCGGCAGCGCTACCCGGCCGCGCACCGGATGATCGGGCGGGTGTACGTCTTCGGCGGGGTGCTGCCCGCCGGCATCGCGGTGCTGGGGGTCGCACCGCTGAGCAGCACCGGGTTCGTCTCCCAGGTCGGCAACACCATGCTGGCGCTGCTGTGGCTGCCCATCACGATCGCGGGCTACCGGATGGCACGGCAACGGCGATTCGCCGAGCACCGCGAATGGATGATCCGCAGCTTCGCGCTCACCACGTCCATCGTGGTCAACCGGCTGTGGGCGGTCCTGCTCATCATCGCCCTATCCCCCAGGTCGACACCACCTTCGGTGGCGACCAGACGGCGATGATCAATGCAGCGGCCGGCGCCAGCGTCTGGCTGAGTTGGGTGGTCAACCTGCTGGTCGCCGAGTGGTGGCTGCAGCGCGGGCGGGCGGGCGGCCCGGCACCGGGCACGGACCGGAACGGCCGGCGCCTGACACGCGTCCCGTCAGCGCACGGTAGCGGCGACCTCGTCCCGCACCCGCAGCGCTGCCTCGCGCAGCGCGGCCGGGTGCGGGCCGTGGCGCAGCACGTCCCGGCCGATGGCGGGCAGCACGTACCGCGCCGCGGCACCGAACACTCGCGCCACGTCGGCCACAGTGGCGCCCTGGGCACCCACGCCCGGCGCCAGCACCGGCCCGTTCAGCGCGTCCAGGCCCGGCTCGCCGGGCACGACGGTGGCACCCACGACCACCCCGAGATGCCCCAGCGGGGACATTCCGGCGTTGCGCGCCGCGAGCGCGTCGACCACGTGCTGCGCGACGCTGCGGCCCGCCTCCGCGGTGGCACGCTGCAGCGTCGCGCCCTCCGGGTTGGACGTCCTGGCGAGCACGAACACGCCCCGGCCGGTCCGGGCGGCCAGCTCGAACGCGGGCTCCAGAGCGCCCACGCCGAGGTAGGGCGACAGTGTGACCGCGTCGGCGGCCAGCGGTGCGCCGTGGGCGAGGTAGGCCTGCGCGTAGCCGGCCATCGTGGAGCCGATGTCACCGCGCTTGACGTCGGCGAGGACCAGCGCGCCGGCATCGCGGGCCGCCGCGATCACCCGTTCGAGCACTGCCACGCCGCGCGAGCCGTGCCGCTCGAAGAACGCCGACTGGGGCTTGAGCACCGCGATCTCACCGGCCAGCGCGTCGACCACGGTCAGCGCGAAGCGCTCCAGCCCTGCCGGGTCGTCGGGCAGCCCCCACACCTCGAGCAGGCCGGGGTGCGGGTCGATCCCCACGCACAGCCGACCACGCGCCGCCATCGCGTCCACCAGGCGCGCCCCGAACCCGGCCGCCTCGCCATAAGCGCACCTATCGTGGGTTCTGGGGCCCTCGGACCCACCATAAGTACGCTTATGGCGAGCGAGGGAGGGCGTCGTGCCGCCGCGCAGCGCGGCGTGCAGCTCCTGCAACGGGCGGACCGTCAGCTCCCCCCGGATGAGCGCCTCGATGCCCTGGACGGCCGCGGTGGCGCCCTGCACGGTGGTGATGCACGGGATGTCCCGGGCCACCGCCGCGGTGCGGATCTCGTAGCCGTCGACCCGAGGGCCGGGGTTTCCGTACGGGGTGTTGATGATCATATCGACCTCGCCGGCGACGATGGCGTCGACGATGTTGCCCTCACCCTCGAAGTGCTTGCGCACGACGGTGACCGGGATGCCATTGCGGCGCAGCGTGTTCGCCGTGCCCCGGGTGGCCAGCACCTCGAAGCCCAGATCGGCGAGCCGCTTCACCGGGAACACCAGGGCCCGCTTGTCCCGGTTGGCCACCGAGACGAACACACGGCCCGAGACCGGGAGCGAGCCGTACGCGGCGGCCTGCGACTTGGCGAACGCCTCGCCGAACGCGGCGGCGATGCCCATCACCTCGCCGGTGGACTTCATCTCGGGCCCGAGCAGCGAGTCGACCCCCTGGCCTTCGGGAGTGCGGAAGCGGTGGAAGGGCAGCACGGCCTCCTTCACCGCGACCGGCGCCTCGTCGGGCAGGTCGCCACCGTCGCCGTGCGCGGGCAGCATCCCCTCGGTGCGCAGCTGCGCGATCGTCGACCCGAGCATCACCCGCGCGGCGGCCTTGGCCAGTGGCACCGCGGTCGCCTTGGAGACGAAGGGCGCGGTGCGCGAGGCGCGCGGGTTGGCTTCGAGGACGTAGAGCACGTCGTCCTTCAGCGCGTACTGCACGTTGAGCAGTCCGCGCACTCCGATGCCGCGCGCGATCGCCTCGGTCGAGACCCGCACGGCGACGAGGTCGGCCTCGCCGAGCGCGATCGGAGGCAGCGCGCACGAGGAGTCACCGGAGTGCACCCCGGCCTCCTCGATGTGCTCCATGACCCCGCCGAGGTACACCTCCTCCCCGTCGCACAGCGCGTCGACGTCGATCTCGATCGCGTCGTCGAGGAACCGATCCACCAGTACCGGGTGCTCCGGGGTGACCTCGGTGGCCCTGGCGATGTAGCCGGCCAGCGAGTCGTCGTCGTAGACGATCTCCATGCCGCGCCCGCCCAGCACAAAGGAGGGGCGGACCAGCACCGGATACCCGATCGACTCGGCGATCTTGCGGGCCTCGGTGAACGAGGTCGCTGTGCCGTAGGCCGGCGCGGGCAGCCCGGCGCGGTCGAGCACCTCGCCGAACGAGCCGCGGTCCTCGGCGAGGTGAATCGCCTCCGGCGGCGTCCCGACGATGGGCACACCGGCATCGGCGAGGCGCTGCGCCAGCCGCAGCGGGGTCTGCCCGCCCAGCTGCACGATCACTCCCGTGACGGTGCCAGAGGTCTGCTCGGCGGCGACGACCTCGAGCACGTCCTCGAAGGTGAGCGGCTCGAAGTACAGTCTGTCGGAGGTGTCGTAGTCGGTGGAGACGGTCTCCGGGTTGCAGTTGATCATTACGGTCTCGTAGCCCAGACCCCCGTTGTCGGGGGCGCTGCGCAGCGCGATCGCGGCGTGCACGCAGGAGTAATCGAACTCGATGCCCTGCCCGATCCGGTTCGGCCCCGAGCCCAGGATGATCACCTTGGGGCGCTGGGCTTGCGGCTCGACCTCGGTCTCGGCGTCCGGGTCGCTCTCGTAGGCCGAGTAGTGGTACGGGGTGCGTGCGGCGAACTCCGCGGCGCAGGTGTCGACCGCCTTGTACACCGGGCGCACCCCCAGCGAATGGCGGTGCGCCCGCACCGCCCACTCGTCGGAGAACTCGGGCCGTACGGCGGCGAGCTGCCGGTCGGAGATCCCGGCGCGCTTGGCGCGGCGCAGCAGCGGCTCGTCCAGCTCGGCGGCGCTGACCAGCGCCGTCCGCAGCTCGACCAGGCCGGCGATCTGGTCGACGAACCACGGGTCGATGCCGGAGGCCGCGCTGACCTGCTCGACGGTCGCACCCAGCCGCAGCGCCCGCTCGGCGGTGTACAGCCGCCCGTCGCGCGGGGTACGCAGCGCCTCCAGCTCTGAGCGCGCGGACGCACCGGGGGGATCGGGCGTGGTCCAGAACCCGACCGCCGTGGTCTCCATCGAGCGCAGCGCCTTGCCCAGCGCCTCGGGGAACGAGCGACCGAGCGCCATGGCCTCGCCGACCGACTTCATCGTGGTGGTCAGCGTCGGGTCGGCTCCCGGGAACTTCTCGAAGGCGAACCGGGGCACCTTGACCACGACGTAGTCCAGCGTCGGCTCGAAGCTCGCCGGGGTCTCGCCGGTGATGTCGTTGCGGATCTCGTCGAGGGTGTAGCCGATCGCGAGCTTGGCGGCGATCTTGGCGATGGGGAACCCGGTCGCCTTGGATGCCAGCGCGGAGGACCGCGACACCCGCGGGTTCATCTCGATGACCACGAGCCGGCCGGTGCCGGGGTGCACCGCGAACTGGATGTTGCAGCCACCGGTGTCCACCCCGACCGCGCGCAGCACCGCGATGCCGACGTCACGCATGCGCTGGTACTCGCGGTCGGTCAGGGTCAGCGCCGGGGCGACGGTGACCGAGTCCCCGGTGTGCACCCCCATCGGGTCGACGTTCTCGATCGAGCACACCACCACCACGTTGTCGTGGTGGTCGCGCATCAGCTCGAGCTCGTACTCCTTCCAGCCGAGCACGCTCTCCTCGATGAGCACCTCGTGCACCGGGCTCTCGGCCAGTCCGGCGGACGTGAACCGGTGCAGCTCCTCGTGGGTGTGCGCCATGCCGGAGCCCAGACCGCCCATCGTGAAGCTCGGCCGGATCACCACCGGCAGCCCGAGTTCGGCGACGGCGGCGCGCACCTCCTCCATCGAGCGGCACAGCGCGCTGCGGGGCACCTCGGCGCCGACCGATCCGACGATGTCCTTGAACTTCAGCCGGTCCTCGCCGCGCTGGATCGCGTCGATGTCGGCACCGATGAGCTCGACGCCGTAGCGGGCCAGCACGCCCCGCTCGTGCAGCGCCACAGCCGTGTTGAGCGCGGTCTGCCCGCCCAGGGTGGCCAGCAGCGCTGTGACCGGAGTCCCGCCCGCCCGCTCGGCGGCGATCACCTTCTCGACGAACTCCGGGGTGATCGGCTCGATGTAGGTGGCGTCGGCGAATTCCGGGTCGGTCATGATCGTCGCCGGGTTGGAGTTCACCAGGCTGACGCGGATACCCTCGGCGCGCAGCACCCTGCAGGCCTGGGTGCCGGAGTAGTCGAACTCGCAGGCCTGCCCGATCACGATCGGACCGGACCCGATCACCATCACGTGCGAGATTTCAGTCCTCCGCGGCACTTGTGCCTCCCGCGACGAGTCGTCGTACTCCATCCCGGAACACCTGGAAGCTCCGGGAGCGGTTGACGTCCACGTTCATGTGTTGCGCGTCATAACTGCCCCTCCATCAGCTCGCAGAACCGGTCGAACAGATCGGCGGCGTCGTGCGGGCCAGCGGCTGCTTCCGGGTGATACTGGACGCTGAAGGCGGGCGCGTCCAGGCAGGTCAGGCCTTCGACCGTGCCGTCGTTGGGGCAGGAGTGGCTCACCACCGCGGGCCCGAAGTCGGTGTCGAAGCGCTCCCCCGGCCCGCCCTCGACGGCGAATCCGTGGTTCTGCGAGGTGATGGCCACCCGCCCGGTGGCGTGCTCGACGACGGGCACGTTCAGCCCACGGTGCCCGTAGCGCATCTTGTAGGTGCCGCGACCGAGCGCGCGGCCGAGGATCTGGTTGCCGAAGCAGATCCCGAACAACGGCACCCTGCGCTGCAGCACGCCGCGGGTGAGTTCGACGGCGTGCTCGGCGGTGGCGGGGTCCCCGGGCCCGTTGGACAGGAACACCCCGTCGGGCTCGAGGCCGAGCACCGCGTCGAGGTCCGAGGTGGCCGGCAGCACGTGCGTCTCGATGCCGCGGGCGGCGAGCATCCGCGGGGTGTTGGACTTGATGCCGAGGTCCAGCGCCGCCACCCGGAAACGGTGCTCGACCCCGGCGGGGACGACATAGGGCTGCGCCACGGTGACCTCGCCGACGAGGTCCGCACCGGCCATCGGCGGGCTGCCGAGCACGCGGGCCAGCAGCGCGTCCGGCTCGGCGAGTGCGTCGCCGGAGGCCAGCGCCGGTCCGGAGAAGACGCCGGCGCGCATCGAGCCGTGCTCGCGTAGCCGCCGCGTCAGCGCGCGGGTGTCCACCCCGGAGATCCCGACGATGCCCTGCCGGGCCAGCTCCGCGTCGAGCGGGCGCGTGGAGCGCCAGTTCGACGGCGTCCGGGCGGGATCGCGCACCACGTAGCCTGCCACCCAGATGCGCCGTGACTCGTCGTCCTCGTCGTTCCACCCGGTGTTGCCGATGTGCGGCGCCGTCTGCACCACGATCTGGCGGTGGTAGGACGGGTCGGTCAGTGTCTCCTGGTAGCCGGTCATGCCGGTGGCGAACACCGCCTCGCCGAACGTCTCGCCGGTCGCGCCGTAGGCCGCGCCCCGCAACGTGGTGCCGTCCTCGAGGATCAGTACCGCGGACATCATGTGCGCACCTTCCCGTCGTCGGCGGTGACCCGACCGCGCAACACCGTCGTCACTACCCTGGCCGGGAGCTCCATCCCCTCGAACGGGGTGTTGGTGCTGCGGCTGGCGAGCTGCGCACCGCGGACGGTCCACCGGGCATCCGGGTCCACCAGCACCAGTGTGGCCGGTTCACCTGCCGTGAGGGAGCGGCCCTGGTCGGTGAGCCTGCCCACCTCGGCGGGACGTTCGCTCATCACCCGGGCCACCGCGCGCCAGTCCAGCAACCCGGTACACACCATCGCCTCCACGACGACCGACAGCGCGGTCTGCAACCCGAGCATCCCCGGCCGCGCCGCGTCCCACTCGCAGTCCTTGTCCTGCGGTGCATGCGGGGCGTGGTCGGTGGCGACGCAGTCGAGCACGCCGTCGGCCAGGGCTTGCCGCAACGCCGCGACGTCGTCACCGGAGCGCAGCGGTGGGTTGACCTTGTTCACCGGGTCGAAGCCGGCCAGCCGCTCGTCGGTGAGCAGCAGGTGGTGCGGGGTCACCTCCGAGGACACCGCCACACCGCGGTGCCTGGCCCAGCGGAGCACGTCCACGGCACCGGCGGTCGAGACGTGGCAGACATGCAGCCGCGCCCCGGCCGCGCCAGCCAGCAGGCAGTCCCTGGCGATGATCGATTCCTCGGCGGCGGCTGGCCAGCCGGCAAGCCCGAGCCGGGCTGCGATCTGCCCCTCGTGCGCCTGCGCACCGGCGGTGAGCCGCGCGTCCTCGGCGTGCTGGGCGATCACCGCATCCAGCGCGGTGGAGTACTCCAGTGCGCGGCGCATCAGCAGCGGGTCGCCCACGCACACACCGTCGTCGGAGAAGACGGTCACCCGCGCCGCGCAGCGCGCCATCCCGCCGAGCTCGGCGAGCAGCTCCCCGCCGAGCCCGACGGTCACGGCACCCACGGGGTGCACATCGACCAGCCCGACCTCGCGCCCCCGGCGCCACACGTGTTCGACGGCCACCGCGGTGTCGGCCACCGGATCGGTGTTCGCCATCGCGAAGACCGCGGTGTAACCGCCCAGCGCGGCGGCCGCAGAGCCGGACTCGATGGTCTCGGCGTCCTCGCGGCCTGGTTCGCGCAGGTGAGTGTGCAGGTCCACGAGTCCGGGCAGCGCGACCAGCCCACCGCCGTCGCGGACCTCGGCGCCGGTGACGTCCAGCCCCGGACCCAGCTCCGCGATCACCCCGTCACGGGCGAGCAGGTCGACCGGGTCGCCCTCGCCGTAGGGGCGGATCCCCCGCAGCAGCAGCAGCGCCGTCACTGACCCTCCTCCTGGCTCGCGAGCAGGTGATAGAGCACGGCCATCCGGACGTGCACGCCGTTGCGCACCTGGTCGGTGATCACGGCGCGCGGCGAGTCCGCCACCCCGGCGCTGATCTCCATACCTCGCAGCATCGGGCCGGGGTGCAGCACCACAGCGTGCCCGGGCAGGGTCGACAGCCGGGCCTCGGACAGGCCGTAGCCGATGGCGTACTCCCGCGCGGAGGGGAAGAATCCGCCGTGCATCCGCTCGGCCTGCACCCGCAGCACCATCACCGCGTCGCTGCTGGGCAGCGCGTCGTCGAGATCATGGCCCACGGTGGCCGGCCAGCCACCCACCCCGGTCGGCAACAGCGTGGGCGGAGCGACGAGGTGAACGCGCGCGCCCAGCGTCGCGAGCAGCGCGACGTTGGAGCGCGCGACCCGGCTGTGCAGCACGTCGCCCACGACGGTGACCCGCCGCCCGTCGAGCGCGCCGAGTCGCTCGCGCAATGTGGCCGCGTCGAGCAGTGCCTGCGTCGGGTGCTCGTGCATGCCGTCACCGGCGTTGACGACATGCGTAGGACCTGCCCGGTGGACCCAGCCGGCGATGCGGTGCGCGGCGCCGGAGGCGGGGTGGCGCACGATGACGCAGTCCGCGCCCATCGCGGCCAGCGTGAGCGCGGTGTCGCGCAGCGACTCGCCCTTGCCCACCGAGGAGCCACCGGCCGAGACGTTCACCACGTCGGCACTCATCCACTTGCTCGCGATCTCGAACGACGCGCGGGTGCGGGTGGAGTTCTCGTAGAACAGGGTCACGACGGTGCGCCCGCGCAGCGTGGGCAGCTTGCGAACCTCGCGGCCGAGCAGGACCTGCTTGAGCCGGTCGGCGGTGTCCAGCAGCCCGGTCGCGGTCCTGGCGTCGAGATCGGCGGCGGAGAGCAGGTGGCGCATCACTCCCGCCTCCGCCGGATCACCACGGCGTCGTTGCCGTCGGTCTCGGAGAGCAGCACCGCGATCTCCTCGTCCCGCGATGTCGGCAGGTTCTTGCCGACGTAGTCGGCCCGGATCGGAAGCTCCCGATGGCCGCGGTCGATGAGCACTGCGAGCTGCACCGCGCGGGGCCGTCCGTGGTCGCGCAGCGCGTCCAGTGCCGCGCGCACGGTCCGCCCGGAATAGAGCACGTCGTCGACGAGGATCACGACGGCGTCGTCCACGCCGTCCTCGGGTAACGCGGTGGTCTCCAGCGGGCGGGTGGGACGCCGTCGCAGGTCGTCGCGGTAGAGGGTGATGTCGAGGGTGCCGACGGCGGCGGGCGTGCCGCTGAACTCGCCGATCCGCCGGGCCAGCCGGTAGGCCAGCGGGACGCCGCGGGACGGGATGCCCAGTAGCACCGCGCTCTGCGGCGCGGTGCGCTCGATGATCTGGTGGGCCATGCGGGCGACGGTGCGCGCGACGTCGGACGCCGAGAGCAGCTCACGCTGCTCCGCCGACCCCGCCCCGGACGGGGACGCCACGGCCGACCTCCTTCCCCGCCTCGCCGGACGGGTCTTAAAGGAGTCAGGTCACAGGCGGCTGCCCGGACCGGACGACATGGTACCAGCTGTCGATCCGATCACCGTGAGCGGCTCGCGATGGCCCGACCGGGTGGTGTCGACGCCACACTCCTACCCGACCGGGCAGCAAAGGCTTGACCTGGGGGGTTACTCAGCGCAGCATTACTCTCCGTATTATCGTGATCCTCCCGCGGCGCACGAAGGCCTTCGCTGGGTACCAGCCGTAGGGGTCTGATGAACGGAGAGGCGCGAGATGGGTGACTATGCCAAGGCACTGGGATCCAAGTTACGGGGCATCCGCCAGCAGCAGGGGCTGTCCCTGCACGGCGTCGAGCAGAAGTCGGGGGGGCGCTGGAAGGCGGTCGTGGTCGGCTCCTACGAGCGTGGGGACCGCGCCGTCACGGTGCAGAAGCTCGCCGAGCTCGCCGACTTCTACGGCGTGCCGGTCGCCGAGCTGCTGCCCGAGGGCCGGATACCCTCCGGCGGGGAGCCAGCCACCAAGATCGTGATCAACCTCGAGCGGCTGCAGCAACTGCCGGTGGACAAGGTGGGTCCGCTGGCCCGCTATGCAGCCACCATCCAGAGCCAGCGCGGCGACTACAACGGCAAGGTGCTGTCCATCCGCAACGAGGACCTGCGCTCGCTGGCGATCATCTACGACATGTCGCCGGGCGATCTCACCGAGCAGCTGATCAGCTGGGGCGTGCTGCCGCCGGAGGCCCGCCCGGCCCCCAAGGAGGAGTGAGGCGACTGCGCCGCCCGTGAGTACTTACCGGTGCTGGGGCACCCAACGCCTACGAGCCGAGCGAAGCGAGGCAAGCCCCGAGCACGCCGTTGACGAAGCGCGGCGAGTCGTCGGTCGAGAGCGTCTTGGCCAGTTCCACCGCCTCGTCGATGGCCACGGCGTCGGGCACCTCGTCGGCCCACAGCAGCTCGAACAGGCCCAGCCGGAGCACTGCGCGGTCGACCACGGGCATCCGGGGCAGCGTCCAACCCTCGGCATGCTCGGTGATGAGTTCGTCGATCCGCTCCCGGTGCGCGACGACGCCCTGCACGAGTTCGACGGTGTAATCGTTCACCGGTGGCACCTCGGGCTCGCCGATCCGGTCGGCCAGCACGTCCAGCGGGTCGACCTCGCGCAGGTCGGACTCGAACAGGATGTCGACTGCGCGCTTGCGGGCCTTGCTGCGGGCGCCCACCTCAACTGCTGACGCGACCGAGGTAACGCCCGTCGCGGGTGTCGACCTTGACCTTCTCGCCGGTGGTGACGAACAGCGGCACCTGGATCTCCGCGCCGGTCTCGAGGGTGGCGGGCTTCGTGCCGCCGGTGGACCGGTCACCCTGCACACCGGGGTCGGTGTGGGAGATGACCAGCTCGACCGAGGTCGGCAGCTCGACGTAGAGCGGGACGCCCTCGTGCACGGCGACCTGGGTGGTGCTGTTCTCCAGCAGGTAGCGCGCGGTGGCGCCGACGGTCTCGGTGGGCACGGTGATCTGGTCGAAGGTCTCGGGGTCCATGAACACGTAGTCCGTGCCGTCGGCGTAGAGGTAGGTCATCTCCCGCCGGTCCACGGTGGTCGTGTCGACCTTCATCCCGGCGTTGAAGGTCTTGTCCACGACCTTGCCGGACAGCACGTTCTTCAGGGTGGTACGCACGAAGGCGCCACCCTTGCCGGGCTTGACATGCTGGAAGTTCACGACCGACCACAGCTGGCCGTCGAGGTTGAGCACGAGCCCGTTCTTCAGGTCGTTGGTGGTGGCCACGTCAGCCTGTCACTCCTGGTCGCGTCGCGGGATGGACCTCACTGCTTCGGCACTGAAAGAGGCCTCAGGTGACCACGAGGTCCTTCGTGGTCAGGGTGAGGAGCTCGGGCTCGCCGTCGCGGACGACAAGGGTGTCCTCGATACGCACGCCGCCCCGGTCGACCAGGTACACCCCCGGCTCGACAGTGACCGCCATGCCAACATCAAGTGTACCGGCGCCCAGCTGGGACAATGCCGGTGCCTCGTGGATCTGCAGGCCCACACCGTGCCCGAGCCCGTGCACGAACTGCTCGCCGCGCCCGGCACCGGCGATGACCTCCCGGGCCGCGGTGTCGACGTCGCGGACGTCGGCGCCGGGCCGGAGGGCGGCTCGGCCGGCCGCCTGCGCGGCCGCCACCAGCCCGTAGAGCTCGCGCTGCCAGGCTGCCGGCTCGCCGAGCACGACCGTGCGGGTCATGTCGGAGTGGTAGCCGTCGACGAGCGCGCCGAAGTCCATCTTGAGGAGGTCGCCGCGGCGCAGTTCGGTGTCCGTGGGCCGGTGGTGAGGCACCGCGGAGTTCGTCCCCGCCGCGACGATCGTCTCGAAGGACGGCCCCTCGGCGCCCGCCTGTACCATCCGGGTCTCGAGGTCCCGGGCGACCTCGCGCTCGGTGCGCCCGGCGCGCAGCGCGCCGTCGGCGAGCAGCCCGGCAAGCGCTGCGTCCGCGGCGGCGCAGGCGGTGCGCAGCGCGGCGACCTCGGCGTCGTCCTTGACCAGCCTCAGCTGCTCGACCAGCCGGGAGGCGGCGACGAGGCGCCCGGCGCCGGCGATCTCGGCCAGCGCCGCGTGCCCGTCGACGGTGACGACGTGGCTCTCGAAGCCCAGTCGACCGATCCCGGCGCCGGCCGCCTCCTTCGCCAGCCGCCGGTCGCCGCCCCGCTCGATGATGCGCCGCAGGTCGGGTACCTGCTGCTGCGACTGCGTGTCATAGCGACCGTCGGTGCAGAACACCGTCGCCTCCTCACCGCTGACGTCGACCAGCAGCGCGGCGTGGGAGCCGGTGAAGCCGGTGAGGTAGCGGGCGTTGAGCAGGTTGGTGACCAGCAGTGCGTCGAGGTCGTGGTGGCGCAGCAGGTCGCGTAGCGCGTCGCGGCGCCGGTGATGCGGGGAAGGCATACCGCGAGCCTAGTGCTCATCCCACCGAGCGGCCGGCGAGCCAGCGCAGCGCGAGGGCGTACCCGTCCACGCCGAGCCCGATGATCACTCCGGAGGCGACCGCGGAGACGTGGCTGTGGTGCCGGAATGCCTCCCGGGCGTGCACGTTGCTGATGTGCACCTCGACCAGCGGGGCCGACAGTTGCGCGGCCGCGTCGCGGACCGCGATCGAGTAGTGCGTCCACGCCGCAGCGTTGAGCACCACCGGGCTGCCGGTGTCGGCCGCCTCGTGCAGCCAGCCGAGCATCTCCCCCTCGTGATCGGTCTGCCGCACGTCGACCTCGAGGCCGATCTCGGTCCCGACCCGCTGGCACAGCGTCACGAGATCGCCATAGCTGCTCGGGCCGTAGACGTCGGGTTCGCGGGCACCGAGCCTGCCGAGGTTCGGCCCGTTGAGCACCAGCACCCTCATGGCGCCACCCCCACCGCGGCGTAGGCATCGGCGAGCAGCCGCGGGTCGGGCCCCTCCAGCCGGCCGGGCTTGGCCAGGCCGTCGAGCACCACGAACCGCAGCATCCCGGACCGGGTCTTCTTGTCCCCCCGCATCGACTCCACGAGATGGGGCAGCGCGTCGGCGTCGTAGCCGGTGGGAAGGCCCAGCGCGGTGAGGACCGTGCGGTGCCGCTGCGCGGTGCTGGCGTCGAGCCGCCCGGCGAGTCGCGCGAGCTCGGCGGCGAACACCATCCCGACGCTCACCGCGCAGCCGTGCCGCCAGCGGTAGCGCTCGCGGCGCTCGATGGCATGCCCGAGCGTGTGGCCGTAGTTGAGCACCTCCCGCAGGTGCGACTCGCGAAGGTCGGCCGACACCACCTCGGCCTTGACCGCGATCGCGCGGCGGACGAGTTCGGGCAGCACCTCGCCGGCGGGGTCGACGGCGGCCGCCGGGTCGGCCTCGATGAGCTCGAGGATCACGGGATCGGCGATGAAGCCGGCCTTGACCACCTCGGCCATCCCGCCGACGAGCTCGTGGTGCGGCAGCGTGGCGGTGGTGGCGAGGTCCACGAGCACCGCGGCGGGTTCGTGGAACACCCCGACGAGGTTCTTGCCCGCCCCGGTGTTGATCCCGGTCTTGCCGCCGACCGCTGCGTCCACCATGGCCAGCAGGGTGGTCGGCACGTGCACCACCCGCACGCCCCGCATCCAGGTCGCGGCGACGAACCCGGCGAGGTCGGTGACCGCTCCCCCGCCCACCGACACGACCGTGCCGGTGCGGTCGAGGCCGATGCGGCCCAGCACGTCCCAGCAGAACCCGGTGATGGCGAGAGTCTTGCCGTCCTCGGCGTCGGGCACTTCGATCCGATGGGCGTCGACACCGGCCCGCTCGAGCGCGGTGCGAACCGTCTCGGCGGCGTATGCCACGGTCGGCTGGTGCACGATCGCGGCGACGCCACCGGTGGGGACCGCGTCGATCAGCTCACCGAGCAGCCCGCGACCGACGACCACGTCGTAGGGCCGCCCGGTCTCCACCCGGATGCGGACCGGCTCCGCCATTCCGCTCCTCCGCTCGTACTCCCGCCCTGCTCAGCGGCCACGGGTCGCCGGCAACGTGTCGAGGACATCCTCTACGATCTCCTCGGGATCACGTCCGCTGGTGGGCACGACCGCCTTGGCCACCGCCGTGTAGATCGGCCGCCGCTCGTGGAGCAGCTGCCTCAGGTGTGCCCGAGGGTTGGGGAGCAACCAGGGATGCAACGGGACGAGCCCCTCGCGCTTCAGCAGGTTCTCCAGGTCCACGTCGACGAAGACGACGTGGAACGGTTCCAGGAACTGCGCGACGTTGGGAGCGGTGGGCGTCCCACCACCGAGCGCGAGCACACCGTTGTGCTCGGGCAGCACCTCCTGCAGCAGCTCCCACTCCAGCTCCTGGTAGCGCTCCCGGCCCAGCGTGACGACGAGCTCGCCATGCTCGAGTCCGTGCGCCGTCTCCATGTCGTCGTCGAAGTCACGGAACGCGACGCCCAGCCGCTGGGCTGCCAGCCGCCCCACCGTGGTCTTGCCCGAGCCGGGAGGTCCGACGAGGATCAACACGGGCCCACGATCCGTCACGTCGGGATCGTATCCTTCGCGTACGGTCTTGACCGGAGCACGCTTCGATGTCGGACGACGATCTGGGAGCTGGGGCGGTGGAGGCCAACTCGTCTAGGTGGCACCCATCCGCAGTTCGTCGAGCAGGTGACGCTGTCGGCGGAGCTGTTCGACTCCGCGCTGCGCGAGCCGCTGTCGGAGTTCTTCCGGCGCGCGCTGGCCCGCGATGCCGACCAGCGCTACGACTCCGTCGGCGCCATGCGCGAGGCGTGGCGGCGGGTGTTCACCACGGTCGACGAGGAACGCCCCGCCACGACCTCGTACTCGGATTCCGATGACCTCGCCGAGCAGCGTGACGAGATCGCGCAACGGGCGACCGCGGACACCGCGCTGGCCGCATCCGGGTTGAGCATGCGCGCGGTCGCGGTCGCCGAGCGGCTCGGTGCGGCCACCGTCGGCGACCTGGTGGAGATCCCCACCCGCACGCTGTGGCGGACGCGACGGCGGCTGGATGCTGGTCGCGCTGCAGGTCGGCGAGCAGGAGTCACTGGAGACACCGGGGGACGGGCTGCTGCTCGACTTCGCCGCCGCGCTGGCCGACGAGGCCGTCCTGCTCGCCGGGCAGGACCCGCTGGCGACCCCGGTTGGGGTGGTGCGGGCATTGCGCACGGTGGCCGATCGTTTCGAGCTGGTGTACTCGGAACGCCGCCTGGTGCAGCTCGCGGCCGCGGCGACGGGCACGGTGCTGTCCAACGCGCGCCTCGAACTCTACCCGCACGACCTCGATCCGGTGCGCGCGCTGCGGCTCGCGCAGGCCGGAACCGGGATTCCGGCCGGCGGGGTCGGATCGAGTTGGTTCGATACCCGCGTGCGCGCCCGCTTCCCCGGCCTCGCGCCGCTGCCCAAAGGCCGGGAGCTGGCCCGGCTGCTGCGCGAGTTGGGGGCGGACCTGCGATTCGACGGCGCGCACTTCTTGCCGCCCGAACGCCGGCCCACCGGCTACAGCCCGGTGCCCTCGGCCAGCTCGGCCGGCACCGGCACCGG
>JBOHGT010000506.1:0-2801 GCA_050700385.1 Pseudonocardiaceae bacterium | reverse complement strand
GGCGCCGTCATTAACCCGCGGGCCGCCATCGTCAACGGTCGCCGGGATGCCGCCGCGTGGCTGCGCAAGCTGCGGCGGAGCAAGCCCGGTGCTGCGGTCCGGCACACCAAGCGGCTCGACGAACTGGTCGGGCTGCTCGACGCGGGCGTCGGCCTGCCGGCCCGTACCACCCTGCGCCAGCAGTCGATGTTCCTGCTCGGTTACCACCACCAGCGTGCCCACCACTTCGCGTCGCGCCCCGTCGCGACCGCCCCCGAGGAGATCTCCTGATGACCCAGCCACACCTGGACCCGACCGTCCGGCACGACCTGGTGTTCCTGTTCGACGTCACCGACGGCAACCCGAACGGTGACCCGGACGCGGGCAACCGGCCGCGCACCGACGACGAGAGCGGGCAGGGCCTGGTCACCGATGTCGCGCTGAAGCGCAAGATCCGCGACACGCTTGCGCTGGCCGCGGGTGACGACCCCCGATACGGGGTGTTCGTGCAGGCCGGGTATGCGCTCAACCCCCGCCTGGAGGCCTCCTACGAGGCACATGGGCTTGAACTGAGCTCGAAGAAGATCACCCCGGAGCAGGCGGCTACCGCACGAGGCTGGCTGTGCGACCGCTATGCTGACATCCGGCTCTTCGGTGCCGTGCTCTCGGTGGGCAAGACCGGCGCCCTCGGGCAGATCCGCGGTCCGCTGCAGGTCAGCATGGCCCGCAGTATCGACCCGGTGTTTCCGATGGACCACGCCATCACCCGGGTCACGCAGACCAGGCAGGAGGACATCGACAAGGGCGAGAGCACCGAGATGGGCGGCAAATGGACCGTCGCCTATGGTCTCTACCGCGCTGAGCTGTACTACTCCGCCACCCGCGGGCAGCAGACCGGCGTCGACGCCAAGGACCTCGGGCTGCTGTTCCGGTCGCTGGAGATGATGTTCGATCACGACCGCTCGGCGACCCGCGGGACCCTCACCCCTCGCGGGCTCTACGTGTTCAGCCACGCCGACGCCTTCGGCTCCGCCCCGGCTCACCGGCTCACCGAACGTGTTCGGACCTCCCGGGTCGATGCCGAGGTCGCGCCGCGGGCCTTCGGCGACTACGTCGTCTCGGTCGACGACAGCGGTCTGCCGCAGGGCGTGACGCTCACCAAGCTGATCAGCTGACCGGTGATGGACGACGAGGCGGCACCGGGCCGCCGTAGTGTGCCGATCTCGGCGCTGGAGCACTACGCCTATTGCCCGCGCCAGGCGGCCTTGATCCATGTCGACGCCTACTTCGACAGCAATGTCGACACCGTGCGTGGAGACCTGGCGCACGCTGCCGTCGACCGGGCCGGTACTGGGCAGGATCGGCGGAGGCAACGGGTGTGGCGGTCCCTGCCGGTGTGGAGCGACGTGTTCGGGGTCCACGGCGTCTGCGATGTGGTGCAGTTCGGTGCGGATGGGCCGGTGCCGGTCGAACACAAGTCAGGCACCTACTGTGGCGGCGGGCCGGCCGACCTGCAGGTCGCTGCTCAGGTGCTCTGTCTGAGGGAGATGTTCGGCTCGCCGGTGCCGGTCGGGATGGTGTTCGCCGGACGGGATCGTCGACGGTACGAGGTGCTCGTTGACGATGCGCTTTCCGCGCGGGTGGGCGAGACGGCGGATGCCCTACGGACGCTGATAGCCGAGGGAACACTGCCGCCGCCGGTCAATGACGCCCGTTGCCGTCGTTGCTCGCTTCGGCCGGGTTGTGAGCCAGCCGCTCCCGCGGTGATCTCCGGGGGTCTGTTCCACCCACGTCGGGAAGTTGATTGGGAGACGGGACCCAAGCGGTGACCGAGCTGCTGAACACGCTCTACGTCACGACGGCGGGGACCAGCTTGCACCTCGACGGCGATGCGCTGCGCGTATTCCACCCCGAACGGCCGGTCCGGAACCTCATACCGCTGGTCCGCCTCGACCACATCGTCGCGTGGAACGGCGTGGATCTGTCCGACGACCTGCTGCACCGGTGCGCCGCCGACGGCAGGTCCGTCACCTGGGTCACACGCAATGGGCGCTTCCTCGGCCGGGTCAGCGGCCCGCAAACCGGCAACCCGCTACTCCGACTCGCGCAGTTCCGTGCCTACGAACGGCCAGAACACCGCGTCGCCATCGCGCGGGCGATCGTAGCCGGGAAGCTGCACAACTACCGGCAACTGCTGCTGCGATCCGCGCGGGACGCCACCGGTGACCGCCAGACCCGGCTGCGGGATATCGCCGAACGGCACGCGACGGCATTGGGCGACCTCGGCAGCGCCACCGCACTGCCCGAAGTGCTCGGCACCGAAGGACGCGCGGCCCGCGACTACTTTCGGGGCCTCGAACTCCTCGCGCCCGGTGCCCTGCCCGGCCGGACCCGCAGGCCGCCCCAGGACCCGGTCAACTGCCTGCTCTCCTTCGGCTACGGCATGCTCCGTGTCGCCATCCACGGCGCCCTGGAGCAGGTCGGCCTCGATCCCTACCTCGGATACCTGCACGGCATCCGCTCGGGCAAACCGGCGCTCGCCCTGGACCTCATGGAAGAGTTCCGCCCGCTGCTGGTCGACCGTCTCGTCCTCACCCTGGTCAACCGCGAGCAGCTCAACCGCACGCACACCGAAACCCTGCCCGGAGGAGCCGTCCAGCTCACCGATGAGGGCCGTCGCTTCTTCCTCGAGCAATGGTCGACGGCCCGGCAGCGCGAGTGGCACCACGCCGGGCTCGGCCGCGACGTCCCCGCTGGGTTGCTCCCACTCGTCCAGGCGCGACTGCTCGCGCGGCACCTCCGCGGCGACAGCGACGCCTACC
>JBOHGT010000505.1:0-2651 GCA_050700385.1 Pseudonocardiaceae bacterium | reverse complement strand
CGGCCGATTCGCCGTGCTGCGAACCCTCAAGTCCGACGTCGTCGTCGGCATCCCCAAGCCCCGCCTCGACGAACTCGACGCCGGGCAGCCGCAGTGGCGGACCAGTGGCACTCACGCCATGGTGCAGTTCGTCGCATGACGAGCCCCCCTCGTCAGCTGACCGCGCGGATCGTAGATACGTCGCTGGAGCTGCGCGCCTCCGCGATGGTCGAGGCATCGGCGTCGCCGGTGTGTCGGTCGTGACTGGTTCACTACGCTCGGGCGCAAGCGTGGAAGGGGTGGCAGGCGGTGACGGACAAGGTGATCGACAACCCGATCCTGAACCGCCCGTACGACGAGCCGGGCCGGCACTTCGCGTTCGATGACGAGGGCATCACCGACCGCATCGAGGACGCTCGGCGCCCGTCGTCGTACTTCGTGCCGGTGCCCCGGCCGCGCAAGGGCACCCGCCAGCTGGAGCTCGCCGAGCTGACGGCGGACCAGATCCGGCTCAACGAGCTGGTCAACCGGATCCGCGAGCAGGTGATGCGGTGGCGCCGCGCCGGCTACCCGCGGGTGACGCCGACCACCCGGCGGCTGCTGGAACACTGGGCCGACCCGGAGCGGGAGAACCGGGTGCTGTTCTGCCAGCGGGAGGCCGCCGAGACGGCCATCTACCTGGCCGAGGTCGCCTCCCGGGACACCGACGTGTGGATGCGCAACGCGCTGGACGAGGCCAACGGCGAGCACAACGACGAGCTGCCGCGGGTGGCGCTGAAGATGGCGACGGGTTCGGGCAAGACGGTCGTGATGGCGATGCTCATCGCCTGGCAGGTGCTCAACAAGGTCGCCACGCCGCGGGACAAGCGGTTCACCAAGCGGTTCCTGGTGGTCACCCCCGGGCTGACGATCCGCGACCGGCTGCGGGTGCTGCTGCCCGGCGACCCGGAGAACTACTACCGGCTGCGCGACCTGGTGCCCGCCGAGCTGCACGGCGGGCTGGGTCAGGCGCAGCTCGTCATCACCAACTTCCACACGTTCCTGCCCCGCGAGAACGGCCCGACCCGCGGCGCGTCGGCGACCACCAAGGACGTGCTCACCGCCCGGGTCGGCGGGCGGGGCACGCTGCTCGAGACCGAGGCGCAGCTCGTGCGCCGGGTGCTGCGCGATCTCGGCGGCGGAACCCAGGAGGTGGTGGTGCTCAACGACGAGGCGCACCACTGCTACCGCGGCCGCGACGACGGCGAGCGGCTCACCGGTGCCGAGCGCGCCGAGGCCAGGGCGCGCAACGAGGAGGCGCGGGTGTGGTTCCGCGGTGTCGCCGCGGTGGCCCGCCAGGTCGGCGTCAAGACCGTCTACGACCTTTCGGCGACCCCGTTCTTCCTGGCCGGGTCCGGCTACCGGGAGGGCACGCTGTTCCCCTGGGTGGTCAGCGACTTCGGGCTGATCGACGCCATCGAGTCCGGGATCGTCAAGGTGCCCCGGCTGCCGGTGGACGACGACCGGGTGTCGCCCACGGTGACCTACCTGGACTTGTGGGGGCAGGTGCGCGACCAGTTGCCCAGGGGCACCCGCAAGGCGGTGCAGCCAGAGGGCGAGCCGGTGATCCCGCAGGCGCTGGAGACGGCGCTGCACTCGCTCTACGGTGCCTACCGCCGGCGGTTCGAGCATTGGGAGCGCTCGGCCGGGGCCGAGGCGGGGGACACGCCGCCGGTGTTCATCGTGGTGTGCGCCAACACCGCGGTGTCCAAGCTGGTGTTCGATTGGATCGCGGGCCATGCGCACCCCGAGCTGGACGATCTCGCCGTCGGCGGCAAGCTGGAGCTGTTCTCCAATGTGGACGCCGATGGGCGGTGGCGCCACCGGCCCCGGACGGTCCTGGTGGACTCGCAGCAGTTGGAGTCCGGCGAGGGCATGTCGGCGGAGTTCCGCCGGATCGCGGCCACCGAGATCGAGGAGTTCAAGGCCGACTACGCGCGCCGCTTCCCCGGCCGCAGCGTGGACGAGGTCACCGATGAGGATCTGCTGCGCGAGGTGATGAACACCGTCGGCAAGCGCGGCAAGCTCGGCGAGGGGGTGCGATGCGTGGTCAGCGTCTCGATGCTCACCGAGGGCTGGGACGCCAACACCGTCACCCACATCCTCGGCGTTCGGGCGTTCGGCACCCAGCTGCTGTGCGAGCAGGTGGTCGGCCGCGGGCTGCGCCGGCGCTCCTACGCCGCGGACGAAGACGGGTTCTTCACCCCCGAGTACGCCGACGTGCTCGGCGTGCCGTTCCGGTTCATCCCTACCGTGGCGCAGACCCGGGACGTCACGATGCGGCCCACCCGCGCGGTGCACGCCGAGCCGGACCGGGCGCACGCGGAGATCACCTTCCCGCGGCTGACCGGCTACCGGATCGAGCTGCCCGACGAGCGGCTCTACGCCGACTTCCGGCCCGACACTGTGCTCGCGCTGTCCACGGCCGACTTCCCGACCCGCACCGAGCTGATCGGCGTGGTGGGGGAGGCCGAGACGCTGACGCTGGACGAGCTGCGCGCCGCCCGCGACCAGCAGGTGGCCTACGAGCTGGCGAAGGTGCTCGTGCAGCGCCACCTGGCGGTGGAGGGCCAGCCGCGGCCGTGGCTGTTCCCGCAGGTGGTGCGGCTGGTGCGGCAGTGGATGGCCGAGTG
>JBOHGT010000504.1:0-5726 GCA_050700385.1 Pseudonocardiaceae bacterium | reverse complement strand
GAAGGGCACTTTCACTGCGTCGGATGCAGTGAAAGTGCCCTTCACGGCGTTACGGGCGCCGTAGGGCTCGCCGGGGTGGGTACCGCGTGCCGGGAGGCGCAGGGGTTCCGGTACCTTTCGCGGCACCATACGAGCCGAAGGGGTCTGCAGCGTGCTTCCAGTCGTTCGAGTCCGCCGTCTGGTCATCGTGGTCGCTGCCAGCCTCGGTCTGGCTGCCGCCGGTTGCGGTTCGGGTGGCGAGAGCCAGGGCCCGGAAGAGGGGCGACCGGCCTCGCAGGGTCCCTCCGACCCGGTGCGCTGGGCCGGCACGTTCTGCGGCGGCCTCAACGAGGTCATCACCAGCGCGGCCGGGGTGGCGCAGCTACCCGCAGAGCCGGCCGCCCGGAAGGACGCCCTGCTGGCCTTCACCGATTCGGCAAGGCAGTCGATGGACGCCACCGCGGGCAAGCTCGAGCGGCTCGGCGCGCCCGGAGTGCCCGACGGGCCGCAGACCCAGCAGGTCGTGCTCGGCTTCTTCTCCCGAGCCTCCGACGCCACGGCCGCCCAACGGGAGCGGCTCGCTGCGCTGGATCCCAGGGCGGCGGATTTCGACCAGCAACTGGCCACCGTCGTCAGCTCGAGCACGGTCGGCCAACTGACCGGCCAGGTGACGCAGGTGACGGCCAAGCCCGAGCTGGCCCCCGCGTTCCGCAACGCCCCGGAGTGCCAGCAGCTGGGTGCCCCCCGCTGAGTGGGGTAGCCGCCGCGCGTGCTTCCGGCATGCGCTAGGAAGGGCCCATGAGTCGTCGACTGCTGTGCACCGGCGTGGTCCTCGGCGCGCTGCTCGCCGGCTGCGGTGGCGGGGAAGCTCCGCCGCCGGGTTCGGTGGCCGCCCCGTCCGGCTCTGACCCGGTGCAGTGGGCCGACGCCTACTGCTCGGGCATCGGCGGTGCCCTGCAGGCTGCGTTGCGGCTGGCCGATCCCCTGCTACGCGCCGACGCCGCCGCGCAGAAACAGGCACTGGCCGGCTATCTCGGCGCCGCGCAGGCGGCGTACACCGATGCCGCGCGGCGCGTGGAGCAGCTCGGACCGCCCGCCGTGCCGGACGCCGAGCGTCGCCAGCAGGCCGTGCTCGAGTTCCTGCGGGGCTCGGCCCGGGCGGCCGAGGACCAAGCCCGGCAGCTCGCCGCGCTGGACCCGGCGGCGCCGGACTTCCAGCAGCGGTTCGCCGCGATCGAGCAGAGCGGTTTCGACGTCGCGCCACTGCAGCGGGAGCTGCAGGACCTGCGCAGTGATCCCGAGCTGTCCAGGGCCCTCTCGGAGGCACGGTCGTGCCGTGCCATCGGGCAGGGTCTGGGCGGGCAGGGTCTGGGCGGGCGCTGAGCATCCTCCGCCCCAGCACATCCTGCGACCAGGCACGTCCTCCGACCCGGCGCGCCGCGAGCACGACGTCGAACGCCTGTTCTACGCTGCGTGACGTGGGGCAGCTGTCGTTGTTCTCCGTCCAGGCCAGGGCGCCCCTCGTCGCGGATCTCGCCGGCCTGCTGTGCGCGCAGGGGCAGGCGCTCGGGTTCGGTCGTGAAACGGCCGCCCGCATCTCGGTCGTGCTCGACGGGCCATGGCGGGCCGACGCGGTGGCGCGTGCCTTCGCGGCGCGCGGGCTGGTGGCGCAGCGGCACCGTACCGAGGCGGGTCACCCGCTGGTGCGTACCGCGTTCCTGGCCGAGCTCGTGCCGCTGGCCGTGCTCTGGAGCCGCGGTGCGGTGAAGGCCGTGCCCGCCGGTCTGCAGCTCGACGGGGCGCTGCTGCGGCTGTGGGCGGTGGCCGCCGGGCGGTGCGACGGCCGCGGGTACACGCTCGGGCTAGACCCGCACGCACCGGGCACTCACGCGCCGCTCGCAGCGGCCCTGGCGGCGGCCGGGCTGGCGCCGGCGTCGCGGCGCCCGCGGGAGGGTGGCCCGGCATTGCGGATCGCAGGGCGGCGTCGCATCGCGCGGCTCGCCGAGCTGGTCGGTGACCCCCCGGACGCTGCTCCGTCCGGGTCGTGGCCCGGGTGAATCCTGGGATCCACGCCACAACCGATGCGCACGATCGGCGCGCACTGTGCGACGCTGGCTGCTCCCCGCAACCGTCATCGCGGATCGTTGGGCACACTGGCGGCAAGGCGTGGACGTGCGTGGCGCCGGGGGCGGCGTCACGCACGATCGTGATCGGGACATCGATGAGGCAGGTCCAGGGTGGCAGGATCGAAGACGAGGGCGAGCTCGGGCGGGAAGTCCGGGGGGCGCACCCGCAACGGCACCTCCAATGGTGCCGCGCGCCGGCTGGTGATCGTGGAATCGCCGGCGAAGGCGCGCAAGATCGCGTCCTACCTCGGCGCCGACTACGTCGTGGAGTCCTCCCGTGGCCACATCCGTGACCTACCGCGCGGCGCGGCCGATGTCCCGGCGAAGTACAAGGGGCAGTCGTGGGCGCGGCTGGGCGTGGACGTCGAGAATGCCTTCGAGCCGCTCTACATCGTGACCCCGGACAAGAAGAGCACCGTCACCGACCTCAAGGGCGCACTCGAGGGCGTCGACGAGCTCTACCTCGCCACGGACGGTGACCGCGAGGGCGAGGCGATCGCCTGGCACCTGATGGAGACACTCAAGCCCAAGGTGCCGGTCCGCCGCATGGTCTTCCACGAGATCACCGAGCCGGCCATCCGGGCCGCCGCGGAGAACCCCCGCGACATCGACCAGGACCTGGTCGACGCGCAGGAGACCCGCCGCATCCTCGACCGGCTCTACGGCTACGAGGTCTCCCCGGTGCTGTGGAAGAAGGTGATGCCAAAGCTCTCGGCCGGCCGCGTGCAGTCGGTCGCGACCCGCATCATCGTGCAGCGTGAGCGGGAGCGGATGGCGTTCGTCTCCGCATCCTTCTGGGACCTCTCCGCGACCCTGGACGCGGGCGCCGACGCGACGCCGCGGACCTTCGGCGCGCGGCTGGCGTCCGTGGACGGCACCCGGGTGGCCACCGGGCGGGACTTCGGCCCCGACGGGCAGCTGCGCCGCGACGACGTGCTGGTCGTCGACGAGGCCCACGCCAGGCGGCTCGCCGAGGCACTGGCCGACGCGCAGCTGGCCGTGTCGAGCGTCGAGGAGAAGCCGTACACGCGCCGGCCCTACGCCCCGTTCATGACCTCGACGTTGCAGCAGGAGGCCGGCCGCAAGCTGCGGTTCTCGGCCGAGCGGACGATGCGCACCGCGCAGCGGCTCTACGAGAACGGCTACATCACCTACATGCGGACCGACTCGACGACGCTGTCGGAGTCGGCGATCGCGGCGGCCCGCAGCCAGGCCCGCGAGCTCTACGGTGAGCAGTACCTGCACGACGGGCCGCGGCAGTACACCCGCAAGGTCAAGAACGCCCAGGAGGCGCACGAGGCGATCCGGCCAGCGGGCGAGACCTTCCAGACTCCGGGTGCGGTCGCCCGTGACCTCGACGGCGACGAGTTCCGGCTCTACGAGCTGATCTGGCAGCGCACCGTGGCATCGCAGATGGCCGACGCGCGGGGCACCACGATGAGCGTGCGGATCACCGGCGTGGCGGCGACCGGCGAGGAGTGCACATTCGCGGCGTCGGGGCGCACCATCACCTTCGCCGGGTTCCTCAAGGCATACGTCGAGACCGTCGACGAGGAGGCAGGCGGCGAGGCCGACGACGCCGAGCGCCGGCTGCCGCGGCTGGCCGAGGGGCAGGGCGTCACCGCCGTCGAGCTCGCCCCGGAGGGTCACGCAACCACCCCGCCGGCCCGCTACACCGAGGCGAGCCTGGTCAAGGCGCTCGAGGAGCTCGGCATCGGCCGGCCGTCCACCTACGCGTCGATCATCAACACCATCCAGGACCGCGGCTACGTCTGGAAGCGAGGCTCGGCGCTGGTGCCGTCCTGGGTGGCCTTCGCCGTCGTGGGGCTGCTCGAGCAGCACTTCGGGCGGCTGGTCGACTACGACTTCACCGCCGCGATGGAGGACGAGCTGGACGCGATCGCGGCCGGTTCCCAGCAGCGCACCGACTGGCTGTCCGGGTTCTACTTCGGTGCCGAGCAGGGCAGCACGAAGTCGGTGGCGCGGTCGGGTGGGCTGAAGAAGCTGGTCGGCATCAACCTCGAGGAGATCGACGCCCGCGAGATCAACTCGATCCCGCTGTTCACCGACGAGGCCGGCCGGGAGGTGGTGGTGCGGGTCGGCCGCTACGGGCCCTACCTGGAACGAATCGTCGACGGTGTCTCCGGGGACGAGAGAGCCGAGACAACCGAGAGAGCCGAGACACAGCGCGCCAACCTGCCCGAGGACCTGCCGCCCGACGAGCTCACCGCCGAGATCGCAGAGAAGCTCTTCGCCACCCCGGTCGAGGGCCGCTCGCTGGGTACCGACCCGGTCACCGGGCACGAGATCCTCGCCAGGGAGGGCCGCTACGGACCCTACGTCACCGAGGTGCTGCCCGAGGAGGAGCGCGACCGCAAGGTCAAACCTCGCACCGGATCGCTGTTCAAGTCGATGTCGCTGGACACCGTGACGCTGGACGATGCGCTGCGGCTGCTCTCACTGCCCCGCGTGGTCGGCACCGACCCGGAGTCCGGTGAGGAGATCACCGCGCAGAACGGGCGCTACGGACCCTACCTCAAGCGCGGCACCGACTCCCGCTCGCTGTCCGACGAGGGGCAGCTCTTCACGGTCACCCTCGACGAGGCGCGCAAGATCTACGCCGAGCCCAAGCGCCGCGGCCGGCAGGCTGCCGCCACGCCACCGCTGCGCGAGCTCGGCACCGACCCGGCGTCAGGCAAGCCGATGGTCGTCAAGGACGGCCGGTTCGGCCCCTACGTCACCGACGGTGAGGGCGTCAACGCCTCGTTGCGCAAGGGCGATGCGGTGGAATCCCTCACCGATGACCGCGCCGCCGAGCTGCTCGCCGAGAAGCGCGCGAAGGGGCCCGCACCCAAGCGTGGTGCCCGGCGCAAGGCGTCGAGCCGGTCCTGACGTTGACCCGAAGGGGTGATGGCGGTGACGGAACCGATCGGCCGGGACGCTCTGTTCGGCGTAGACGGCACACAGTTGCCCGACCCGCTTCCGGCATTCCCCGACGCGCTCACCGGTCCGGGCCGGGCCATCGACCCAGACGTGGACATGATCGCGCCGATCCGGGTGCCGCCGTCGCCGGACGCGCGGGCGATCCGGGAGGCTGCCGCCGCTGCTCTCGCCGACGAACCATCTACCAGGCGGGTTGCGCCCCCGCGACGGGCTGCCTACCCGCAACCCGTCACGCGGCCGCACGGCTCGCAGCCACCCGGTGCCCACCCACCTGGTGTGATCCCGCCGGCGCGACCGCTGCTGCGGCGCCGCCCGGCGATCCCCACCCCCCACTCCGTCCAGCGAGCGCGATCGAGCTTCCGTACCGGCTGCGTCATCGGGCTCGTGATCTTCGGTGTGGTCGTGTTCAGCCTCTTCGCCGAGTTCGGCGGAGCCGTTGCCCACGCCCTCCGGTGAACGCAGTCCCGGATCTGCCGGAACCCGCTGACGTGCGGGTGCGTCTCACGGTACGGTCCGTGACAGCCGTCGTGAGGGGAGCCTCGCCTTGTCGTTGCCGAACTTCGCGCAGGCCGGCCAGGGGCTGCAGCAGCTGCAGCAGCAACAACAGGGGCTGAAGGCTGCGGTCGCGGCGGGCGAGCTGTGGATGGAGCCAGACGTCGCCGAGCGTGCGGCCGCGCG
>JBOHGT010000503.1:0-4261 GCA_050700385.1 Pseudonocardiaceae bacterium | reverse complement strand
GTGTCGTCTCTTCCTCGATCCAGGAGTAGTTTCCCTCTGGGTTGATCTCCAGAGTCACCACGGTTCCGTCGGATCGGACCAGGAAGTCGAAGGCGCCGTAGTTCAGGCCGGAGAGTTTCATGTAGGCCGCGACGGCGGCCTTGGTGTCGGGTGGAATATCGATGATCTGGTAGGTGAGGCTGTCGTAGTCGGAGCGCCAGTCCGTGCGCGCCGTAGTCGATGCCGTCGAGATCGGACAGGTCGTCGTCAGTGAGACGGCGGGTGTAGACGACGTGAGCGGTGTCGCCGGTGTGCAGCACGCTCGCCGCGAGAGCCTTGCAGATCAGCGGGCCGTGACGGTCGGCGAACCGTCGCACGGCGTCCGCGGAGTTGGTGACCAGGGTGGGCGGTGTGGTGAGGCCGCACGACCGCAGGTCCCTGAGTTGCCGGGGTTTGTAGGCCGCGTCGGTCCGGCTGGTTGAACTCTTCGCTTTCGTCGTCACGCGTGCCGTCGTACCCGCTTGTCGTCTGAGGTGTGGCGCCCTCGGCGTAGGGAGTGTGATGGACGGATTCTGCCCGCGGAGCAGAAACGACCGCAGATGTATCGGTGACAGTTCTCCGTCGCTATCGGGCTGCCCGGTGCCGACCGGAAATCGGCTTCCGGCGGCAATGAGTGGACTGATGGTCGTGGACATCGATTCGTCTCCTCGTGGATCTCGACTTGCGGAATTGTGGTTACTGTAGCGCGCCGATACCGCGCACCGTGGCGGTTTGCTACAGGTTGGTTCGGCCAGCGGCGTAGCGCCGGACCCAAGCCACGACGACCAGCAGCGAGACGGCGGCCACGACGGCGGCGGCAACGCGGGCGTTGACCAGAGTGCAGCCGGCGAACACGAGCATGGCGATCGAGATGACGATGATGCCGATGCCGCACCCGTCGTCGTGCGCCCGGTGTTGCCCACCCGGCATAGACCTGTCCCAGCGCCCCGTCCGGGCGCGATGTCGTCCCACGGCCGTACTTGCCCATCACGAGGGTCGTCCCTGGCCCGACGCCGTGGGTGGTCGCGGCGCCGGCGTTGGAGGCAGTGCGGTGCACACCGCGACGCACAGGTCGATTTCCCGGCAGGTGGTCAGCCCCCGCGACTGTGGCAAGTTAGCCCAGCGCACCGGCCCGCGCGGGGTGACGGTAGGGGGCAGCGGCAGGCTGCCGGTGATCGGCTGCACGCCTGGTGGCCAGGGCAGCGGAGCCCCGAAGGGCTCGCCCGCGAGGAACACCTGGTGGCCCGGGGCATCGGGGTGGGCCAGTACCGGCGCTGGGCACTGCCGAGTGGCCAGGATTGGCTGCACCTGACTGGCGAGGTTGGTGGGGATGAGCAGCGCCACCGCGTGGTGGTCCAGCGCCAGCAGCACGTGGTCGCGGCGGGTGGTCACCGGCCAGCCCCACGCCCGGTAGCAGCCCGCCGCCGCGACCTGCTCGGAGGGCACGCCGGTGTCCTCCGGGCGCGACCCACCAGACAGCACCGGCGGCGGCTGCGGTGTGCTGCTGCACAGCAGCAGGCAGGGGGTGCAGGGCATACCGACACCGGGCGTCACCGTCTCGACCTCATTGTATTCCAGTAACGCTCCGCAAAGCGTGCCCACTGTCTCTACCGCCCGCTCGGTTCCACTTGGCAACAGGACCAGGTGCACGGCGTGACCGGCCTCGCCGGAGACGCCGTGCCGGGAGCGCATCAGCACGAGCGTGCGGGTGCTCGGGTCAACCATGGGATGCTCCTCGGACGGTGGTCGGTGGTCTTCGGGATGTCGACGCCAGGCTGGCTCACCGTGGGCGATCGCTCGATGACTGCGGGAAACGTTAGGCTGGACCGTGGCGGGGAAGGACTCACTGCCGGTACGAGTTTGCGCAGCTCAGGATTCTTGGGGCGGGATCATCTGATGGTTGGCGGGCGAGGAACACCACATCGTGGTCACGGTTCGCCGAGCCGCCTCGGCGTCGTGTCAGGTTTCCTGCTCGAGCTGATCCGGGAGTCGGTCGGGTTGACCCAGGTCCGGCTGGCCGAACAGCTCGGTCTCGACGTGGCCACCATCCAGGGCTGGGAGAGCTCCCGCCGGCCACTGACAGCCCTGCAGACCGGCGACCTCGTAAGGCTGCGATCCCAGCTGCGGCGGTGCGGAGCGGAACCGACTGCGCTGGGCATCCTGGACGACGCGATCGAGGCCGACCTGATCATCGCGGAGACCGTGGCGGCCGGTGAGCGGCTCATCAACCGCGGCGAGCATCCCGTTGGCGCGACAGTCCACCAACGCAGCCTCAACCATCTGATTACCTGGCCGTTCCTCGGGCTCATCCCGGCCCAGTTGCGCCACCTGCCCGGACCCGTGCTGCCGCGGCGCGGACCGGTTCCCGAGCAGCCGACCCTCCACAGGCATGAGCGGACGCGCTTCTTCGATCACCTTCTTGTCACCGCTGACGCGAACCCGCAGGAGGATGCCGCGCTGCTACGTCGCCAGGCGATCTACCTGCTCGGCTTCGACCCCCGGTCGAGCACGGCCGACTGGCTGCACACCGAACAACGACGAGCCCTGCGTCACGCCGGTCACACCGATCACGTTCCGTCCTGGGTCGCCGTCCGGTCCTCGGCCCTCGCGCTCGCCAACTCCGGCGACAGCGATCCGCTGCGCGCCTTCGTCCAGCACGCCCTCGTGACTGATCAGCAAGAGCGGGCCAACCTCAACTACTGGGCCTACTGGGTCGGTGAGATCGACACCGTGCAGGTCGACGACGAGTTCATGGGCCGGATCGACCCGACAGGCTGGTCGGGGGTTCGCCTGCTCCGACACCTGCTGGGACGCCTGCATCCCGGCGACGCGCACGCCGAGCTGAACATCCACACGGTGTGGGCGTTGCTGCTGGCTCACCCGAGCCTGCTCACCCACCACCCCGACCTGCGATCCGAGACGGCCCGCACGATCGACCAGCTCGCCGCGGACGGCGAACTCAGCGTGCGGGCGCGGCGTGAGCTGTCGGACATCGGCTACGCCGCCCGCCTCGCCCGACGGTAGGTAAGGTCGCCGCCGTGGACCAGCCGGACGAACACCACGCCACCGCCGTAGCGCACTTCGCCTTCGAGCTGGGGGTGCTCAAGCGGATGCGCCGCGCCGGGTGGTGGCACGTCGGGGTACGCGATCCGGAGTCGGTCGCCGAACACAGCCTGCGCGTCGCACAACTCGCCTCGCTGATCGCCGCGGTGGAAGGCGCCGACCCCGCCCGCGCGGCATACCTCGCGGTCTGGCACGACTCGCAGGAGACCCGGACCGGCGACATCCCGCACACCGCCACGCCCTACCTCGACGGGCCCTCCCCCGAGGCGATCACCGCCGATCAGACCGCCGAGCTGCCCGATGCCGCCCGCAAGACCGTGCACGAGGCCGTGGCCGAGTACGAGGCCCAGCAGACCGTCGAGGCGCGCTGCGCCCGGGACGCCGACAAGCTCGAATGCGTCCTCCAGGCGCTCGAGTACCGCGATGCCGGCTATGCCAGGGTGCAGGGCTGGATCGACTCCTGCCGCGCCGGCCTGCGCACCGACACCGCCCGCCGCATCGCCGACGCCGCCCTGCACACATCACCCCTCGCCTGGCGAGGCCGCTGACCGACCCGCACCGGCCACGAACCGGGCCAGCGGGACAGGCGGGACCGCAATTCGGCTCCGAATGGCAGTCCGCGAGGTGCCTGGAAGTGCAGTTCGGCTCCGAATGGCGCTCGGCGGTCTAAGACCGCGTTTCGTCCGCCAGCCACGACAGGTACTCGGCGCTGCCCCCGGTGATCGGGGTCGCGATGATCTCGGGAACGTCGTAGCCGTGGTTGGCCTTGATGTGCTCGGTCAACCCGGCAACCCGATCCGCAGCAGTCTTGATCTCCACCCGCCACTCCTGCTCGGTATGCACCTCGCCCTCCCACCAGAACACGCTGATGATCGGACCGACCACCTGCGCACACGCACCCAACTTCGCCGCGATCGAGACGCCCATCTGCTGACCCGACCACCGAACCGTCCTCGGCGCTCACCGCAGCGACTTGCCCATCGACGAGCCCAGGCCCTGTCCACACCACGGGTCCGGTGCCCATCGAGTTCCCGCTACAGGTCTATGCGCCTCGCGGCGTAGCGCGATGTCATCGTCATCGCCTTTTCTTGGTTCGCGGTCTTGGTGTCCGGCGATCCGGCCGGGTCGGGGTCACGGCTCGGCCACCGGAGCTTGGTGGGCGACGAGATGCCTCGCCAGC
>JBOHGT010000502.1:0-7989 GCA_050700385.1 Pseudonocardiaceae bacterium | reverse complement strand
GCCCGGGGCAGCGCGGCGCGCGCCTTCACGGCACGGCCTGCAGCGCCGCGGCGGTGACGGGGTGCGCGCCGAGCTGGCGGGCGACCAGCGCGTCGAGGTCGGTGCTGGGCACCCAGCCGATCGCGCGGCGCAGCGCGCGGACATCGGCCAGCGTGTGGCTCACCTCGATGTGGTGTGCCCGGCTCACCGTGGTGCGGACCTCGACACCCAGCGCCCGGGACACCGCCCCGACCAGCTCGCGCAGGCTGTGGCCGACCCCGGTGCCAAGGTTCACCGTCCCGCGCAGCCCGCACCCGGCGAGGTCGGCCAGCGCTGCGGCGACCTGGCGCACGTCGGTGATGTCCCGGCTGCGCTGCGGCGAGCCCAGCACCGGCAGCGGCTCGCCTGCCTGCGCCGCTGCCAGCCACCGGGCCAGCGCCATCCCTGGTCGCTGGCCCTCGCCCGCGACGGTGAACGGCCGCACCACGATGATCGCGCCGCCGGCCTGCGCGCGCCCGTCGCAGAGCTGCTCGACGACCACCTTGCTGCGGGCGTAGCCGCCGCAGGGCCGCAGCCGGTCGGTCTCGCAGCTGGGACGCCCGCCGCGGGCGCCGCCGTAGACCGAGGACGAGGAGGTGACCAGCAGCGGGACGTCCGGCGGCACGGTGGCCAGCACCGCGGCGACGGACAGCACGTTGTCCCGGTGACGCCGCTGCGCCACGTCGGGGCTGCGGTCGCGGACATCGGGGCAGCCTGCCAGGTGGTAGACGACCTCCGCGGCGGCCAGCGCGTGCTGCACCCGGTGGTCGGAGTCCAGCAGGTCCGCGGTGATCGGGATCAGGCCGGGGAGCGCCGGTTGGGCGCACCGGTCGATCCCGATCACGCCGCCGCCGCGCTCGAGGAGCGTCCGGACGAGCATCCTGCCGATGAACCCGGCTGCCCCGGTGACCACCGCAACCACGCCGGCTCCTCGATCAGAAGTAAGCCTGACCAACCTATGATGAGGCTGACCTTATAACCGGTCGGGGTGAGCGCGGAAGGAGGCCGGATGCGCTGGGTGCGCACGGCCGGGGGTGGCGCGGTCCTCGTCGTGGCGCTCACCTACCTCGTCGATGTTGTCGATCCGGCCGCCGTCGCCGACCTGCTCGGCGCCCTGCTGGCCGATCCGGCCGGGCTGGTGGCCGCGCTGGGGTGCTACGCGCTGGCGTTCGGGCTGCGGGCGGCGGCCTGGCGCGGCGCGCTTCCCGGGCTGCGATTCGGGCAGTCCTGGGCCGCGCTGCACGTCAGCCTGCTCGGCAACCACGTGCTGCCGCTGCGGCTGGGTGAGGTGCTGCGGGTGACCAGCGTGCTGCGGCGCACCACGCTGGCCGCCCCACCGGTGCTCGCCTCGGCGCTGACGCTGCGGGCGGCCGACCTCGCGGCGGTGGTCGGGCTGGCGGCGCTGTGCGTGCCCACCCTGGCGCCGCGGCTGGCGGGTGGCTTGGCCTGGGGGGTAACGGCCGCGGTGGTCGTCGCGCTGCTCGGTGGGCTGCTGTGGTCGTCGCGGCTGGCACGCGGTGGTGCGGCGATCCGCGTCCCCTCCGGGTGGGTGGCGCTGTGTGTGGTGCTCGCATGGGTGCTGGAGTCGGCCGTGGTGTGGGAGATCGCCCGGACCGCGGGGCACCCGCTCGGCGTGCGGGAGGCGCTCGCCGTCACCGCGGTGACGATCGTGGTGCAGGCGGTGGCCGTCGCCCCCGGTGGGTTCGGGTCCTACGAGGCGGCAGCCACCGCGGCGCTGGTCGCGCTCGGCGTCCCCGCCGGCCCCGCGTTCGCCATCGCGCTGACGACCCACGGCGCGAAGACCGGCTACGCGCTGCTGATCGGCGCGGTCGCGCTGGTGGTGCCAGGACCGTCCTACTGGGGTTGGCTGCGACTGCCGCCGCAGCGCCCCCCGCGACCCGCCGTCCGGGATGCGCCCGCCAATGCCCCGGTCGTGGTGTTCCTGCCCGCCCACGACGAGCAGGACACCGTGGGTGCGGTGGTGGCCGCGTTGCCCGACCGGGTCGGCGGCCGTCCGGTGCGGGTGATCGTGGTCGATGACGGGTCGACCGACGGCACTGCCGCGGCGGCGGCCGGCGCGGGCGCGCTCGTGGTGTCGCAGCGGCGGAACCTCGGGCTGGGCGCCGCGGTGCGCCGGGGCCTGGCCGAGGCGGTGGCGCTCGGCCCGGCGGCGGTGGTCTACCTCGACGCCGACGGCGAGTACTCGTCCTCCGATGTGGGCGCGGTCGCCGCTCCGGTACTCGGCGGGGTGGCGGACTACGTAGTGGGCTCGCGGTTCGCCGGCGCGATCGACCGGATGCTGCCGCACCGCCGGTTCGGCAACCGGGTGCTCACCGCGTGGGTCCGCTGGCTCGCCCGGCGCCGGGACATCACCGACGGGCAGAGCGGGTTCCGGGCGTTCTCACCCGCCGCAGCCGCCGATGCCGAGGTGGTGCACGACTACAACTACGCGCAGGTGCTCACGCTCGACCTGCTGGGCAAGGGTTACAGCTACGCCGAGGTGCCGATCCACTACTCCTTCCGCACCAGCGGGACGTCCTTCGTGCGGCTCGGCCGCTACCTGCGCCGGGTGCTGCCGGCGGTGCACCGCGAGCTCAACAAGGAGTGGAGCCTGGCTGCCCGCGGCGCCGCCGGGAAGCGCTGCGCCGCGCCTACGCCGAGGCCGGCTACGAGCGCCGGCACGCCGGCCTCGACACCGACGAGCAGCTGAGCGTCCACGCCGTCCGGCGTGCTGCGGTGCACCGCTACCTCGCCGACGAGCAGGACCGCCCGGGTGTCTAGCAACGCCGGCCTCGGCGCGATCGTCGCCGAGATCGACCCCCACCAGTTGCGCGCCCCCGAGCTCCATTGAGCCGATCCCAGACCTCGGCACCGCCATGCTCGACCGCCTCGCCTGGTACCCGCACACCTGGCTGCGCGAGCACGTCGGCGACCTGCCCGGCGACCGCCACGCAGAGGTCACCCGCCTGATCCGCAACCTCATCGGCAACACTTGATACGAAATAGGTGCCACTGGGACTGGTGGTGCTGGTGTGACCGAATTTCAGCCCGAACAGGCCGCCTGCAGGAACGGAGACTAACCCTGCAACGGCGGATCGGGCGGCAGGCTGTACAGCGTTGGCCATGATCGTCGTTTGGTCAGATTCTGGCCCGCTCAGCGGGCCAGAATCTGACCAAACGACGATCATGGTTCGATGCATGCCCGAATCGGGGGTGGCGCGCCTCGAAGCGCCGTCGTCGTACTAAGACACCCCAACCACAAAGATCAGTCCTCGACCCCGTGGGCGGCGGTGTGGCGGGAGTCTGCCGGTGGTCGGATACCCGTTTCAATCAGGCCCGCATCGCGGCGACCTGCCGCGCCCCGGGTAGTAACTCGCGGCGGCACCGAACAGCTCGGCCTGCCCCCGTACCGCCGCGCCATGGCCCGCAGGTGCTCGGTGGCCGGCGCGGGATCTGCCGCTGGCTGATCCCGGCCGCCTTGAGCAGCCGGTAGGCCTCGCCGATGTCATGGGCCGCCAGGGCGGCGAGCATGACGGGATCGGTCACCGCCGAGTCGAGGTCCCCTCGTGTCCCTCGTGCCCGGCCAGCTCGGACACGTGCCGGTAGCTCATCACCCCTCTTCTCGGCGTGGCAGGGTCACAGCGTAGCCACCCGCTGACTACAGCCTCTCACTCAAGGTGACCGTGCCCGGGCTGGCCGCGGGCGGCCGTGGTCTCAGTCCTCCACCACGTGGTCGGCGAACCGGCGCCGCGCCGCAGCCCAGCGCGCGGGGTCCACCGATCCGCCGCGCAGCGCGTCCACCGCGTCGTAGGCCATCGCCAGCGCGTGGTGGGTGTTGTCGTGCGCGAAGAGCCCGAGCCGCCCGAAGGTCGTCACCCGCGGCAGCGCGGCTGCCCACTCGTCGAGCCGCCGGAGGTGCTCGGCGTAGCCGATCTCGTAGACGGGGTAGACGTGGCGCAGCCGGCGCACCTCGACTCCGGACAGCCGCAGCGGCGGCAGCCCGAGCTCGCGCAGCGTCGCGCACACCGCGTCGGCGAGCTCGGCGTCGCTTGCAGTCCACCACGCGTCCCCCATGGCGCACGGGATCTCGGCGCACAGCACGGTGGTGCTCGCAGGGTCCGCGGCGCTGTCCCGGTAGTTGGCAGGCTCGGAGATGCGGGTGACGGGGGTGCCCGGCCCGGGCAGGTAGTGGGCGTCGAACGCGGTCCAGGGCCGAGCGCCGGAGTGCACGAGGTAGACGAGCACCATGGAGCGGAACCGCAGTGTGGCGGCGGAGGCGACCGCGTCCGGCGGCGGCGCGGGCCGCACCAGCCGGGCGAGCGCGGGCAGCGGCGCGGTGGTGAACAGCTGCCCGGCGCTGATCGTCGTGCCGTCGCCGGTGTGGACGGTGACACCGCCGTCGCCGGCGTCGATGCGGTCCACCGTGACGCCCAACCGGATCTCGGTGCCGGCCAGGTCCGCCGCATCGGCGAGCGCGTCGGCGATCTGCCCGAACCCCCGGCGCGGGTAGTGGAATACCCGGCCCTGCCCGGAGTTGCGGCGCAGCATCCGCGCCGCGATCTTCCACGGGGTGTCCGCGGTGACCCGCACCCTGGCCTGCTCGGCGTCGATCGCGTCACCGGGCAGGCCCCACAGCTTGCGCGCGTACGGCGCGTAGAGCGCCTCGTACAGCGTGGGGCCCAGGCCGCGGCGCAGCGCGTCGGCGTAGCTGACCGGCTCGCCCCGGCGCAGCGGTGCGGTGACCGCCTCGCCGACCAGCCTCGCGATCATGGCTGGGGGCAGCGCGCGGGCCAGCTCGGCCGGGCGCAGCGGGAAGGACACCCAGCTCCCGGCGATGCGCAGCCTGCCGTTGCGGCGGCGCAGCTGCAGATCGTCCCCGAGCAGGGTGGCGAGGTCGGCGAGCACGTGCGGTGCGGTGCTCGGGTGCAGCCGGTGGCTGCCGTGGTCGACCCGGACGCCGGCCACGGTGAAGCTCGCCGCCATGCCGCCGACCGCGCCGGCGCGCTCGAGCACGATGGTGGACAACCCGCTGCGGGCCGCCCGCCACGCCGCCGCGAGCCCCGCGGGCCCCGCCCCGAGCACCACGAGGTCAGCGCTGGTCACGGCGCTCACCGTCAGGTGTTCCAGCATCGCGCTCGGCGATCGCCTCGGCTGTTCGGGCCGCCGCGGCGCGCACAGTGGCGAGCTCGTCGTGATCGGCGTGCGGTGGACCGCAGACGTCGTCCAGCCGCTGGTGTAGGTCGAGGGCCTCGGTGTGGTGGCGTAGGGCGTCGTCGAGCTGGCCGCGGGTCTGGTGGATGCCGCCGACCCGGCGCAGGGCGACGGCGAGGTCGCGCAGCGCGTCGGGGGTGTCGCCGTAGTGGTCGCGGATGCGGCGGGACAGGTCGAGGGCCTCGGTGAAGCAGTGCAGGGCGTCGTCGAGCTGGCCGCGGGCCTGATGGATGTCGCCGACCCAGGCCAAGGCGACGGCGAGGTCGCGCAGCGCCTCGGGAGAGTCAGGAAACTCCCTGAGGTTCGCCCGGGCCAGGACCAGCAGACCGGTCCACGCTTCCAGACCAACCGTGGCATCCGGCGAGCGCGCGACGATCTTGAGCAGCGCCTCGGTCAAGGCACGTCCGAGCGGGCGGCGGAGCTCGAGTCCACCCCGGGCATGCCGTACCGCGGCAACCAGGTCGCCACTGCGCTCCATCGCCCGTGCCAGCCAGGCTCGGGCCAGCGCCAGATCGTCGGTACTGCCGGACCCTTCTGCCGCCGCGACGGCGTCCAGCGCGGCCGCGACGGCGTCCGCTGCCATGTCGGCCTGCAGCGCGACCGCCACCCGTCGCAGGATCGGCTCCAGCCGGTCCGACGGCTCCACCGCAGCGCCGGTGTCCGGCTCGGACAGTGCGGAGTTCTCGAGTGCACCGGTGCTCGGCTTCCACATCTCCGGTGGGTGGCTCGTTGCGGGTCGGGCTCCGTGCAGCTCCGCGGTCAGGACGCGGTACGACCACAAATCCGGTGCCTCGTCGCGGGCGAAGGGCAGCAGCGCCGGAGGGCAGACGATGATCAGGCCGGCCGGATGGCTGGTTCGCAGTTGGTCACGACGCTCGTTGAGGCGGCGGAACACGGTGCGCCACAGGTCGCCCCGGTCCGGCAGGTCGGTGAGCCCGACCAACCAGGTCAGGCCCAGGTCTCCCGGGTGCCGTGACAGCAGCCAGGACAGCGCGGTGCAGTAGTCGTCCGGATGATCGAGTGCACGGTGCTGCACCCGCTTCGTCTGCATGAGCAGGTAGTCACGGCTGCGCGCTTCCAGCTCCGCGACTTCGGTCAGACTGGACGTGAAGACGTAGCCCAACCAGAAACCGTCCCGGAGTGCGAGCTGGGACCACAGCCGCCCCCAAAGGTCCTCGGCCTCCCTGCTGATGCCGACCGCCGCCGCCCGGGCGAATGGCTGGAGAGTCACGGAATGCCCAGGGCACGGCGAGCGAGAGGATGCACTTCGTACCAGTTCCCGCCGTTGAGGTGTGCCAGCAGCATGTGCGTCTGCAGCAACCGCGCCATGAGGGGAACCTCGCTACGCGCAGGCTCGATCGTCCCATCCCCCTTCGCGATCTTCCGGAGGAAGTCGGCCTGCTCCCGGATCGGGCTGGAGAAGCCGAGCGCGACGTTGCTGATGACCTCGTCGATGTGCTCGTGGTGCAGCGGCGGGCGCAGCGAGCGCCGGTAGATGAGGGTGACCGACTCCTGGAGCAGCCTGAAGAGATCCCGGAGGTGTCCACCCGAGGCGGAGATGATCCGCTCGAGCTGCTGGTCGCCGCCGAAGAGCTGATCGGGCGGCACCCGTCGGGAGACGACCTCCTTCAGCTCGTCGAGGGTCCGCTTCGAATGCTGGTCGATCAGCCCGGCCTGGTTTCGCAGGTGCGGCACCGGGACCGGCAGCACCCGACCGTCGTACGGCAGCGCACCGGCCGCCGTGAACTGCAGGTAGGTCGGGACGGTGTACACGGTGTGGTGCGAGGCGAAGCGGAGCTTGTCGGAATGGTTGACGAACAGCGCCTCGACAGAAGCCTGGACGTCGAGATCGTTGGCCGAGGTGCCCTGCAGTTTCTCCAGGCTGTCGACGATCAACACCACGCCGGGGGAGCCCGGGTTGCTGTGTAGCGCGCCGGTGACCAGTTGCTGCAGGAAGTTCGACACCTCCTCGTGCAGCGACGCCACGTGGAATGCCAGCTTCTCCCGCAGCTCGGCGACGAAGGACGGGCTGCCCCGGATCTCGCGCTTGAGGTTGAGTCCCACGCCGAAGCCCGCAGCACCGGCGGCCACCCGCTCCTCGGACACGTCCACCGACACCGGACCGGCCTGCAAGGTGACGTTGATCCTGCGCAGGAACTGGCCGAACCGGGTGGCGAAGCCCTGCGCGCCGTCGGGCTCGGACTGCCCGATCTGCTCGTTGGCGCCGAGGGCCAGCGCCACCAGGAAGTCGGCGACGTCGATCGGGGACGAGGCGTTGACGTAGTCCGTCGCGTTGATCATGCCCACGACGAAGCCGGCCTGCTGGAGCTCGCCCTTCACCCGGTGCAGCTCGGTGGTCTTGCCCGACCCCGAGGGTCCGGAGAGCAGCTGCGTGGTGGTGTCGAGCCGCAGGTCGATGATCGCCTTGATCTCGTCCGCCGCGCCCCGGCCGGCCTCGCGCAGCTCGACGTAACGCCGCTCGGTGGGCTCACTGGGATCCAGCGGATCGAGGGTGAGCTCTTTCAGCCAGGTGCGCAGCGTCTGGCGATCGTCCTGCATGTGCAAAGGGTATTCCGTGACACCGGCACCGAGCAGTCAGGCCGCCGCGTGTTCTCCCAGCATCCGGGAGCGACGTCCCGCCCATTTGACGCACGCGCGGGCGCTTGGCTACCGTCGGTGGCGTGCTGTCTCCCGCCGTCCTCGTACTTCGCAGGCGCGTCCACGCCTGAGCAACGTCACGGCGTCGACGCGCGACCCTCG
>JBOHGT010000501.1:0-41719 GCA_050700385.1 Pseudonocardiaceae bacterium | reverse complement strand
GATCCTCCTCGGTGACGTCACCGGCCAGCCCGACCCGGATCAACCGGGGCGCGAACGTCACCGGCACCGTCGCCCCGTCCCCGACGGCGCGGGTGAGGTCGTAGACATCGATGTAGTCACCGAACACGTCGCGGGTGTTGCGATCCTCGAACGACACCGGCGTGCCGGTGAACGCGATCAGGGTGGCGTGCGGCAGAGCGTCCTTGAGGTGCCGCGCGTAGCCGTCGATGTCATCGTAGTGACTGCGGTGCGCCTCGTCGACGATCACGATGATGTTGCGCCGCTCGGACAGCAGCGGGTGATCCTCGCCGGCCTCGCGCTCGTCGCGGCTGCGCCCGAACTTCTGCAGCGTGGTGAAGGAGATCCCGCCTGTGGTGCGCCCGGCGATCTCGGACCGCAGCTCGGCGCGGCGACGGATGAGCTGCGGCTGCTCGGGCAGCAACTGGCTCTGCGCGAAGGTCTGGTAGAGCTGCCCGTCGAGCGCCTTGCGGTCGGTGATGACGACGATGGTCGGGTTGAGCAGCTTGGGATGGCGGATGACGAGGTTGGCGTAGAGCTCCATCTCCATCGACTTGCCCGAGCCCTGGGTGTGCCACACGACGCCGGCCTTGCCGTGGCTGTCCACCGCCGTGACGGTGCTGCCGACGGCCTTGGTGACCGCGAAGTACTGGTGCGGCTTGGCGATGCGCTTGACCAGCCCGTCGGCACCCTCATCGAACGCGGTGAACGAGCGCTGCAGCTGCAAGAGAACCGGTCCTGGTTGAACAGCCCGAACAGCGCAACCCCGAAGCCGGTCCAGTACCCGGTCTCGTCGGCCGTGCCGGCGCCCGTCACGGGATTGCCGTCGTCGTCCACATTCCACGGGGCGAGGAACTCAGCACGACTTTATCGCTCGTATTCGAGTTCGGCCGCTGTGCGTACCGCTTTGGCGTCGACCGTCAGGTCGTTGTTGATCTCATCCACGTCGTGGGTACACGTGTGTGTAGGCATTGCGCCGATGACGGTGTGTTTTCAGTTCGCGAGCGCTGCCAGGCCCCAGTAGTCGGGGTGGATGACGTTGGGGTTGGCGATCTCCACGACGCGCCCCGTTCGTGGTGCGTGGAGTAGGTGTCCGAGTGCGGCCCCGTGTACGGCGACGATGGTTCGGGACTCGTGGATTGTCCGGATCTGCTCGGCGAGGGGTATCGTGTCGAAGTCGACGCGCTCGAAACCGTGTCGTGCAAGCCGGTCGAGTACGTCGTCCTCGTTGTGCAGGCGGCGGCGTGGCGCTCGTTGGCGGGAGATCAGGATTCGGTGTTCACGTGGCCGGGTTCCAGGTTGGAGGAGGTTGGTCAGTCGGTCTCGCGCCCAGGGAGCGGTGGTGGGCGCGAATCCGGTGCGGGAGGGTACGACGAGCGTGCGTGCGCTGATCCACGGAATGTCGGTTAGGGCGATGGTCCGGTCAGCGGGGATTCCGGCGAGGTCCAGCCCGTCACGTTGCCAACGACGATCGCGGCTGCTGACGATCCAGGTGTCGATCTCGATGCCGGTGTCGCGGACGAGTTGAATGCGGGGCAGCGTGTCGGCGAGGAAGTGGCTGAAGTTCGTGGCCGCGCCGCGAGCGGCGATCACGGCGGCGGTGCCTCGCACCTCGTGTGGCGGCAGTGATGGTGCCGCCCAGACCGGGTGATCTTCGGTGGCCTGGCCCCATGCGCGGATGAGGTCTTCGACGACGCACCCGTCGGCGGTCAGCACCGTGCCGTCAGGTCCCCAAACTTGGGCGTGGGGCAGCTCGACGACCTGCGCGGCGGGCGCCACGAAGCGTTGGACCTTACGCGCTGACGCTGACGCCCCGATGTCTGCGTGGTCGAGCCGTGGCCGGTTCACCAGGGTGGGCGGGGCGAGGGTGTGCACGTGGCCTTGTCCCGTGGCGGTGACCCAGTCCGCCGCGGTAGCGGTACGTCCGACGGCACGGAGGTCGATGGACGATACGGTGTCGTGCTGCGGAAGTAACTCGCGGGTCACGGCCGGGTCGCGATGAGCGCCTCGGTGCGGATCTGTTCGTGGAACACGCCGGAGGGAAACTGTTCGGTGAGGGCGTCTCGAAGGTCGCGTTCGAACGCTTCGCGTTCTTCCTCGCTGTCGAACTGGGTAGGGGCGGAAAAGGAGAAAGAAAACTGGAGTCCGACTAGCGAGTCGAGGTCGCGCTCCAGCGTCCAAGTCCACTCGACGATGTCCACGTGGGAGAAGGACGACCGTCGCAACACGTCGGCGTGACGTTCCTCGGGGTGGCTGTAGGTGCTGGAGCCGGCACGGCGGGCGGGTCCGAGGTATTTCGTACGCATGGCGGTGATGGTGTCGTTCCACGGCGGTGGGGTCTGAGTTTCGGGCGCTCCGCCGCTGGCGATCACGACGGCTCCATCGAGGAGGATGCGCTGGTCGAGTTCGGCGAGGACTGCGTCGCGGTCCATCCAGTGGAACGCGGCGCCCATCGTGACCAGCGTCAGCTCCGGCAGGTTGAGGTCGGACAGTCGGTAGGAGTCGCCGACGATCCAGTCGATGTTGGCGGTGTCGCGTTCCTTGGCTAGGCGTTGGCCTTCGGTGAGCATGCTCGGCTCGGGATCGATGGCCAGGACGCGGGCGACGTGCGGCGCCAGGGGCAGGGCGATCTGGCCGGTGCCGCATCCCAGGTCCAGGACCTGTTGGGTGCCATCGAGCGCGAAGCGCGCGACGAGGTGATCGATGAACTCCTGCGGATACCCCGACCGATACCGCGCGTAGTAGGAAGCGGTGGAGCGGAACAGTTCATTCGGGTTGTAGTGCACTTCGTGACCTCATTACGTGTTCGACGGACGGTGGAACTTGGCGGGCAGGAGGGATTCGATCGTGACGCCTCGCAGCTCGTGTGAGTCCGTGGGGATGAGTACCCGCAGGCCGGGCGCGTAGTCGAGCGTGACGATGGTACCGAAACCGGTGGTCTCGGCCATGATCGCGCTGGAGAGCGCGACGGCTTCGGCGCAGATCGACACGCGCGCCAGGGTCGCGGCGAGGTGCATGCCGGTGAACACGTCGCCGCTTGTGGTGCGCAGGGCGGACGCGACAACGCTGCGACCTCGGCGGGCGCGTCGCCGCAGCAGATCCACTGCGGTGTCGACGAGGTGCTGGTCGGCAGCGGTCAGCTCGGTCATTCGGCGGTACCGGTGGTCGTGGTCGTATCGTGTTCAGCCTGGCGCCGATCCCACCAGCGCCGCAGTGGCTCGGCGCCGCGCCCCTTGGCCAGGGAACCATCCGGGTTCCGGTCAGCAGCGCCTAGGAGTTGCCGCTGGATTCCGGTCAGGTCGGTAAGTTCCAGCAGCTCGGGGACGGGATCGTCGACGGGCGCGAGCCATCGGTAGCCATACTGGATCATGATCGCGATTCGGGGATGGCCGGAGGTGTTGACTCCCCCGGCGTGCCAGGTGCGGTTCTCGAACAGCACAGCGTCCGTGCCGGTCGTGCTGACCGGCGGGGTGATCGCGCCCGATGGGTCGATCTGATCGGAGGGTATGTCCGGCCGTGTCGTGTGTCGGTGGCTGCCGGGGAGGAACATGGTCACTCCGGCGTCAGGCGTGAGGTCGGTGAGAAAGTAGGCGCATTTGATGGCCATGCGTGGGGTGTGGGCCTCGGCGAGGTCGGCGGTGACGCCGAACATGTCGCGGTGCCATCCTGGTCGCTCTGGCGTCCGGATGCTGCGGGGGTGTCCTGGCGAGATCGAGGGCAGGGCGATCAGGTGGCTGGACAGGATATGGATGTTGGGGCTGAGCAAGTCCACGACCGTCGGTAGCACGCGCGTGTTGGCCACCAGTGGAAGGAAGGCCGACGGGTTGAGCGCGATGCAGCCGCGGAAGCCGTCCTTGCCGTCGCTCCCGCGGTCTCGTCCTCGGGTGGTCGTCGAGCTCAACATCTCTTCGGCCGCTTGCCGCAGGGAGGTCCGCAGGCTGGGGCTGAGTGCGTTGGGGATCAGCGCGTAGCCGTGCCGATCAAACTCTTGGACTGCTGTAGCGGCTGGGCGCGGGGGTGCGGTCACCGGTTGTCCTCCTTCGGTCGTGGGATGGGCGTTGGTCGAGCAGCCGAAACGCGGTGGTAGTGAGGCTGACGATGTCGAGCTCGGCGCGTTCGAGGAGCCGGTCCGGCGGGAGCGGACGGTCGGGGTCGCGCCACCCTCGCACTGTGACGCGGTCCGCGGCGCCGCGTTCGGCGAGCAGCGCTTGGACCGGCGCAGGCTGGCATGGAACGGCGGCGAGTACGGGCACGTTCGGTGGCATCAGCGCGGCGAGGGCGGCGTCCGGGATCGCTCCCGGCCGAATTGAGGGGTCGCCCAAGCAGGCGAGGTCGTGGACGTGCATGTAGCGCAACGGCGTCCCTGGTCGGGTGGCCTTCACTGCAGCGGCGGCGCTGGTCAGTTGGCGGGCCGGAATGTCACCGGCGGAGAGCAGGACCAGGTCGGGCTGGTCGTCGTCGGCGATGTGGGGCCAGATCGCGTAGCCGTCCCGGAGTTCGGACTCGATGGTGTCCAACGGATGGGCGGGCATGGGGTGTTTGGAGCTGATCACCAGGCTGCAACGGCCGAGTTTGCGGACGGCATAGGTCACGGCCGCGGCGGCGCGGGCGGTATCGGCCGGCGTGTAGACGTGGATGGACGGGTCACGCCTCGCGAGGGCCATGTCGATGAGGCCGGGGTTACCGTGGCTGATCGTGTTCTGCCAGCCGAGGCTGGTGAGCAGGTACACGATGCTAGGCATTGGCGGTCGGCCAGCGGTCGCCGCGAGGCGCCGATAGATCAGGTGTTGAGCGAGCAGGCTGGCCACGATGGGTGCGAACGCCTCATACGAGGCGACCAGGGCGCGTCGTCCGGTCTCTTGGTAGCCCTGCGCCCACGCGTGACACAGCTCCTCGTTGAGTACCTCCACGACCCAGCCCGGGTTCTCGTGCCCGAAGCGGATGCGGTTGGATGCGAGTTCGTCGGGGCTGAACACCCGAAGGCCGTAGGCATCGTGCAGCTCGCGCAGCACCTGTGCCATCGCGGTGCCGAACTCGTCATTGCGGTCGCGGACAGCGTGGGCGACGGTGGTCGACGCGGCAAGACAGCCGCGCGGGGGGACGAGCCCAGACGGCGAGACTGTCGAGGCCGTGCCCAGCGCTCGAGCGATTCCGGGTGTGGGCTTCGCGGCGGGGGTGAACAGTTCGTGCGGCTGATAACTGGCGAGCCAGTCGGCCAGCGCGCCGAACTCTTCCGCGTCCTGCCGTGGCCGAGTCAACGGGCTCTTGTGCACGACCGAGGTCCCCATGATCCGCCTGTCGCCCACGGATTCCGGGGCACCGTGGCCTTTGGGAACGGTCACCACGACGACGGTGGACGGACCGTGCTGTAACGGCTCCAGGTCAGCCATCCCGTCCCGGATTGCCTCCCGCACGGCGGCGGTACTGCTGTCCCGGGTGATGATCGCGTGATAGCCCAGCCCAGCGAAGAATCGCCGGAGATCAGGGAGCGCGAGGCCAGCCAGCAGCGACGGACCGCCCATACGGAGACCGTTGAGCAAGATCACTGGAAGGACGCGGCCATGCTCACCCCGCTGTGCTAATGCGCGTGCGCCGAGCCATGCGGCGGCCGTGGCGCCCGTCTCGCACTCGCCGTCGCCGATCAATGCGATGACCAGGCTGTTCGGCGTGTCCAACGCCATGCCGTGGGCTGTCGGCAACGCTGGCCCCAACTGTCCACCCAGGTAGCAATGCTCGGGCAGTAGTGGGGTGATCTCTCCACCGAACCGCTCGTGGTGCGGAAACCCGGCGATCAGTCGCCACAACCCGGCCGGGTCGTGGCCGAGATCCTCGGCGATCTGGGCGAGGCTGCCGGTCAGCCACGCGTGGGCCAGCGCGGACGGTCCGGCGTGGCCGCCGCCGTGCACAACTCGCACCTCGTCGCCGTCGAGATGCTGGCGGTACGGGCCGATGGCGGATAGCACCGCATTGACGGGTGGGCAGGTGCCCCAGTGTCCGGCGGGCGCTTCCACGATGTCGCTCGGACGCAGGTACCGGTCGAGCAGTACGTTGTCGCGCAAGTACAGTTGCGCCAAGCAGAGGTAGTCGAGCGCCCGCCGTGCCGTGTCGACCTCGACATCGCCGACGTGCTCGTGGGTGGCCAGCACCATCCGACGCCAGGAGACGGTCATGCCCCGGCCTCACCTGTATGTCGGGCGGCTTCGACGGCGGCGTGGACACGCTGGGCGCGGATCACGGGATCGCGCGCCTCGGTCACCATCAGGAGCAAGTGCTGGGCGGCTGGCTCATCGAGATGCTCCAACGTGGTGCCAGCCTCGGTGAGAGCTTGGTACAGATCGTCGGGAAACCGACGGGACCGGCGGGGCGAAAGTGCGCGCAGGTACAAGGTCACCGATTGGCCGTGGTCCAGCGGTATCGAGCTGGGCGGGCGCAACGCGGCCTGTCCGCCGAGGGAGAAGACGACGCGTGACACCGCGAGTCCGTCGTGCTCCATCTCGACCCGGTAGCGGCGGCCCCGGCTGAGGCCGACGGGAGCGGCGTAGGGCAGGACAATAAGCGGACGCCCGCGGACAGATCGCGCGTGTCCAGTCACGGTCACTGTGACCCGGCTATCCACCGACAGCTCAGGCAATGACATGGCCACCCGTCCTCAGATCAAGGTCTACAGCGACGACGAACCCGTCGCCCTCATCGCCGCGTCGTCGCACGGACTTACGAGCGAACAGGGCCTTGTCCACCCCTGCGAGGACGAGGTTCGCGACGCTGAGCGAGGCGTGGAGGTGCTCACTCAGGCCCCGAATATCGGGACTGACCACCGTGAACCCGAACGAGACGGTACACGGAAGCCACTGGCGGCAGCGGTCCCGCAAGACGGCGACGGCGGGTTCGAATGCCGCCGCGTCCCTGACGACGGCCGCGACGATCACCTCGTCGCCGCCGAAGGTGGAGACGCAGCCCGCTGGAAACGGTTGTTCGCGAAACCATGTCGCACTGAGCACTCCAAAGCGTGCCATCAAGGTGTTACCGGCCAGATGCCCAAAGCATTCTGGGTCGGTCGCATTGGAGTCCTCGACGTAGCGCTTGAGGTTGTCCACGTCGCCAATAGCGACTCCCACCGAGAGACCGGATGCCAGGGCGTCAACCAGGTGGCCTCCGAAAACGGCATGGAAATCAGGGAAGGCCGCCAGCCCCGTGATCGGATCGGGTCGCGCATGCGGGACCCACCCGCCGCGGACGGGCAGGGCGGCGGACTCATCGAGCGGCATCATTGATGGCTCCCGCGTGGACTGACCCGCCGCGGACCGGCGGCAGGATGGTGAGCAGTTCGGGCAGAGACGAGATCGTCGGCACGACATGCGGTGGTGGAGGGGGCCTGCCGGTGCGCGGGAGGTGCACGGCCGACCAGCTCGCGTCCAGCGCACCCAGCACGTCGGAGCGCAGCGAATCACCGACGCTGACGATCTCTCGCGCGGCGAGTCCCATTCGTTGTTCTATGGCGCGGAACGCCTGGATCTCCGGCTTGCAGTAACCGATCTCCCAGCTATGGACGACGACCTCCGCGAAGGAAAACCAGGCCGGTCGCGGTCGATCGGCGGTGTCGCTGATCGCGTTCGATAGGAAGCAGATCCGCCACCCCGCGGCGCGCAGCGTCTCCATGGTCGGGATCGCGTCAGGGTAGAGCACGGGGTCGGCGATGTCGCGGTGCCGTTGTCGCAGGATGGCCTCGACGCGGTCAACGTCCACAGGTTGACCGCACCCTGTCGCCAGCGCGCGGGCGAGGATCCGTGAGCTGCTGCGACGCCGTTTACCGTACTCGATGAGCAGTTGGCGCACACGGTCCGGGTCGGCTCCGAGTGTGTCGGCGAGCTCTTCGGCCAGAAACCCTCGCGGCACACGCACCAAGACGCCACCGATGTCGAAGCAGACCGCACGGAGATGCTCAGGCAGCATGGCCACTCCCCGTAGCGCTAATCTCATCGAGGCGGTAGGGCGCCGCCATGCCCGGTCCGTCGGTGAGGGTGAACGCGCCATGAGCAGGCACGAGCGGGACCTCGTGCACCGCTTGACGCAGCGGCTCCAGGGTCAAGTGGTACTCGACGGCGGGAACAGCCTCGCTGGACATCACGCTGGCCAAGTGCAGCGCAGCGGCCAAGCCCGAACCATGGGGGAAGCAGGGAATGCTCAACGTCACCGCGAGGTCGATCATCCGGACGCTCTGTGCCAGGCCGCCGTTCCAGGAAGGATCGGGTTGCCACACCTGCACCTGACCACGGGTCAACGTATGTATCTGCTCGGCGGGGTCGTAGTCGTGTTCTCCGGCGGCATGGACAAGACCCACCCTGGTGAGATCACTCTCGGCAACCGCGCCAGGCTCCTCGACCCAGGTCACCTGATGCTCGGCGAGCACCAGCAGCATCTGCCGTGCGTAGCCAGCGTTCCAGCGTCCGCCAGCATCCACACACAGCCGAGCCTCGTTCCCGATCGCCGCCCGCAGACGTTCCAACCGTCGAGCATCGGCCTGTGGTGGTTCACCGCGATCGTGACCGGGCAGTGCCCACTTCTGGCTCCAGAACCCTTCCCCGACGAGCCATGACGCGACATCCGGCGCCAGCGGGTGATCGATGTCGATCCCCAGCGCTGTGGCGTAAGCGGGAACGACGGTGCGGACCCGGCCACCGAGTAGATCCCCGACCGCGATATTCATGGTCCGGCTACGGAGATCCCACAACGCCAGCTCAACTGCCGACAGCGCCAGCCTGACGTGTGAACCGGACCGATGGCGTCCCTGCGGGTGAACAGCGGCGGCCGAACGCCACGCCCGCACCTCCAAACCGATGACCGCTGGGGTGACCTGGTCGCGGACGATCGCGGCCACGCTGGCGCTGACCGGCCCGAACCAACCCGAGTTGCCGAGATCGTCGACGATACCGACTGCAAATCGGTTCCGGTTTTCCGCCCACCGCTGCGCAATCGGCATTCGGATCGCTGGTTGCGCCCAGTCCGGGAGTATAGCCACTTTTTCCTGCGGCAATGCCGGGAGCGAGTGAACAACGACCTGTGTCACGCGGGTTGGCATGGCGATTCAGATCCGCTCTCCGCGCAGTGGCTCGTCGGCAAACGTGAAATACCACAACGGCCGGTAGTTCTCCCAAGGTTCCGGACGAAGTCCGGTAGGGCCGAATAGGTCCTCGATTTTTCGGCGCATGTGTAGGTAAAACTCGATATCCCGAGCCCCATCGGCGACGAAGACATCCATCAGGCTGTTGTGCGACTGATAGACCTGAAATCGTGGGAAAGTCATCGTCACAGGCACGAAGTCGGCCAGATGCCGCACGGCGACATCCGGCGGGTCGAGGCCGACGATATACGTGAAATCCGTCGTAATATCCCGCTCGGCGGCGTCGCCCAGTACGCGAACCATGTTGGCAGGCGTCAGCTTCGCCTTGGACTCCTTCAAGATCACACCGCGTTGGGTGAAGCACTCGGCGGTGAGCGTGAGGTGAAACGACCCTACGCCGGCGGCAGCGTCCAATCCTTGAACGCTGGTGAGGACGCTAGACAAAAAATGAATCATTCCCGCGCAGTTCTGTCCAGTCATGGCCTCGCGCACTTGGCGCAAATGCTGCAAAGCGAGGTGCTCATACTGGAAGCAACCAGTGCACACCGTGACCTTCTCCACCTCCGCCATATCGGCCAGCGAGAAGTCCTCCGCAATCGCAGCAAAATAGGAGTGCAGATCATCCAAGGCCGCCAGGCGAGGATCTGACGCTTCTTCGAGAGTGTTGGGACAAAACACGCATCCGGTGCACTGGCTGCGAGCATTGGAATTCAGCGTTAGCACCTTTCGCCCCTTGCGCCAGTACCCAAGAACAGCGTCGTCCGCCTCGGCGGCGTCAATGACCGCGATCCGTTTCCCGGCCAATCGGATCTCGTGATCAACCAACTCGAAAGGCGACTGAGCCCGACCCAGCGACAAGATCATGTAAAACTGATCATCCGGCCGCGAGTCCAGGCGGATTCGAAACCGCAGACGAGACACCCCCATATCCGCGCGCAACCCGCAGGAGTTCAGCGCGATCAACACAATGTCATCCACGTCGACACCCCACCGCCGTGATAGTCGTTCGGCGTGAGTCCGGTCGCTCAGCACACCAATTCCCTCCTTCTCCAACCCAAGCGGGCTGAGTCAGGTACCCAACGCGGGCGCCGCTAGCGTCTGCGAACTCCAGGCTCCCGTTCCATGTCCGGTAGCGGAACTGCCTCGTCGCCCCCGAACCGCCGAACTCTTGCCGAACTTGCGCCAGCGCCAGCGCCCGGTGGGTTCGGCCGAGTGCCAGACTGACGCACATGGCGGAGCTGAACGGCGTTGCGGCCGATGTCGACCAGGTCAAGGCTCTGGCGTTGACCAACTACGGTCATTTCACCTCGATGCGCGTCGAGGACGGGCACGTGCGCGGCCTCTCCCTGCATCTGGACCGACTGATGCGCGACTGTCGCCGTGTGTTCGACGCCGATCTTGACCCCGAACGCGTCCGACATCTCGTTCGTCGCGTCGTGGCCGACATCAACCAGCCGATCATCGTCCGGGTGACCGCGTTCGACCCGGCCCTCGAACTCGGACACCCTGGCACGGACGCCGTACCGCAGATCCTCGTCACCACTCGACCCGCCGCGCAGGCGCCGCTTCCCGGTCTGCGTCTACAATCAGCGACCTACCGTCGCGATATGCCCGAGGTCAAACACGTGGGCCTGTTCGGCTCCTTGCGATTACGTCGTATGGCTCAGCGCAACGGCTTCGACGACGCGCTGTTCACCGACGGTGATGCCGTCATCTCGGAAGCGGCCACGTCCAACATCGGCTTCGTCGACGGCGCCCGCGTCGTCTGGCCCCAGGCCGAGTGGCTGCCGGGCGTGACGATGCGGCTGATCAATCAGACCCGCGACGAACACGTGGCAACCGCTCCGCTCAGGCTCGCGGAGCTGTCCGAGATCGACGCCGTCTTCGCCACCAACGCCGCCGTCGGCGTCCGACCCGTTAATGCCATCGACGATGCCCACTGGCCAGGCGACCATCCCACGCTACGCGCCCTACGCAAGCAGTACGAGGACATTCCACCCGAACGGCTGTAACCGAAGAGGGTTCGCGCCAGTACGATACGCTCATCCGCGAGCGTTCTTGTGAAGGAGCCGCGGGTGACGACAGTGCCACGGTGGTCAGGCCGGGAGGTCCGGGCGTTACGCGAAGCCAAACGGATGAGCCTGCGCGAGTTCGCGGCCCATCTTGGCATCAGCGACCGCATGATCTCCAAGTGGGAGGCTGGCAGCGACAACATCCATCCACGCCCAGTCAACCAGGCCGCGCTCGACACCTCCCTCGCCCAATCCAACGTCGACGTCCAAGCTCGGTTCGCCCTGCTCGTCGGGGACGCTGCGACACCAACACCCGCCGACCCTTCCGTCGATCAAGCCGAGATCGGCATCACCAACAGTCAGCTTCGGCACCCAGTCGACGGGAAACTCGTCACGCTGGTCGACGCCGGGGTATTCCTCACTGGTCCGAGCAACGAGCCCGTCTGGCTACCCGCCTTCTACATCGACATTCACCCCACCAGCAACGCCGACTACGCCCGCTTCGTCGCCGCCACCGGGCACCACCCACCCCCTCACTGGACCAACGGACACTGCCCTGACGACCTACGAGACCATCCCGTCGTCTTCGTGACCTGGCACGACGCTCACGCCTACAACCAGTGGGCCGGTAAGTCCCTGCCCAGTAGCCACCAATGGGAGAAAGCCGCCCGCGGAACCCGCGGCAACGTCTACCCGTGGGGAAACCAGCCCACGCCCGCCAAATGCAACGTCCGCGGCAGCGGCCGGGGCACCACAACGCCCGGCGACTGCTATCGCAGCGGCGTAAGCCCCTATGGCGTGTATGACCTGTGCGGCAACGTCTGGGAGTGGTGCGCAACCGAAACCGAACCCGGTCGTCACGAACTAAAAGGCAGCGCCTTCACGAGTCCATTCGATCGCGCCACCCCGTCGGCCTTCAACGACGCCTCCGCCGACATGCACGACGACGACACCGGCTTCCGCTGCGTCACGTCACCTGACGCACTGGAGACAATGCTGCGACGAATCTGACCGTCGATCAAATGCATAAGAAAACACGAAAGAACCGCTACCGAACCCCACGCGAACACAATGAAGAGTTCGACAAGTTCGCGACGAATGCGACATAATCAATTGTCCCGCTCGAGCCGGGGGAACACTCCAGGTGAGCAAAGTCGGGGCTCGACCCAAGTTCGAGATCGTGCGGAGGACAGCGATGTCCCCCTCGCCCGGCAAGTCGGAGCCGGCTGCACGATGCGAGTTCAGGCAATGGCGGCATCATCGACGCTCATTCGGGAGCAGTGGTGGGCGGGCCGCTGTCCTCACGCGTCGGCTGTGTTGCGTAGCGGGGGGCCATGGCTTCCATCTGTTCGACGGGGTGCCGTACCGGGCGAGGATGCCGTCGGAGACGACGGTGCACACCGCGAACCGGAACGCCATCGGGAACTCGCGCAGTCGGCCAGCGGCACGAGCCACCACTTGCGGGCACGTACCGACCGGAGGGAGGCCACCTCGTCGATGGCGGTCTTGGCCATGGTCAGCCCGCGCGGCTCCCCTGCCTGTACGTAGACGGTGGCATGCGTGATACCGGCGAGTACGCCGTTGCGGCGTTCACCGTCCCCACATGTTCGCACCGAGACCGCCGCGTACTGTTCCGCAATGTCAAGGCGTCCCAGCGCCATGTTGACGCGCGCGGTCAGCTCGTCCATGCCGGACTTCTCGAAACTGGCGGGTGGCTCCCAGGCATCCCGCGCCTTGGCCAGCTCCGAGCGAGCCTGCTCGGCGTATCCCATGTCGGCGAACGCCAACGCCGACTCGGCCCCGAGCCACGCAGCCACGACCGCTATCCGGGAGTCGTTACGTGGAGCGTCCATGATTCTGAACCACGCCATTTGACACAGCTTGAGCGCATCGTTGGGGTGGCCACGCTCCCGTTGGAGGGCGTCCGCGTACCGAAGCGCGTTTGTTGCCTGGTAGGTGTCACCCACCTTGGCGACCAGCTCCACCGCCCGCTGGAAGTGGTGCCAGACGTGACTGCCGGGACCGGAGTCGGCACAGCACCACGCGGCGAGAGTGTGCTGGCTGGCCAACGCGGAACCCAGCTTTGCCGCGACCTGCTCCGTGGAGGGTACCGGGATCAGCCGCATCGACTGGGCGACGACCCAGCGCGCGGCGTCAGCCTGCCCACCGCGCCGGCGGGCCAGCGCCCGCACCTGCCCTGCCCAGCTGTCGACCTCGGCCACATCGGCCATGCCGAGCCGCGAAGGGAGATCCTCGGGTGCCGCAGATGGATCGGACAGCTCCGGCACATCACCGAGCAGCGGCCGCCCCCACAATGCGACCGGTACGGCAGTGATGAGGGCGCGGCGGCGCATCTCCTCGCTCGCCCCCTTCGTGGGTTCGCCGACCGTGACACCCTCACGGTAGGCGCCGTGCTCGCCGTAGGAGAGCCCCATCAGCTCGCGCGGCAGCCCCAGCCCTCGCAGATGCGCGCGAGCACGTCGTACATGCCGACCTTGCGGCCCTGCAGGATCTCGCATACTTCCGACTGTGACTGCCCGGTGCGCCGCGCGATCTGATGCTGACTGATCCCAGCCTCGGCGAGCCGCCGGTAGACGGTGGCGACGTCCTGCGCGGCCAGCGCGGCGAGCATCTCGGGCGGCTCGAACAGAGCCGGGCCGGCCGCCCGCTGGCGACCGTGACGGCACCTCTCCGGGCGGCCTCCCACCAGGGCGCCGCTCCATCTCCCACGGCCTCGCCACCGAGGGTTGGGCGACGGTCGAACCGCTGGCTACTCAGTACTCGTAGGGCTGCTCTGGACTCGTAGGGCTGCTCTGGTGGGGCCACCGGGCGCAGCGCGGAGACGGTGAAGGTCGGGACGAAGTGGTTGCCGGGTGTGGCCGATCCCGGCACGACCTCGCCCCGCACCGAGAACCAGTTGTTCTCGGGAGCGTTCACCAGCGTGCGGGCAGCAGCAGCAGCAGCGCCCGAGGCATCGAGCCGGACCTTCACCGCAACGGCGTCCGCGGCACAGCAGGCGATGCCGATCAGTCGGTCGCGTGCGCGGCGAGCAGCTCGCCCCGGACCTGCGATGCCGTCGACACCACCAGCATGAGCAGCGTCCCCAGTGGCACGGTGTCCAGGCCCGCAGCCGGGAAGGCGTAGCGCAGCGTCACGTCGGCTCCACTCTCGGTGCGCACCAACCCCAGGGTGCCGAACAGCCCCTGCCCGGCGCGGGTCGCGACCTGCTCGGCCACCTCGGCCTCGGTGGGCAGGTCCCACACCACCACGCAGGTCAGGCTGAGCACCACCAGGCCCTCGGCGAGCTCGACGGCCTGCACCGCGCACGGCACCTCGGCGTGCTGGAAGCTCAGCGCGCCGTCATCGTCGACCTGCACCTCCTGGTAGCGCTCCAGCGCGGTGCGGGCGGCATCGAGCAGCTCGGCGGTGGTCTCGGCCGGGCTCGCGTCGGGGCTCACCGGGCACCTCCTCTGGTCTGGTTCAGGGGAACGCGCGCGACGGCGCCGCCGAAGCGGCGGTCCCGGGCGGCGTAGGCCTCACAGGCCCGCCACAGGTCACGACGATCCAGGGCGGGGAAGAGCACATCCTGGAAGACCAGCTCGGCGTAGGCCGACTGCCAGAGCAGGAAGTTCGAGGTGCGCTGCTCGCCGGAGGGCCGCAGCAACATGTCGACGTCCGGCATGTCCGGCTCGTCGAGATGCCGTGCGAGCAGCTTCTCATCCACCTTCTCCGGGTCGATCTCACCGCGGGCCACCCGCCTGGCGATCTCCCGCGCGGCATCGGCGATCTCGGCACGACCCCCGTAATTGACGCACATGGTCAGCGTCATGACATCGTTGCCCACGGTGAGCTCCTCGGCGACCTCGAGTTCCCGCACGACACTGCGCCACAGCCGGGGACGTCTACCGGCCCACCGCACCCGCACGCCCATCTCGTGCATCTCGTCGCGCCGCCGGCGGATGACATCGCGGTTGAAGCCCATGAGGAAACGCACCTCGTCGGGGCTGCGCTTCCAGTTCTCGGTGGAGAACGCGTAGGCCGACAACCACTGCACGCCCAGCTCGATGCAGCCGCACACCACGTCCATCAGCACGGACTCGCCGCGCCGGTGGCCCTCGGTGCGCGGCAGCCCCCGCTGCTCGGCCCACCGGCCGTTGCCGTCCATCACCAGCGCGATATGCCGGGGCACGAGCTCCGGCGGGATGGCCGGCGGGCGCGCGCCGGAGGGGTGCGGGTCGGGGGGCCGGATGTCCGTGCCCCGCACCCGGCGCGCTCGGCCCACCATGACCAGACCTCCCTCCGACGTCGCCCGGTCAGGCGCCCATCCTGCCGCTACCCGCGGTGCCCGGGCGGGGCGGGGCTATTCCGGCGCCGATCCCGATGCGGCGGTGCACGCCGGCAGCGGCACGCGGCGCTCGACCAGCGGAAGCGAGCGCAGCGCCCGCTCGAGGTGCCACTGCAGGTGCGCGGCCACCAGCCCGTTGCCCTCGCGGCGGGCCGCCACCGGTGCCGCCTCGGCCACCGGCCATTCCCCGTGCATCAGGGCCTCGAGCAGCCGCAGCGTGTCCGGCGACGGCGTCGCCGAGCCGGCGGGCCGGCACTGCGGGCACACGACTCCACCGGCCGGCACGCTGAACGCCCGGTGCGGGCCGGGCTGGCCGCACCGGGCGCACTCCGACAGCGCCGGGGCCCACCCCGCGGAGGTCATCGACCGCAGCAGGAATGCATCGAGCACCAGGGATGCGTCCCGCTGCCCGTGCGCCAGGGCCCGCAACGCCCCCACCACCAGCAGGTAGAGCCGCAGCGCGGGCTCGCCCTCCTCGCCTGCGAGCCGCTCGGCGGTCTCCAGCACGGCGCATCCGGTGGTGTAGCGCCCGTAGTCGCCGACCAGCCGGGATCCGAACCCGTCCACCGTCTCCGCCTGGGTCACGATGTCCAGGCTGCGGCCGGTGTAGAACTGCACGTCGACGTGCCCGAAGGGTTCGAGCCGGGCGCCGAAACGCGAGGAGGTCCGCCGCACTCCCTTGGCCACCGCGCGCACCCGGCCGTGCCTGCGGGTCAGCAGCGTGACGATACGGTCGGCCTCGCCCAGCTTCTGCACCCGCAGCACCACCCCGGTGTCGCGGTACAGGCTCACGGTGTCATCGTCTCACCCAGGTTGCGCATCACCGACCAGATGACCAGAACGGCCACTACGCCCACCGTCACCCAGCGCTGCCGCGGCCACGACGCCACTGGACGGCCGCGCCAGCACCCAGCGGTCCACACCGCCCAGGCCACGGCCACCAGCGGCAGCATGGCGAGCGCCACCGCGTTGTAGTGCGCCGCCGCCCCGAGGTCGCCGTGCAGCAGGCTGTAGAGCATCCGCATCCCGCCGCAACCCGGGCAGAGCACACCGAACAGCGCGTGACTCGGACACACCGGCAGCAGCCCCCCGGGAGTCGTCGGATCACCGAGCCAGATCGCCGCACAGCCGGTGCCCGCCAGTGCCACCGCCCCCGCCGGAGCGGCCAGCATGCGCAACCGCGAGGCCCGCACCGCAGCGACGACCACCGCTGCTCCCTCCCGCTCAGAACCCCAGACGACGCAGCTGCCTGGGGTCACGCTGCCAGTCCTTGGCGACCTTGACGTGCAGGTCCAGGTATACCCTGGTCCCCAGCAGCGCCTCGATCTGCCGTCGTGCGGTGGCACCGACCTCCTTGAGCCGTTCGCCGCCGCGACCGATCACGATCGCCTTCTGGCTGGGGCGCTCGACGTACAGCTGAGCGTAGATCTCGAGGAGGTCCTCACGGCCCTCCCGCAGGCCCATCTCCGCCACGACAACGGCCAGCGAGTGCGGCAGCTCGTCGCGCACCCCCTCCAGCGCCGCCTCCCGCACCAGCTCGGCGACCAGCGTCTGCTCCGGCTCGTCGGTGAGCTCCCCGTCGGGGTACAGCGGCGGGCTCTGGGGCATCCGGGCCAGCAGCAGGTCCGCCAGCAACCCCACCTGGAACCCGTCCACCGCCGAGACCGGCACGAGCTCGGCGAAGTCCCCCAGCTGCGCCGACCTCCCGAGTTCGGCCAGCGCGGCCAGCTGCTCTGCCACCCGCTGCGGGCTCACCAGGTCGGTCTTGGTGACGATGCCGAACACCGGGGTGCGCCGGGACAGCCCGGACAGCTCCCGGGCGATGTAACGGTCGCCGGGTCCCACGTCGGTGTCGGCACCCACGCAGAACCCGATCGTGTCCACCTCCGCCCAGGTGGACCTCACGAGGTCGTTGAGCCGCTGTCCGAGCAGGGTCCGTGGCCGGTGCAGGCCCGGCGTATCCACGAGCACCAGCTGGCCGTCCGACTGGTGCAGGATGCCGCGGATGGTGTGCCGGGTGGTCTGCGGGCGGCTCGACGTGATCGCGACCTTGCGGCCGACCAGCGCGTTGGTCAGCGTCGACTTGCCGGTGTTGGGCCGGCCCACCAGGCACGCGAAGCCCGCTCGGAACGGGGGGTCCTGGGCAGGCGGATGCTCGGCGGGCACGGTGGCCGGACCTACCCGGCGGGGCGCAGCACGTCGGTCACGTCGCCGCGGGAGTCGGCAAGCAGCACCGGCGCCGTGGGACCCAGCTCCCGCACCGCGGCCAGCGACGCATCGTCGACCGTCCCCGCCGCGGTCACCACGGCGGCCGCCTCCAGGCCACGCGCACCACTGGCCACCGCCGCCGCCACTGCTACTTGCAGCGCGGACAGCGCCAGCGAGGGCAGCGTCACGGTGCACCCGGTGTAGGTGCGCCCGTCGGTGTCACGGACCGCGGCGCCGTCTTCGGCACCGGTGCGGGCCGCCGCGGAGCGGGCGAGGGTGACGATCTTCGCGTCCTCCGGATCCAGCAGGGTCTCCGGGTCGAGGTCGATGCTGTCAGGCACGGGCATCGCTTCCCTCCTGCGGCCGCGTGGCCGCGTGCTTGCCGTCGGTTTCCTGGCCGGGCGCCGGGGCCGCGCGGCGGGCGGTGACGGTCGTGATGCGCATGCGGCCCCGGTTGTCCTTCCCGCCCTCGGCCCGCAGCCGCAGTCCGGAGATCTCGGCCTCCGCACCGGGCAGCGGGACCCGGCCCAGCCGCTGCGCGAGCAGGCCGCCCACGGTCTCCACGTCGGTGTCGTCCAGCTCGACGTCGAACAGCTCGCCGAGGTCCTCCACGCCCAGCCGGGCACTGACCCGTACCGTGCCGTCGTCCAGGTACTCCACCGGTGGACGCTCGTGGGTGTCGTACTCGTCGGTGATCTCACCAACGATCTCTTCGAGGATGTCCTCGATGGTGAGCAGGCCCGCGGTGCCGCCGTACTCGTCCACCACCACGGCCATGTGGTTGCGGGAGACCTGCATCTCGGTGAGCAGGGCGGTGAGGCGCTTGGAGTCGGGCACGAACACCGCAGGACGCATCAGCTCGGCGACCATTGCCGCGGCGCCGGAACCGTCGGACGGTTCCACGATCGGACGGACCAGGTCCTTGATATTCGCGACACCGACGATGTCGTCGACGCTGTCGGAGATCACCGGGATCCGGGAGAACCCGGAGCGCAAGCACAGCGCCAGTCCCTGACGCACCGTCTTGTCCTGCTCGATCCACACGATCTCGGTGCGCGGCACCATCACCTCGCGGGCGACCGTGTCGCCGAGATCGAACACCGACTGGATCATCTCGGCCTCGCCGGCCTCGACGACCCCCCGCTCGCCGGCCATGTCCACCAGCTCGCGCAGCTCCACCTCGGAGGAGAACGGTCCCTCCCGGAACCCGCGGCCCGGGATGATCGCGTTACCGACCAGGATCAGCAGCTTGCTCAACGGGCCCAGCACCCGCCCCAGCGCCCGGACCGGGCCTGCCACCAGCGTCCCCACCCCGTACGGGTGTTGCCGCCCGACGGTACGGGGACCGACCCCGACGACGACGTAGGACACCACGACCATGGCCAGCCCGGCGACGAGCACGGCCAGCCAGGTCGGCGACAGCGCCCGTAACGCCACCACGGTGACCAGCACGGTCGCGGTGAGCTCGCATCCCAGGCGCAGCAGCAGCAGCAGGTTGACGTGCCGCGGCCGGTCGGCCACCACCATGGCGAGCTGCAGCGCGCCGTACCGGCCCGACCGCACCAGCTCGTCCACCCTGGCCCGCGAGACCGTCCCCAGCGCGGCGTCCGCCGCCGCGAAGGCACCGGCGAGCAGCACCAGGGCGACGGCAAGTGCCAGCACCGGCAGCACCCCGATCAGCACCCTGGGCTCCGGGGGCTCATCGGGGGCTGCCGGGCGGTTCCGGCCCGTCCAGGCCGACCGCGCCGAGCAGTCTCGTGTCGGCGTCGCGCTGCGCGGCCCGTCGCCGGGCTGCCCGCGCCGCCTGATGGAACTCGGTGAGGATGCCGTCCTGCAGCGCGAACATCTCGCGCTCCTCGGCAGGCTCGGCGTGGTCGTAGCCGAGCAGGTGCAGCACTCCGTGCACCGCGAGCATCTGCAGCTCGTCGTCGGTCGACTGGCCCGCCTCGGCGGCCTGGTCGGCGGCGAACGCGGGACAGAGCACGATGTCGCCGAGCAGCGCCGGCCCGCCGGGTGGGCTGTCCGGCCTGCCGGCGACGGCAGCGGCGATGTCGGCCCCCTCGTCCATCGGGAAGGCCATCACGTCGGTCGGACCCGGTAGGTCCATCCAGCGCTCGTGCAGGTCCGCCATCACGTCGGTCTCGACCAGCAGCACGGAGAGCTCGGCCAGTGGGCTGACACCCATCCGATCGAGCGCGAACCGGGCGGCTGCCACCAGGGAGGTCTCGTCGACCTCGGCGCCGGACTCGTTTGCGATCTCGATACCCACGGCGGTCTCACCGCCTCCGGCGGCGGTCCGCGCGATTGGGCACCGGGTGTGCCCCGGTGGCCTGCTCGTTGGCATCCCATCGCGCGTAGGCGTCGACGATGTCGGTGACCAGCTGGTGGCGCACCACGTCCGCACTGGACAACTGCGCGAAGTGGACGTCGTCCACCCCGCCGAGGATGTGCTGCACGATCAGCAGCCCCGACACCTGCCCGCCGGGCAGGTCGATCTGCGTGACATCGCCGGTCACCACGACCTTGGAACCGAAGCCGAGCCGGGTGAGGAACATCTTCATCTGCTCGGGCGTGGTGTTCTGCGCCTCGTCGAGGATGATGAACGCGTCGTTGAGGGTGCGCCCGCGCATGTAGGCCAGTGGGGCGACCTCGATGGTGCCCGCCGCCATCAGTTTGGGGATCGACTCCGGGTCGAGCATGTCGTGCAGCGCGTCGTAGAGCGGCCGCAGGTAGGGGTCGATCTTCTCGTAGAGCGTGCCGGGCAGGAACCCGAGCCGCTCCCCCGCCTCCACCGCCGGGCGGGTCAGGATGATCCGGTTGACCTGCTTGGCCTGCAGCGACTGCACCGCCTTGGCCATCGCCAGGTACGTCTTGCCGGTGCCGGCAGGCCCGATGGCGAACACGATGGTGTGCGCGTCGATGGCGTCGACGTAACGGCGCTGGTTCACCGTCTTGGGCCGGATCGTGCGGCCCCGGCGGGAGAGGATGTTGAGGCTGAGCACCTCGGCCGGGGACTCGTCGCCCTCGGTGAGCATGCCCAGGGTGCGGCGCACGGCGTCCGGGCCTGGCTGCTGGCCCCGCCGGGCGAGCGTGATGAGCTCCGCGAAGGCCCGCTCGGCAAAGGCCACCTCGGCGGGCTCACCGGACAGCGTGATCTCGTTGCCGCGCACGTGGACGTCTGCGGCGAGCAGGTCCTCGATGACACGCAGGTTCTCGTCCCGAGATCCCAGCACCGCCAGCACGGCAGCATCCGGAACGGCGATCTTCGACTGGACGGGTCCGGGCCCGGTCGGGTCCGGACCGCGCGGGGCGCTGCCCTCCGTTGCGGTGCCGGTCACGTGGTGTCGGGTCCTGCTTCCTGCGCGAGGCGCGACGTAGCGGTGTCGGGTGCTGGCTCGATGCTAGCGGGGCGCGGCCCCGGACCGCATCATCGAGAGGTTGCCGCGCTGCGGCGGGACCTGGGGGTCGCCCCACCGCAGCGCGGCGCCGCCGGACCGAGGGGGGAGGTGCCCGGCGGGGCATCCCGGGACGAGGTCAGCGAACCGACCCCATCCGCGTTCGCCTACTCAAGGTAGCGCTTCCCGGGGCCGTCGCGCCACAGATCATCCGAAGGGCTCAGAGCCCAGCGCGACGTGAGGGCGCCTATCGCGCCGAGCGCGACCATCCCGGCACTCGACGCACGCAGCACCGCTGGTCCGAGGTGGACCGGGCAGGCACCGGCGGCCAGCAGCTCGTCCAGCTCGGGGTCCTCGATGCCGCCCTCCGGCCCGACCACCAGCAGCACCTCCCCGGCCGCCGGCAGCTCGACGGTGGGCAACGGGTCGGCCGCGGACTCGTGCAGCACCAGGGCCCGCGCCGCCTGCCGGCACCGTTCGGCCAGCTCACCGGTCGGCACCGGCTCGGACACCTTCGGCACGGTGCCGCGGCGAGCCTGCTTGGCCGCCTGCCGGGCCGTCTCCCGCCAGCGCACCAGGGCCTTGGCGCCGCGGGTCCCGCCGTCCCAGCGCGCCACACAACGCGCCGCCCGCCAGGGCAGCACGGCATCCACCCCCGCCTCCGTGGCGAGCTCCACGGCCAGCTCACCCCGTTCGCCCTTGACCAGCGCCTGGGCCAGCGTCACCCGCAGCGCCGGAGCCGGTTGGGTACGGCGCGCCAGCACCTCCAGCTCGAGGTGGTCGCGGCCGGCGGCGTGCACCGCGCAGCGGGCCAGCTCGCCGTGGCCGTCGGAGAGCAACAGCTGCTCTCCGGGCCGGATCCGGCGCACCGCCGCAGCGTGCCTGCCCTCGGGGCCATCGAGCGTGATGGCCTCACCCTCCCCCGCCAGCTCGGCGGCGAGGAACACCGGCAGCGAGCACATGCGCGGTCAGCGAGTGCCGAAGGAGTCGCGCAGCCGGGAGAACAGGCCGCCAGCGCGACCGTTGGCAGCCAGCTCGGCCTGCTCCTCACCGCGCAGCGAGGCCAGCTCGCGGAGCAGCTCGGTCTGCCGGGCGTCGAGGCGGGTGGGGGTGACGACGTCGAGGTGCACGAACAGGTCACCGCGGCCATCGGCACGGCCTGACATGCGCAGCCGGGGCATCCCGCGACCCCGCAGGGTGAGCACCGTGGCGCACTGGGTACCGGGCTCGACCCGGATCTCCTCGATGCCCTCCAGCGTCTCCAGCGGCAGCGTGGTGCCCAGCGTGGCGGCCGTCATCGGCACCCGCACGGTGCAGTGCAGGTCCACCCCCTCGCGGGAGAACGTCTCGTGCGGCACCTCCTCGACCTCGACGTAGAGGTCGCCGGCCGCGCCCCCGCCGGGGCCGACCTCGCCCTGGCCGGCCAGCCGCACCCGCATGCCGTCGGCCACGCCGGCGGGCACCTTGGCGGTCACGCTCCGGCGCGCCCGCACCCGGCCGTCCCCGCCGCACTCCCGGCACGGGTCCGGGATGACCTGGCCGAAGCCCCGGCACACCGGGCAGGGCCGCGAGGTGACCACCTGGCCGAGGAAGGAGCGCTGCACGTTCTGCACCTCGCCGGCGCCACCGCAGGTGTCGCAGGTAGCCGGACGGGTGCCCTGCTCGCAGCCCGACCCGTCACAGACCGAGCACACCACCGCAGTGTCGACGGTGAGCTCACGGGACACCCCGGTGGCGCACTCCTCGAGGGTCAGCCGCATCCGGATCAGCGCGTCGCCGCCGGTCTGCACCCGGCTGCGCGGGCCCCGTCCGCCCGGGCCACCGCCCGCGCCGAAGAAGGCGTCCATGATGTCGCCGAGGCCGAACCCGCCGAACGGGTCCCCCATGCCACCGGTCCGGCCGCCGCCCATCCCGGCACGAGCCGTGTCGAGCGGGTCGCCGCCGAGGTCGACGACCTGGCGTTTCTTCGGGTCGGTGAGCACCTCGTAGGCGTCTGAGACGTCCTGGAAGCGCTTCCGGGCCTGCTCGTCCGGGTTCATGTCGGGGTGCAGCTCGCGCGCCAGCTTGCGGTATGCCCGCTTGATCTGCTCAGGCGTGGCGTCCTTGGCCACACCCAGGATCCCGTAGTAGTCCCTCGCCACCCTGTGCCCTCCTCACCGCGCCGTGCCCGGCCACGATGATCGTCGTCGTTGCTCCCCGGCCCGGCTCAGCGCCCGGCGAGGATCTCGCCCACGTACCGCGCCACCGCGGTCACCGCCGCGATGTTGCCCGGGTAGTCCATTCTGGTCGGTCCGACCACGCCCAGCCCGCCGAGCACCGTGCCACGCGTCGCGTAGCCGATGGATACCACAGACGTGCTGCGCATTTCCTCGGCCTCGTTCTCCTCCCCGATGCGTACCGAGATCGTGCCGGGGTCGCGTGCCGCGGCCAGCAGCTTGAGCACCACCACCTGCTCCTCGAGCGCCTCGAGGATCTGCCGGAGCGATCCCGGGAAGTCCGTCGCGTTGCGGGTGAGGTTCGCCGTGCCGCCGAGCACGAGCCGCTCCTCGGGGTGGTCCACGAGCGTCTCGATGAGCACCGTCGAGATCCGGGTCACGGCGTCGCGCAGCTCCGCCGGTGCCGTCTCGGGCAGCTCGGCCACGGTCGCCGAGGCGTCGGCCGGCCGCTTGCCCGCCAGCGCGCCGTTGAGCATCGTGCGCAGCCGCCCCACGTCGTCCTCGGCGATCACGTCACCGAGGTCGACCAGCCGCTGGTCCACCCGCCCGGAGTCGGTGATGAGCACCAGCATCAGCCTGGCGGGCGTCACCGCGAGCACCTCGAGGTGGCGCACCGCAGAGCGGCTCAGCGTCGGGTACTGCACCACGGCGACCTGCCGGGTGAGCTGAGCGAGCAGCCGCACGCTGCGGCGCAGCACATCGTCGAGGTCCACCGCGCTGTCCAGCACGGCCTGGATCGCGCGACGCTCCGCGCCGGACAGCGGCTTGATCTCCGAGAGCCGGTCGACGAAGAGCCGGTAGCCCTTGTCGGTGGGAACCCGCCCTGCGCTGGTGTGCGGCTGGGCGATGTAACCCTCCTCCTCCAGCGCCACCATGTCGTTGCGGACGGTCGCGCTGGACACACCGAGGTTGTGCCGCTCCACCAGCGAGCGGGACGCCACCGGCTCGTGGGTCGACACGTAGTCGGCGACGATCGCGCGGAGCACGTCGAACCTGCGATCGTCCGCGTTCATCCCGCCTCCGGTCGTCTTGCCTCTGGTCGATTCTAATGCCGCTCGGGCGTGGCCGGGCGGCAGGCGGTCCGACTGCTGGTTACGCTGGGCGGTCACCCCCCGCGGCCGGAACGGAGGTGACCGCGGCTCGTGATCTTCAAGGACGTGCGGCACGGCCGCCCCTACCCCGAGCACGGGCTGTCGACCAAGGACTGGGCCGGCATCCCGCCGCAACAGGTCCGGCTGGAAGATCTGGTCACCACCAAGACGGCGCTCGAACTGGATCGGCTGCTCTCCGAGGACTCCACCTTCTTCGGTGACCTCTTCCCGCACGCCGTGCACTGGTCCGGCGAGCTGTACCTCGAGGACGGGCTGCACCGCGCGCTGCGGGCAGCGTTGCAGCAGCGCACCGTGCTGCACGTCCGCGTGCTCGATCTCGACGCGCTGCACCGCTGACGCCGCAGCACCGCGTCCCGCCGTGCACATCAGGCGACCAGCAGGTCACGCACCACGGCATCGGCGAGCAGCCTGCCGCGCCGGGTGAGCACGGCGCTGCCGGGCGCGCCGGGTGCGAGCAGCCCTTCGCGCTCGGCACGGGCGGCGGCATCCCGGCCCGGCGCCTCGAGCACGTCGAGCGGCAGCCCTTCGGCCAGCCGCAGCCGCAGCATGACCTGCTCGGTGTGCCGGTCGGCGGCGGTGAGCACCTCCCGGCCCGCTGCCGGGGAACGGCCCACCGCGAGCGACCCGGCGTAGCGGGCCGGGTGCTTGACGTTCCACCACCGGACCCCGCCGACGTGGGAGTGCGCGCCGGGACCTGCACCCCACCAGTCGCCGCCGCGCCAGTACCCCAGGTTGTGCCGGCAGCGGGCCGCATCCGATGCCGCCCAGTTCGACACCTCGTACCAGTGCAGTCCGGCCGCCGACAGCGCCGTGTCGAGTTGCTCGTAGCGCTGCGCGAGCACATCGTCGTCCGGCGGCGGCAGCTCGCCGCGGGCGACCCGGCGGGCCAGCGCGGTGCCATCCTCGACCACCAACGCGTAGGCCGACACGTGGTCCACCCCGGCGGCCAGCACGGCGTCCAGCGAGGCGGCGAGATCGTCGCGGGTCTCGCCCGGGGTGCCGTAGATCAGGTCGAGGTTGACGTGGCCGAACCCGGCCGCGCGGGCCTCGCTCGCGGCCGCGGTGGCGCGGCCGGGCGAGTGCTGCCGGTCCAGCACGGCCAGCACGTGCGGCGCCGCCGACTGCATGCCCAGCGAGACCCGGGTGTAGCCGGCGGCACGCAGCCCCGCGAAGAACTCCGGCGAGGTCGACTCCGGATTGGCCTCGGTGGTCACCTCCGCGCCGCGCGCCAGCCCGACCGTGGACCGGACCGCGTCGAGCACCGCCGCCAGCCCGCCGGCGCCCAGCAGCGACGGCGTGCCCCCGCCGACGAACACCGTGTCGGCGGGCGGAGGCGCCCCCAGCACCCGGGTGGTCAGGTCCAGCTCCCGGCGCACCGCCTCGAGCCACGAGGCCGGTGGGCTCGAGCTGCCCGGTTGATAGCCGTTAGCTGCAGCCTCGAGGGGGGTTGGTGGTCCTTGAAGAGCCCCCAACTCACGCGGCGTGTAGGTGTTGAAGTCGCAGTACCCGCAGCGGGTGGCACAGAACGGCACGTGGACGTACACCCCGAACGGGCGCGACCCCAGTCCCGACAGCGCGGTCGGCGGCAGCGCACCGTCGGACGGTGCGTTCTGGCCCTGATCCAGCGCTGGCACGTGTCAATCATCCCAACATCCGATTAGAAGTGGTCCGCCGGGCGGGAACGTGGCAGCCTGGGCACATGACGTCGCGCGGAACCCTGCTCGTGGCACGCCGCCACGTGGACTATGTCAGGGTCTCCAGCGCGATGTGCCGGCCGATGGTCTGACGCCCGCCCGACTGACACCCACCAGCCGGCGCCGGGTGCGCCGGAACCGGGCCTGGCTGCCCCGTGCACGGCGTCCCCCGACAGGCCGGCACTCTTGCGGAGGCACCGCCGATGTCCGCTCCGACCCGCCCAGGCTCCAAGGCCCAGGCCCGTCGCGGCGAGGGCCAGTGGGCCCTTGGCCACCTCGAGCCGCTCAACCCCAACGAGCGCACCAAGCGCGACGACGACGGGCTCAACGTCCGCCGCCGGATCGAGACCATCTACGCCCACCGCGGGTTCGACTCGATCGACCCGGCAGATCTGCGCGGACGTTTCCGCTGGTGGGGCCTCTACACCCAGCGCAGGCCGGGCATCGACGGTGGCCGCACCGCCACCCTCGAGCCCGAGGAACTCGACGATTCCTACTTCATGCTGCGGGTTCGGATCGACGGCGGGGCGCTGTCCACCGAGCAACTGCGGGTGGTCGGCGAGATCTCGCAGAATTACGCGCGCGACACCGCCGACATCACCGACCGGCAGAACATCCAGTACCACTGGATCCGCATCGAGGACATGCCGGCGATCTGGGAGAAGCTCGAGGGGGTCGGGCTGTCCACCACCGAGGCGTGCGGCGACACCCCGCGGGTGATCCTCGGCTCCCCGGTGGCCGGCATCTCTGCCGACGAGGTGATCGACGCGACGCCGGCGATCGAGGAGATCAAGCGCCGCTACGTCGGGGACAAGGCCTTCTCCAACCTGCCGCGCAAGTACAAGACAGCCATCTCGGGCCTGCCCGACGTCGCCCACGAGGTCAACGACATCTCCTTCGTCGGCGTGCACCACCCCGAGCACGGCCCCGGGTTCGACCTGTGGGTGGGCGGCGGGCTGTCCACCAACCCGAAGATCGCGCAGCGGCTCGGCGCCTGGGTACCGCTCGACGAGGTGCCCGAGGTGTGGGCCGGCGTCACGTCGGTCTTCCGCGACTACGGCTACCGGCGGTTGCGCCACCGCGCCCGGATCAAGTTCCTCGTCGCCGACTGGGGCGCCGAGCGGTTCCGCGAGGTGCTCGAGCAGCAGTACCTGCACCGCAGGCTGGTCGACGGTCCCGCCCCCCGGGTGCCCGAGCGCACCATCGACCACGTCGGCGTGCACCGGCAGCACGACGGACGCTGCTACGTCGGGGTGGCGCCGGTGGCCGGCCGGGTGTCCGGTTCGACGCTGGCCGCGGCGGCCAAGGCCGCGGAGCGCGCGGGCTCGGCGCGGGTGCGGCTGACGCCGTACCAGAAGCTGGTCGTTCTTGACGTCGCCGAGACCGAGGTCGACGGCCTGGTCGCCGAGCTCGGCGGGTTCGGGCTGCGTGTCGATCCGTCGCCGTGGCAGCGTTCGACGATGGCGTGCACCGGCATCGAGTTCTGCAAGCTCGCGATCGTCGAGACCAAGGCCCGGGCTGCCGACCTGGTCGCCGAGCTCGAGGAGCGGCTCGCCGACGTCCAGTCCACGCTGGACGTCCCGGTGTCCATCCACCTCAACGGGTGCCCCAACTCCTGCGCCCGCATCCAGGTCGCCGACATCGGCCTCAAGGGGCAGGTCGTCACCGACGCCGCCGGCGAGCAGGTCGAAGGCTTCCAGGTGCACCTCGGGGGCAGCCTGGGGCTCGACTCGGGGTTCGGTCGTAAGCTGCGCGGGCACAAGGTGGCCTCGACCGAGCTCGGTGACTACGTGGAGCGGGTGGTGCGGGCTTTCGCGGACCAGCGCGGATCCGGCGAGCGCTTCGCCCAGTGGGTGACCCGCGCGGACGAGGCAGCGCTCCGATGAAGAGGTGCTCGCGGTGAGCGGCGACGGGACGGCCAGGGCGGTGCCGTTCTACTGCCCCTACTGCGGCGAGGAGGACCTGCGACCGGAGGAGGAGCCGCACGGCGCGTGGCGGTGCGGGGACTGCAGGAGGGTGTTCCTGCTGCGGATGGTCGGACTCGTGACGGAGGTGACGAGGTGACGGCGAGCGGCACGCTCAACCTGGGACGGACGGCCCGGCAACGGGCGGCCCTGGAACGGATGGCACAGCGGGCCGGCCACGAGCTGGAGGGCGCCTCCGCAGCCGCGATCCTCCGCTGGGCGGTGGACACCTTCGGAGCGGGCTTCGCGATCGCGTCGTCGATGCAGGACGCCGTGCTGGTGGACCTGGCCTCGAAGATCGCCCCCGGCATCGATGTGCTCTTCCTGGACACCGGCTACCACTTCGCCGAGACCCTCGGGACCCGCGACGCGGTCGCGGCGAGCTACGACGTCAACCTGATCACGCTCACACCGCGGCGCACCGTCGCCGAGCAGGACGCCGAGTTGGGACCGCGGCTGCACGACCGCGATCCCGACACGTGCTGCGGGATGCGCAAGGTCGAACCGCTGAACCGGGCGCTGGAGGGTTACTCGGCCTGGGCCACCGGGCTGCGCCGCGCCGAGTCGATCACCCGGGCGGGCACCCCGGTCGTGTCCTATGACCCGAAGCGGGACAAGGTGAAGGTCGCGCCGCTGGCCAACTGGAGCGACTCCGACGTCGACGCCTACGTCGCCGAGTACGGCGTCCTCACCAACCCGCTGCTGGCCGCCGGTTACCGCTCGATCGGATGCGCCCCGTGCACCCGCGCGGTGGCCGCCGGCGAGGACTCGCGGGCCGGCCGCTGGGCCGGCTCGACCAAGACCGAGTGCGGGATCAACCTGTGAGGGCCACGACGCTCTGGCTGACCGGGCTGTCCGGCGCGGGCAAGACCACCATCGCCGAGGCGGTGGCGGAGACGCTGCGCTTCCAGGCGCGTGAGGTCGAGGTGCTCGACGGCGACGAGCTGCGCCGCGGGCTGTCGGCCGGGCTCGGCTTCTCACGCGAGGACCGCGACACCCATGTCCGCCGTGTCGGGTTCGTCGCCGAGCTGCTGGCCCGCCACGGCGTGATCGTGGTGGTGCCAGTCATCGCGCCCTACGCGTCGACCCGGGACGAGGTGCGCAGGCTGCACGACACCCACGGCACCGGCTACCTCGAGGTGCACGTGGCCACCCCGCTCGCCGAGTGCGTCCGGCGCGACGTCAAGGGCCTCTACGCGAGAGCCGACGCCGGGGAGATCACCGCGATGACCGGGATGGACGACCCGTACGAGGAACCCGACAAGCCCGACCTGCGGCTGGACACCACCGACACGGACGTCGCCGTCACCGCGCGGCGGGTCCTGGACCTGCTCACCGAGAGGGGTGTGGCGTGACGTCGACCGCGACGGCACCGTCCATGGTAGGCAGTGACAACGGCATCTCCGGCGACCATCTGGCGGCGCTGGAATCCGAGGCGGTGCACATCATCCGCGAGGTGATGGCCGAGTTCGACCGCCCGGTGCTGCTGTTCTCCGGAGGCAAGGACTCGGCGGTGCTGCTGCACCTGGCGCTGCGCGCGTTCCACCCTGCGCCGCTGCCGTTCGGCCTGCTGCACGTCGACACGGGGCACAACTTCCCCGAGGTGATCGACTACCGGGACCGGCTCGTGACCGATCTGGGGCTGCGGCTCGAGGTCGCGAAGGTGCAGGACTGGATCGACGACGGGCGGCTGACCGAGCGGCCCGACGGCACCCGCAACCCGCTGCAGACCGTGCCGCTGCTGGACACGATCGTGGAGCACAGGTTCGACGCGGTCTTCGGCGGCGCCCGGCGTGACGAGGACAGGGCCCGCGCGAAGGAGCGCATCGTCAGCCTGCGCGACTCCTTCGGCGGCTGGGACCCACGCCGGCAGCGCCCCGAGCTGTGGGACCTCTACAACGGCCGGCACACCCCCGGTGAGCACGTGCGGGTGTTCCCGCTGTCGAACTGGACCGAGCTGGACGTCTGGCACTACATCGCCCGGCGCGACGTGCCGATCCCCGGGATCTACTACGCGCACGAGCGCGACGTCTTCGCTCGCGACGGCATGTGGCTCACCGCGGGCGAGTGGGGCGGGCCAGGGCGTGGCGAGGAGATCGTGACCCGCTCGGTGCGCTACCGCACCGTCGGCGACGCCTCCTGCACCGGTGCGGTCGAGTCCACCGCCGCGACGATCGACGAGGTGCTGGCCGAGGTGACCGCGAGCCGGATCACCGAGCGCGGCGCGACCCGGGCCGACGACCGGCTGTCCGAGGCAGCCATGGAAGACCGCAAGCGGGAGGGTTACTTCTGATGGCACCGCTGATGTCTCGACCCGGCGGGCAGGTCTCGAGCCTGCTGCGGCTGACCACCGCAGGCTCGGTCGACGACGGCAAGTCCACCCTGGTCGGCCGGCTGCTGCACGACACCTCCTCGATCCTCGCCGACCAGCTCGACGCGGTGACCCGCGCGACCCTGGCGCGGGGCGGCGGCGTCGGCGAGGAGCCCGACCTGGCGCTGCTCACCGACGGCCTGCGGGCCGAGCGGGAGCAGGGCATCACCATCGACGTGGCCTACCGCTACTTCGCCACGCCGACACGCAAGTTCGTGCTCGCCGACTGCCCGGGCCACGTGCAGTACACCCGCAACACGGTCACCGGCGCGTCCACCGCGGAACTCGCCGTGGTGCTGGTCGACGCGCGCAACGGACTCGTCGAGCAGACCCGCAGGCACCTCGCGGTGGCGGCCTTCTTGCGGGTGCCCCACCTGGTGCTCGCCGTGAACAAGATGGACCTGGTCGGTTTCGACGAGGCGACGTTCCGCCGCATCGAGGCGGACTTCGCGGCCGCGGCGACCTCGCTGGGCGTGCCGGACGTCGTCTCGGTGCCGGTGTCGGCGCTGCACGGCGACAACGTCGCGACCCGCAGCGCCCGCACGGCCTGGTATGACGGGCCGGCGCTGCTCGAACACCTGGAGGCGGTGCCCACCGGACGCGAGGCCGTCGCCGAACCGATGCGCTTCCCGGTGCAGCTGGTGATCCGGCCGCGGACCCCCGAGCACCCGGACTACCGCGGGCTGGCCGGCCGGCTCGCGTCCGGTGTGCTCTCGGTGGGCGACGAGGTGGTGGCACTGCCCTCGGGCGGGCGCTCCACCGTCACCGGTATCGACACCCCGGACGGGCCGGTGCCGCAGGCGAGCGCAGGCGAGTCGGTCACCGTGCTGCTCAGCGACGAGCTCGATGCCGGCCGCGGCGAGGTGCTGGCGCGGCCCGAGCAGGCCCCACGGGTGACATCCGAGCTCGACGCGCACCTGTGCTGGCTCGCCGACCGGCCGCTGCGGCCAGGGGCGCGCGTGCTGGTCAAGCACGGCACCCGCACCGTCCGGGCGATCGTCGGCGAGCTCACCGGCCGGCTCGACCTGGAGACGTTGACCCGCACCGGGGCGCCCGAGACGCTGCAGCTCAACGAGATCGGCGGCGCCCGGATCCGGCTGGCCGAGCCGCTCGCGGTGGACGACTACGCGACCGACCGGCACACCGGCGGCTTCCTTGTCATCGATGCCGCGGACGGCAACACGCTCGCCGCGGGGCTGGTCGCGGCATGACGGCAGTGCTGGTCGCGGTGGCGCACGGCAGCCGCGACCCCCGCTCGGCCGCGACGGTGGCCGAACTCGTCGAGCGGGTCCGGAAGCTGCGCCCTGAGCTCGACGTCCGGCTGGCGTTCCTGGACCTCTCGGCGCCCCGGCTGGACGGGGTGCTGGCCGGCGCCGGCACCGCCGTCGTGGTCCCCCTGTTACTGGGTCGGGCTTTCCACGCCCGGGTCGACGTGCCCGGCGCGATGGCCGACGCCGTGGCGTCCCGTCCCCGGCTCGATGTCACGATGACCGATGTGCTGGGCCCCGACCCCCGGCTCGAGCGGGCAGCGGTGCGGCGGCTGGCCGCAGCGGGCGTGGCCGCCGACGACCCGGACACCGGCGTGGTGCTCGCCGCGGCAGGCTCCTCGTACACCCCCGCCAACGCCGCGGTCACCGACGTCGCCCGTCGCTGGTCGCACACCACGGCCTGGGCCGGCGTCGTGCCCGCATTCGCGTCCGCGGCGGAGCCGACCGTCCCGCAGGCGATCGCGCGACTGCGGGCGGACGGGGCGTCCCGGATCGCCGTGGCCTCGTGGTTCCTCGCGCCCGGCCTGCTGCCCGACAAGGTCGCCCGGCAGGCCCGCGAGGTCACGCCCGCGGCGGTCCTCGCCGATCCGCTCGGCGCCGACGCCGGGATTGCGGCACTCATCGCGGACCGCTACGACTCAGCCTTCGCTGCGCCTGCGGCGCTGGTGAGTGCTTAGCGCTGCTAAGCACTCACGAGCGCCGCAGGCGCATAGGGTGCCGGCATGGCCGAGGAACTGGTACCGCTGTCGGTGGAGGCCGGGATCGCGACGATCACGCTGGACTCACCCGCCAACCGCAACGCGCTGTCGGCCCAGCTGCGCCGGGAGCTGATCGCGGCACTGCAACACACTGCAGCCGACGGCGCGGTGCGGGTCGTGGTGCTCTCACACACCGGACCGGTGTTCTGCGCCGGCATGGACCTCGCGGAGTCTCGCGGAGCGGGCGCGGGCGAGCAGGGCGTCACCGAGTTTCCACGGATTCTGGAGCTGATCTGGACCCACCCGAAGCCGGTGGTCGCCCGGCTGGCAGGCGCTGCCCGTGCCGGCGGGGTCGGGATGGTGGCTGCCGCGGACATCGCCGTCGCGTCCCGGGACGCGAGTTTCGCCTTCACCGAGGTCCGTATCGGGGTGGTTCCCGCGGTGATCTCGGTGACGGTGCTGCCGCGGCTGCTGCCCCGCGCGGCGCACGAGCTGTTCCTCACCGGGGAGACCTTCGACGCGGCCCGAGCGGCCGCGATCGGGCTGCTCAACTCGGCGGTGCCGGCCGAAGGGCTCGATGCCGAGGTCGCCCGTTACACGGGCATGCTGGCCAGGGGTGGGCCGGAGGCACTGACGCTGACCAAGCAGCTGCTGCGCCGCACCCCTGCCCCGACCATGGCCGAGGACTTCACGTCGATGCTCGAGCTCTCCGCGGAGCGGTTCGCCTCTGCCGAGGGTCAGGAGGGGATTCGGGCGTTCGGCGAGAAGCGCCCGCCGTCCTGGGTACCGCCGGACTGAGCTCAGCGCAGCGTCACCGTCGCGGGTCCACGACGACGACCGAGGCATAGTCGTCAGCGGTGTAGTACAGGGCGCCACCGTCACCCGTGACCAGCCGGCGGTCGCCGCGGCCCTGCTGCCCCGGCGTGGGCACGGTGTACTCGTGGTAGAAGCCATCGGGGCGCTCGGGCAGCAGCCCTTCCCGGTTCTCGAACTCGCGGCCGTCCTGCTGGTAGCGGAAGGGTCCGCCGTGCTGGATCAGCCGCCAGACCTGCGCGGTCTGCGGGGGCAGCTCGGACAGCGCCCGCACCGGCAGCCCGGACTCCTGCGCGACGGCCGGTGCGCCGGGGGGGTGGTTCTCGTCGGACAACACCCGCTGGCCGAGCCAGACCCCGACGACGAGCGCGAGTAGGCCGAGCAACGCGGCGCTGACGCGCCGGCGGGAGTTCACGGGGAATCCTCGTCGCGGCCGTACCGCCCCGGCAACCGCTCGGATGCCGCATCGACCGCGCGGTCGATGCCCCTGGCGATCCACCAGCAGGCCGGTAGCAGCACCGCGATCAGCAACGTCACCTGCACGGCGAGCGGGAGCTGGGTGAGCCAGAGCTCCACCCCGTCCCACCAGCGGGCCACCACCTGCCATCCGCCGGACGCCGCATCGAACATCCGAGCAGGGTAGCCGCCTGCGGATGTGCCGGGAGCCGGCTGCCACTAGGTTCGCACGCCATGTTCGCCGTCTACGCCGACCACCCCGAAGCCGACGACCCGCTGGCCGCCCTCACGGTGGGCGAGCGCCCCGACCCCGAGCCGGCCTACGGCCTGGTGCCGGTGACGGTGCGCGCCGCCAGCCTCAACATGCACGACCTGTGGACGCTGCGCGGTGTGGGGATCGCACCCGACCAGTTCCCCATGATCCTTGGCTGCGACGGTGCCGGCGTGCTGCCGGACGGGTCCGAGGTGGTGATCCACTCGGTGGTGACGAGCCCCGGCTGGGTCGGCGACGAGACCCTCGACCCGAAACGCACGCTGCTCACCGAGAAGCTGCAGGGAACCTTCGCCGACACCGTCCTGGTGCCCGAGCGCAACGTGGCGCCCAAGCCGGAATCGCTGTCGTTCGCCGAGGCGGCCTGCATGGGGACGGCGTGGCTGACCGCCTACCGGATGCTGTTCGTCAAGTCCGGGCTGCGGCCGGGTCAGACGATGCTGGTGCAGGGCGCCTCCGGCGGGGTGTCCACCGCGCTCGTGCAGCTCGGCCGGGCCGCCGGGATGCGGGTGTGGGTGACAGGGCGCAGCGAGCAGAAGCGGGAGCTGGCCCGCTCGCTGGGAGCCCACGAGGCGTTCGAGTCCGGGGCCCGGTTGCCCGAGCGGGTGGACGGCGTGTTCGAGACGGTCGGCAAGGCCACCTGGTCGCACACCATGAAGTCGCTGAAACCCGGCGGCATCGTGGTCTGCTCCGGCGCGACCTCGGGCGATGCCGACGCAGGCCAGCTGCAACGGCTGTTCTTCCTGCAGCTGCGGGTGGTCGGGTCGACGATGGGCACTCGCGACGAGCTGGACGACCTGCTCTCCTTCCTCGACGTCACCGGGATCCGGCCGCAGATCGGTGCCGAGCTGGCCATGACCGATGCCGAGCAGGGTTTCCGCGCGATGCTCGACGGCGAGACGGCCGGCAAGATCGTCCTCACCCGCTGAACCGCTGCCGGCCAGGTCGTGAATGGTTTCGGTAGCCATGGCTACCGAAATCATTCACGACGCTTCGACTTGCCGGATCCGTCCTCGGTGGACAGTGCGGCGACGAAGGCCTCCTGCGGCACCTCGACGCGGCCGACCATCTTCATTCGCCGCTTGCCCTCCTTCTGCCGCTCCAGCAGCTTGCGCTTGCGGGTGATGTCGCCGCCGTAGCACTTGGCGAGCACGTCCTTGCGGATCGCGCGGATGGTCTCGCGGGCGATGATCCGGGAACCGACCGCGGCCTGGATCGGCACCTCGAACTGCTGGCGCGGGATCAGCTCGCGCAGCCGCGTCACCATCTTGGTGCCATAACCGTAGGCGGCATCGCGGTGCACGATCGCCGAGAACGCGTCCACCGGTTCCCCCTGCAGCAGGATGTCCACCTTCACCAGGTTCGCGGTCTGGCTCCCCGCCTCCTCGTAGTCCATCGAGGCGTAGCCGCGGGTGCGGGACTTCAGCGCGTCGAAGAAATCGAACACGATCTCGGCCATCGGCATCAGGTAACGCAGCTCCACCCGGGACTCCGAGAGGTAGTCCATGCCATGCAGGTTGCCTCGCCGGCTCTGGCAGAGCTCCATGATCGTGCCGATGAAGTCCGCCGGCGCGATGATCGTGCACTTCACCACCGGTTCGTGCACCTCGGCGATCTTCCCGTCGGGCCAGTCCGACGGGTTGGTGACGTCGTCCTCGGTGCCGTCCTCCAGCACCACCCGGTAGACCACGTTGGGTGCGGTGGAGATCAGGTCGAGGTCGAACTCCCGTTCCAGCCGGTCGCGGGTGATCTCGAGGTGCAGCAGTCCGAGGAAGCCGCAGCGGAACCCGAAGCCCAGCGCCGCGGAGGTCTCCGGTTCGTAGCTCAGCGCCGCGTCGTTGAGCTGCAGCTTGTCCAGCGCCTCGCGCAGGTCCGGGTAGTCCGACCCGTCGAGCGGGTACAGCCCGGCGAAGACCATCGGCCGGGGGTAGCGCTGCCCGACCAGCGGGTCGGTGGCGCCGCGCTTCTCGCTGGTCACGGTGTCGCCGACACGGGACTGCCGGACGTCCTTCACCCCGGTCATCAGGTAGCCGACCTCGCCGACGCCGAGACCGTCGCACGGCTTGGGTTCCGGAGAGATGATGCCGACCTCGAGCAGCTCGTGGGTGGCATTCGTGGACATCATCCGGATCCGCTCCCGGGGGTTGATCCGGCCGTCCACCACCCGGATGTAGGTGACCACGCCGCGGTAGGTGTCGTAGACCGAATCGAAGATCATCGCCCGGGCAGGTGCGTCGGCCTCACCCACCGGCGGCGGCACCTGGCGAACCACCTCGTCGAGCAGCTCACGCACCCCGTCCCCGGTCTTGGCGGACACTCGCAGCACGTCGGAGGGCTCGCAGCCGATGATGTGCGCCAGTTCCGCGGCGTAACGCTCCGGATCGGCGACCGGCAGGTCGATCTTGTTGAGCACCGGGATGACCGTGAGGTCCTTCTCCAGCGCCAGGTAGAGGTTCGCCAGCGTCTGGGCCTCGATGCCCTGCGCGGCGTCGACCAGCAGGATCGCGCCCTCGCAGGCCTCCAGCGCCCGGGACACCTCGTAGGTGAAGTCGACGTGCCCCGGCGTGTCGATCAGGTGCAGCACGTGGTCGGCACCGTCGAGTTGCCAGGGCAGCCGGACGTTCTGCGCCTTGATCGTGATACCACGTTCGCGCTCGATGTCCATCCGGTCCAGGTACTGGGCCCGGTAGGAGCGCTCGTCGAGTACGCCGGTGAGCTGCAGCATCCGGTCGGCCAGGGTGGACTTGCCGTGATCGATGTGGGCGATGATGCAGAAGTTCCGGATGAGCTGCGGCGGGGTGAACGTGCGGTCGGCGAACGTCGTCACTGAGTGTCTTTCCTCGCGGAGGCGGGAGCTTCGTCGCTGGGCTCGGGTTCACCCCCATCGTCCCACGGCGCCCAGGGGCGTCTCGGGGTCGATCCCTGATGCACCCGACCGGCCGGACCTGGTGTGCTGGCGGGCATGAACAGACTCGCGATGCGGTTGCTCGACGCGGGCTTCGGCCACCCGAGCGGGATCCTCGGCCGGATCGGCGGGGCGCTGATGGCGTGGGGCAACGGGGAGCAGGAGCGCTGGGCGGTAGAGCAGGCCGGGCTCGGTCCCGGTGACCGGGTACTCGCTGTCGGGCACGGGCCCGGCCTCGGGGTACAGCTCGCGGCCAGAGCGGTGGCCCCCGGTGGTCAGGTAGTCGGTGTGGACCCGTCGGCGGTGATGCGCCAGATGGCCACCGCGCGGTGCTCCGGCGCGGTCGCCGACGGTGTCGTGGAGCTGCGGGAGGGCACCGCCGAGCGCACCGGCTGCGAGGACGCCTCGATGGACGCGGTGATCTCGGTGAACAACGTGATGCTCTGGGACCTCGCCGCCGGGTTCGCCGAGCTGGTGCGTGTGCTGCGCCCCGGCGGGCGGCTGGTGGTTACCGTGCATCGCATCGTGCTCGACGTCGAGCCGGAGCAGCTGCGCGACGAGGCGGCCGGCGCGGGTCTGGTGGATCTCACCGTCGCCGTGAATCCCCGGCAGCGCAACGAGCGCAAGGTGGAGCTGCTCGCACGCCGGCCGTAGCGGCGTTCGCTCGCAGCAGTTTGCCGCGATGCCGGGCGGCCGGAACGATCGGCTGCTGGAGCCGAGGAGTCGAGGAGAACCCATGAGTATCGTCGCGCTGCCACCGCTGGGACGCCGGGAGGCCGCAGCCGCCGCGCTGGCCGCCAAGCGGGAGAAGGCCCTCCGCTGGCCGCAGCTCGCGGAGGCACTCGGTCGGTCCCTGGTGTGGACGACCTCGGCCGTGCTCGGCCAGCAGCCGCTCGACGCCGACCAGGCCCGGACGCTGGGCCGGTTGCTGGACCTCGACGACGAGGTGGTGCTAGCGCTGCAGCTGCCTCCGGTCCGCGGTACCGACGCGGTGGACACCACCGAGCCGGTCACCTACCGGCTGCAGGAGGTGGTTCAGGTCTACGGCACGGCACTGTCCGAGCTCATCCGGGAGGAGTTCGGCGACGGCATCATGAGCGCGATCGACTTCGAGCTGTCCTTCGAGCGGCGCGAGGACCCGAAGGGCGATCGGGTGAAGCTCACCCTCGACGGGAAGTTCCTGCCCTACCGCGTCTGGTGATCACCCGAACGACGGCTGGGGGACATGGTCCCGCGGGCACGTCTCGGGCATCACCGGCTGCTAACATTGCTCACCGTGCCCGACGGCACCTCTTCCCGCATGCGAGATCGAAGGTAGACGCGTGGCCAACATCAAGTCCCAGCTGAAGCGGATCAAGACCAACGAGGCGGCGCGGCTGCGGAACAAGTCCGTCAAGTCGTCGCTGAAGACCGCGGTCCGCCGGTTCCGCCAGGCCGCCGACGCCGGCGACAAGGACAAGGCCATCACTGAGCAGCAGGTGGCCAGCCGCAAGCTGGACAAGGCGGTCAGCAAGGGTGTCATCCATGCCAACCAGGCCGCGAACCGCAAGTCGGCGATGGCCCAGCGCGCCAATTCGCTCTGACCCCGGTCGCGGCTGAGCAAGCGCACGACGCCCGCGGCCGCGTCTACCCGCTCCGGCTCAGCGGCGGCGCGCGGCGCAGATCGCGAGCACAGCCCGCTCGAGCGCGTACCCGGCGTCCGCGGCCACGCCCTTGACGTCCGCGTTGACCCCGGCGACGACCTGCATCGCGTCGGCCAGTCCCTCGGGCTGCCAGCCGCGCGACTGCGCCATCGCCTTCTTGACCTTCCAGGGCGGCAGCTGCAGCTGGCTTGCCAGCCGGTAGGGGTCCCCCCGACCGGACGCGCCGACCCGCGCGACGGTGCGCACCGCGTCGGCCAGCGCGTCGGCGACCAGCACGTGCGGCACGCCGAGCTGCATCGCCCAGCGCAGCGTCTCCAACGCCGCGGCACGGTCCCCGGTCATCACCTTCTCCGCGACCGAGAACCCGGTCACCTCGGCGCGCCCACGGTGGTAGCGGCGTACCGCGGCCTCGTCGATGGTGCCTGCGGTGTCGGTGGCCAGCTGCCCGGCGGCCGAGGCCAGCTCCCGCAGCTCGGAACCCACGGCATCGAGCAGCACCGACACGGCCTCGGCGGTGATCCGCCCGCCCGCCCGGCGGACCTCATGGCGGACGAACGCGGCGCGGTCCTCGTAACGGGTGATCCTCGGACACTCGGTGACTTCGGCGCCGGCCTTGCGCAGCCCGTCGACCAGCGCCTTGCCTCGGTTGCCGCCGGCATGCACGACGACCAGCACGATCCCCTCGACGGGGGCCCGCGCGTAGTCCAGGACCTCGGCGGCGATGTCCTTGCCCGCCTCGTGTGCAGCCTGCAGCACCACCACGCGCCCCTCCGCGAACAGCGACGGGCTGACCAGCTCGGCGAGCTCGCCGGCAGCGAGGTCGGTGGCGCGCGAGCTGCGCATCTCGGCCTGCGGATCGGCCAGCCGCGCCGCGTCGACCGCGGCCTGCACCGCGCGCTGCACCAGCAGTTCCTCCTCCCCCAGCACCAGATGCAGCGGCGGCGGGGTTACCGGTGGCGACGTCACGGGACCCATCCTCGCACCGTGCCCCGACACGGTGTTGCTCTCCCGGATGCTGGGAGCTGTTGCGATCGACGCGCAGCTGTCACGTAACGTATGGACCACAACCGCATACCGCTCATCCAGAGGGGCAGAGGGAACGGCCCGACGAAGCCCCGGCAACCGGCGCCGGCCACTGCGTGCGCACAGCGAGACCTGCGTGTCGGGGTCTCAGCTCCCGAGCAGCGCGAGGCCACCGGCGACCACGGTGCCAACTCCGACCCGCCCGCGGGACAGATGAGGAGAGGACCTCGCGAATGACCGGCACGATCAGCACCGGCGCCCCGGCCACCCCGACCCCGGGCTCACCGGCCCTGGATCTCGGTCCGGCCCGCAACCTGGTGTGCCGCGAGTGCGGCGCAACCACCCCGCTCGCCGCCGAGTTCGCGTGCGCGCAGTGTTTCGGTCCGCTCGAGGTGGGCTACGAGTTCGGCTCGGTCACCCGTGCGGACATCGAGGCCGGCCCGCGCTCGATCTGGCGTTACCGGGGCTTGCTGCCCGTGCCGTCCGAGGTGGCCACGATCCCCAACACCGAGCCGGGCATGACCCGGCTGATCCGGGCCGACCGGCTCGCCGAGGCGCTGGGCGTGCGCCGGCTGTGGGTGAAGGACGACACCGGAAACCCCACCCACTCGTTCAAGGACCGGGTCGTCGCGGTGGCGCTGGCCGCCGCGCGCCAGCTCGAGTTCGCGGTGCTGGCCTGCCCGTCGACCGGCAACCTCGCCAACGCCGTCGCCGCCGCCGCGGCCCGCGCCGGCTGGGAATCGGTGGTGCTCATCCCGTCCTCGCTGGAGCGCGCGAAGGTGCTCACCACCGCCGTCTACGACGGTGCGCTGATCGCGGTGGACGGCAACTACGACGACGTCAACCGGCTCGCGACCGAGCTCGCCTTCGAGCACGAGGACTGGGCGTTCGTCAATGTCAACGTGCGGCCCTACTACGCCGAGGGCTCCAAGACGTTGGGCTACGAGGTGGCCGAGCAGCTGGGCTGGCGGCTGCCGGAGCAGATCGTGGTGCCGATCGCCTCCGGCTCGCAGCTGACGAAGGTGGACAAGGGCTTCCGGGAGTTCGGTGAGCTCGGTCTGCTCGAGCCGACGCCGTACCGGGTGTTCGGCGCGCAGGCCACCGGGTGCTCCCCGGTGTCGGATGCCTTCAAGGCCGACCGGGACGTGGTGGCGCCGGTGCGGCCGGACACCATCGCTCGGTCGCTGGCTATCGGCGCACCCGCGGACGGGCCGTACGTGCTCGACACGGTGCGGCGCACCGGGGGGGCGATCGAGGACGTCACCGACGACGACGTGGTCGACGGGATCCGGCTGCTGGCGCGTACCGAGGGCATCTTCGCCGAGACCGCGGGCGGAGTGACCGTGGCCTGCGCGCGCAAGCTCATCGAGACCGGCCGGCTCGACCCCGACGCCGAGACCGTGCTGCTGATCACCGGCGACGGGCTCAAGACCCTCGACGCCGTGTCCGGCCACATCGGCCCGTCGGCCACCGTGCCCTCCACCAGCAAGGCGGTGCGCGAGGCGCTGGCGGACCGCGGGCTCTGACTCCGCTTCAGGCGGTGAGCCACCGCCCGTCGCGCATGAGGTCACGGCCGTCGTGCTCGTCCACCTCGCGCCACGCCTGCACCCGCCGCGGCCGCACGCGGAAGTACAGGTAGGGCGCGGAGTACCGGCGCGGATCGAAGCCGGTCTTGGCGGCGAAGGCGTCGCCGACCTCCTCCGGGAGGTCGGTCATCGCCAGTGCCTGCACCACGCCGTCGACGAGTACGACATCCCGGCTCGGTCCGATCCCGATCCGCACGCGGCCGGTCTCCTGCAGGTTGCGTGCGGTCGGGCTGGCCGCGGCCGTGGCGATCAGGAGCGTCTCCCCGTCCCAGAGGAACGACAGCGGCACGAGGTACGGGAGGCCGTCCCCGCCCGTCGCCACCCAGGCGTCGACATCCTGCCGAAGCCGGGTGAGCGTGTCCCGCTTGCGCTGCTGCCGGGTACGGGGAGCGCTCATGCGGACCAGCATCCCCGACCGCCTCACCCGACCCCTGACCGCGGCCCCGGACTGCTCCAGCCCGGTGATCAGGTCGGGTTGGCCGGGCGCACGTCCCATCCCCTGGCCGAGAGCCGGCGAATGGCGGCCTCGACGTCGGGGCCGCCCGCACCCTCGGCCTCGATCCAGGGCGACCAGTTCCGCGACCAGTCGAGGGACAGGGCCCC
>JBOHGT010000500.1:0-8692 GCA_050700385.1 Pseudonocardiaceae bacterium | reverse complement strand
GCCCGCGCCACCGGCGCCCGTCGCGAGGTTGCTCACCGAGCTGCCGACCATGGCCGTGCCGCCCGTCACGAAGCTGCCTCCGGTCGCCTCATGCATCGCTCGCTCCTCCCGTCAGCGGCCCGATCCGTACCGATGGTGCCAGCCCGACCGCGCCCATGGACAGAACGGCATCAGTGCCGCAGCGGCCGGCAGGCGCGGTCGACGAGCTCGCACACCAGGTCGTGGAACAGCTCGTAACTGCCTGGTGCGACGCGCAGCACCCCGTCCCAGTTCCACATCGCGGCCCGCCCGTTCCCGGTGTCCACGACCTGCACGATGTCGGGGCAGCGCCGCCGGCGCCCCTCGGTGTCGCGGACCGTCACCCCGATCTGCCCGTACAGGCAGCGGTCCCCGCAGGTCAGCGATATGAGCGTCGCGACGTCACGCTCGGCCACCCCGAGCAGCACGAGCTCGTCGGCCACCGCGGCGTCCGAGCCGTTGCCGCGGTCCAGCGCCGCCTGCACGCCACGGTCGACCGTCGCCGCCGCAAGCTCGGCCTGCGCTCCAGGCGCGGGCTGCAGGTCCGGGAGTGCCGACAGCAGTGCCGCGACGGACTGCTCGCCGGCACAGCCCTCGAGCTGCGTGATCCCATCGGCGAGCACCAGCCGCATGGCACCCTCGCCGTCGGTGGCCACCAGCGCCCGCACCTCCGCGGCCCCGGTCGCGGTGAAGCGGGTGTCCACCAGCAGCGAGAACCCGGCGATGCGCCGCAGTGCGGCGGCCAGCAGGGGATCGGGAATGCCCGCCTCGTCGAGCAGTCCGGAGTCCGCCAGCTCCCGCTCGGCGTCACGCAGCTGCTGCTCCGGGTCCGCACCGGCGTGGCCCTGGGCGCCGTGCGCCAGGATCATCGGCGGGTCGTCGAGGCCCAGCTGCTGCCAGAGCACTCCGAGCTGGGCGACGGTCAGCTTCCAGGACATCTGCCACCCCCGAACAAGCGCACCCTACCGGTCAGCCGCGCCACCACGGCCGCAGTGGGACACGTGCGTCGCCGCGGGCATCGGGCCGGACGGCGAGCACCTGGTGCAGCTGGATCTCGTTGCGCTCGAAGGCCAGCCGGGATCCGGCCATGTACAGCCCCCACACCCGCGCGGTGGCCTCGCCGACCTCGGCCACGCACTCGTCCCAGTGCGCGGTCAGGTTCGCACACCACGCCCGTAACGTCAGCGCGTAGTGCTCCCGCAGGTTCTCCTCGTGACGGACCTCGAGCCCGGCGTCCTGCGCCTCGGTGATGATCCGTCCGGAGCCTGCGAGCTCCCCGTCGGGAAACACGTAGCGGTCGATGAACGCCTCGGGGTGCGCCCTGGACCGGTTGTCCGCCCGGGTGATGCAGTGATTGAGCAGCCGCCCGCCCGGGCGCAGCCGGTCGCGCAGCAGCACGAAGTACGCCGGGTACCCGGACACGCCGATGTGCTCGGTGAGCCCGATCGAGGAGATCGCGTCGTAGCCGTGCCCCGGCGTGTCGCGGTAGTCGAGGTGGCGGACCTCGGCCAGCTCGCCGAGCCCCTCGCGCTCGAGCGCCGACTGCCCCCAGCGCGCCTGTTCGGCGGACAGCGTCACTCCCAGCGTGTGCACCCCCCGCCGGGCGGCGTGGCGCACCATCCCGCCCCACCCGCAGCCGATGTCGAGCAGCCGCATCCCCGGCTCGAGCCCGAGCTTGTCGAACACGAGCCGGTGCTTGGCCCGCTGCGCCTGGTCCAGCGTGGCGTCCGGATCGGGGTAGACCGCGCAGGTGTAGGACATGGACTCGCCGAGCACCAGCTCGTAGAAGCGGTTGGACACGTCGTAGTGGCGGTGGATCGCGCCGGAGTCGCGGCGGCGGGAGTGCGTCAGCCCGTTGGTGAGCCGCCGCCAGCGCGGCCGGGCCTCTTGCGGCGGGCGCGGCACCGGTCGCAGCCGCTGCCAGCCCAGCGAGCGGGTGATCGCGGCGAGCTGGGACAGCGACGGCCGGCGCCACCGCAGCCCCTCGACGAGCGCCAACAGCACTGGGTAGGGGTCGCCCGGGTGCACGCCCTGCGCCTGCAGGTCCCCGGTGACGTAGGCCCGGGCCATTCCGAGATCGCCGGGTGCCGTGGCCAGGTAGTTGACGCCGCGCGGGGTGGCCAGGTGCAGCCCGATGCCGGCGTCAGGCGGGCCGGCGCAGCTCCCGTCGTAGGCGGTGAACCGGAACGGGAGCTCACCGGCCACCATCCCGGCGATCTGCGCCAGGCTGAGCTGCTGCGCGCCCGTCATTGCCGTCGCACCGCCTTTCCGTAGAGATCCGCGAGCCGCCGGTCGGGGTCGTAGCGGTCCTTCAGCGCCGCGTAGGCCTCGCCGCCGTAGCGCACGTCGAACTCCTCGCGGCCGTAGAAGGAGTCGGAGTAGAGCGACTTGTGCCCGTCGCAGGCGCTCACCGCGGTCTCGATCGCCCGGTTCATGTCGCCGTCGGCCGCGCCCGGCGCCATCGGGACCGAGGACCAGAAGCCGATGTTGACGTAGCTGTGACCGGGCTCTAGCGGGTAGAGCGGCCACCGGCGCCGGCCGCGCAGCCGCACCGGGCACAGCCAGATCGGCTCGATCGGGACGTGGTCGAGGAACCAGCGCAGGAACTCCGCGGTGCGCTCCAGCGGGATCTCGACGTCCTGCACCACCCGCTCGTGGCGCGGGCGGCCGCGCAGCGTCTCGATGCGGTCGGCGATGCGCAACCGGCGGTCGGCGGCGACGAGCTTCCAGTACACGTCGCTGCGCCGCAGCCGCGCGGGCCACAGCCGGCGCACCACGGGATGCTGGGCGCCGAACGCCCGCGAGCACCAGAACCAGTCGGTGTCCCAGCGCCACAGGTAGTCGTGCGTGGTGAGCACGTCGCGCTCGCGCTGCCGGATCGAGCGGTAGTAGATCTGCTGTCCGGTGTAGTCACTGGTCGGTCCACTGTGTTCGGTCAGCGTGCCGAGGGTGAGGTAGGACTCGCCGGCCGAGAACACCACGCCGTCGAGGTAGTCGACGCGCTCGCCGTCCCACTCCTGCTCGGCCATGATCTTCCCGACCGCGTCGACAAGCCGTGACAGCTCGTCGACGCGGATGTGCCGCAGCGCCACGCAGCGTCGCACCGGTTCGAGCTCGATGCGCAGCCGCGTGGCGTAGCCGAGCGTGCCGTAGGAGTTGGGGAAACCGGCGAACAGGTCGTCACCCGACCTGGCCGTGACGATCTCCCCGGTGCCGGTGAGCACGTCGAGTTCGAGCACCGACTCGTGCGGTAACCCGTTGCGGAACGACGCCGACTCGATGCCCAGCCCGGCCACCGCACCGCCGAGGGTGATCGTCTTCAGCTGCGGGACGACCAGCGGGGTCAGCCCGTGCGGCAGTGTCGCGGCGACGAGGTCGGCGTAGCTGCACATGCCGGCGACGTCGGCGGTGCGGCGATCCGGGTCGACGCCCAGCACACCGCGCAGCCCGGAGACGTCCAGTCCCGGCGTTCCGGTGTGCCGGCGCGCTCGGAAGAGGTTCGAGGTTCGCTTGGCCAACCGGACGGGCGCGCCCGCGGGGATCGCACGGTAGCTGTCCCGCAGCTGGCGTACCGACTCGGCGTGGCTGTGCTGTGATCGCTGCACAGGAGCACGCTACGACCGCGGGGCCGCGCCGGGCAGCCGGGGAGTGCTCCCCGGTCCGGCGCGGGCGCAGATCACAGCACGGGGACCGGCGGCTAGGCTGGTCGGGAGTCCCACTCGGCGATCGAGAGGAGCCGCGGTGCAACCCGGTGGCCAGCCCGACATGCAGCAGATCCTGCAACAGGCCCAGAAGATGCAGCAGCAACTGATGAGCGCGCAAGCCCAGTTGGCCGAGGCCGAGGTGACTGGTCAGGCGGGCAGTGGCCTGGTGTCGGTCACGCTGTCCGGCGCGGGGCAGGTGAAGGACGTCAAGATCGATCCCAAGGTGGTCGACCCGGAGGACGTCGAGACCCTGCAGGACCTCGTGTTCGGCGCGATCGACGACGCCCAGCAGGCCGTCCAGCAGCTCACCCACGACACGATGGGTCCGCTGGCGGGCGGGCTCGGTGGTGCCGACGGTGAAGGCCTCGGCCTGCCCGGTATGTGACGTCCGTGTTCGAGGGTGTCGTCCAGGACCTCATCGACGAGCTGGGCCGGTTGCCCGGCGTCGGCCCGAAGAGCGCCCAGCGGATGGCCTTTTACCTGCTCGCAGCCGACCCGACCGACCTGGGCCGGCTACAGGAGGCGCTGCAGCGGGTGAAGGAGGGCGTGGTCTTCTGCGGTGTCTGCGGCACCGTGGCGGAGAAGGAGACCTGCCGGATCTGCGCCGACCCCCGTCGCGACCCCACCGTGGTGTGCGTGGTCGAGGAGCCCAAGGACGTGCTCGCTGTCGAGCGCACCCGGGAGTTCCGGGGCCGCTACCACGTGCTCGGCGGCGCGCTGGACCCGCTGTCCGGGGTCGGGCCGGACCAGCTCCGGATCCGCGAGCTGCTCACCCGGATCGGGGCCGACGAGATCACCGAGGTGATCATCGCGACCGACCCGAACACCGAGGGTGAAGCCACCGCGACCTACCTGGTTCGGATGCTGCGGGACTTCCCCGGCCTGTCGGTGACCCGGCTCGCCTCAGGGTTGCCGATGGGCGGTGACCTCGAGTTCGCCGACGAGCTCACCCTCGGTCGCGCGCTGTCCGGCCGCCGCGCCGTGTCGTGAGGTGCTCCGTGCCCGAGCTGTTCATCGGCGGGACATGGGTGGCGGCGCGAGAGGGTGGTATGCGGGAGATCCGCTGCCCAGCCGACGGCAACCTGGTGTGCACCGTCGACGAGGGAACCCGCGCTGACGCGGAGGAGGCGATCGCCGCTGCCCGCGCCGCGTTCGACTCGGGCGAGTGGCCGGCGACTCCCGCCACCGAGCGGGGTGCGTTGCTGTCCCGGGTGGCCGGCATCCTGCAGCGCGACCGCGACGCCTTCGCCCGCGCCGAGTCGCTGGACACCGGCAAGCGGCTGGTCGAGAGTGAGATCGACATCGACGACGTCACCGCGGCGTTCCGCTACTTCGCGGCGCTGGCCGGCACCGGCGATGCGGGCCGGGTCGTCGACACCGGCAGTGCCACGGCGGTGAGCCGGGTGGACCATGAGCCGGTCGGGGTCTGCGGGCTGATCACGCCGTGGAACTTCCCACTGCTGCAGACCTCGTGGAAGGTCGCGCCCGCGCTGGCAGCGGGCAACACGTTCGTGCTCAAGCCCAGCGAGCTGACCCCGTCGACCGCGATCATGCTGATGAAGGCGCTGACGGAGGCCGGGCTGCCGGCCGGCGTGGCGAACCTGGTCCTGGGGCCCGGTCCGCAGGCCGGGGGGCCGCTGTCCGAGCACGAGGACGTCGACCTCGTGTCGTTCACCGGTGGCGTGGTGACCGGGCGGCGGATCATGGCCGCCGCGGCCGCCACCGTGAAGCGGGTGGCCCTCGAGCTCGGCGGCAAGAACCCCAACGTGATCTTCGGCGACGCGGATCTGGAGACCGCGATCGACTACGCCCTGACCGCGGTGTTCCTCGACTCCGGCCAGGTGTGCTCGGCCGGCACGCGGCTCATCGTGCAGCGCGAGGTCCACGACGAGGTCGTCGACGAGGTCGTCCGCCGGGCCCGGCGGATCCGGCTGGGCGGCCCGTTCGACCCGGCCGCGCGGGCCGGGCCGCTGATCTCGGCCGCCCACCGGGACAAGGTGGAGGCCTATGTCGCGATCGGCCTGGCGGAGGGTGCGGTGCTGCGCTGCGGCGGTGCCCGCCCCGACGACCCGGCCCTGGCGTCCGGGTTCTACTACCTGCCCACGGTGCTGGACGGCTGCACCCAGGACATGACCGTGGTGCACGAGGAGTCCTTCGGTCCGGTACTCACCGTCGAGACGTTCACCGACACCGATGACGCGGTGCGCATCGCAAACGACACCCGGTACGGGCTGGCCGGCGGGATCTGGACGAACGATGCGGGCAAGGCGCAACTGGTCGCCCGACGCTTGCGCCACGGCACCGTGTGGATCAACGATTACCATCCCTACCTGCCGCAGGCGGAGTGGGGCGGGTTCAAGCAGTCCGGGGTGGGCCGGGAGCTGGGTTCGTCTGGGCTGGACGAGTACCGCGAGGCCAAGCACGTCTACCAGAACACCGACCCGGCACCACTACGTTGGTTCGATTGATCGGATAGAGCTGTTGAAGGGCAGATGGACAGCTTCGACTACGTCGTCGTCGGTGGGGGAACCGCGGGCTGCGTGATCGCCGCGCGGCTGTCGGAGGACCCAGCGGTGTCGGTGTGCCTGCTCGAGGCCGGACCGTCCGATGTGGACGACGACGCGGTGCTGCGGCTCGACCGCTGGATGCACCTGCTGGAGTCGGGCTACGACTGGGACTACCCCGTCGAACCGCAGCCGAACGGCAACTCGTTCCTGCGGCACGCCCGGGCGCGGGTGCTCGGCGGTTGCTCGTCGCACAACTCGGCCATCGCGTTCTGGGCGCCGGCCGAGGACCTCGACGAGTGGGCGGCGCTGGGTGCCACCGGGTGGAGCGCCACCGATTGCTTCCCGCTGTACACCCGGCTGGAGAGCAACGACGGATCCGGTGAGCACCACGGCCGGACCGGTCCGGTGCGGATCCGCTCGGTACCGCCTGCCGATCCCTGCGGCATCGCGCTGCTCGAGGCGTGCGGGCAGGCCGGCATCCCGACGGTGGAGTTCAACTCCGGCACCACCGTCACCCGCGGCGCGAACTGGTTCCAGATCAACGCCCGCGAGGACGGGGTGCGCTCCTCGGCCTCGGTGTCCTACCTGCACCCGGTGCTCGGCCAGCCGAACCTGGAGCTCCGGACGGGGGTGCGGGCCAGGCGGCTGCTCTTCTCCGGGATGCGCTGCGAGGGCGTGGAGTACCTCGCTGCGGACCTGCTCCACGATGTCCCCGTCCGTGCCCGCCGCGAGGTCGTGGTGAGCTGCGGCGCGATCGACACGCCGAAACTGCTCATGCTCTCCGGGATCGGCCCCGCGCGGCACCTGGCCGAGGTCGGTGTCGAGGTGCTGCTCGACGCGCCGGGGGTGGGGGAGAACCTGCAGGACCACCCGGAGGGCATCGTGCAGTGGGAGGCGGCGCGCCCGATGGTGTGCCGGTCCACCCAGTTCTGGGAGATCGGCATCTTCGCGGCGACCTCCGAGGGGCTGGACCGGCCGGATCTGATGTACCACTACGGCGCGGTGCCCTTCGACCGCAACACCGCGCGGCACGGCTACCCGACCACCGAGAACGGCTTCTGCCTCACCCCGAACGTCACCCGCAGCCGCTCGCGCGGCACGGTCCGGCTGCGCACCCGCGACTTCCGGGACAAACCGAGGGTCGACCCGCGCTACCTCACCGAGGAGCACGACGTGCGGGTGATGCTGCACGGGGTGCGGCTGGCGCGCGAGATCGTCGGCCGGCCCGCGATGGCGGGATGGGCCGGTCGCGAACTCGCTCCCGGTCCGGACCTGACCAGCGACGACGAGCTGATCGACTTCATCAGGGCCACCCACAACACCGTCTACCACCCGTCCTGCACGGTGCCCATGGGGTCGGGCGCGATGGCCCCGCTCGATGCGCGGCTGCGGGTCAAGGGCGTCGAGGGGCTGCGGGTGGCCGACGGCTCGGCGATGCCGTTGCTCGTCGCGGTCAACCCGTGCATCACCACGATGATGATGGGGGAGCGGTGTGCCGACATGCTCCGCGAGGACGCCCGCTGATCACCCGTACCGACCGCATGCCCCGAACCGGCTCGGCAGCGTGACAAGGCGCCCTCCGGCAACCACCGGAGGGCGCCTTGTCGCGCTCGACTTCAGTCGTCGTCCTGCGAACCGGTCACCAGTGCCGGCTGGCGGTGGAGCCAGTCCAGCTCGGCGTCGCAGTCCACGCACCGATTACGCTGCGCGCGCAAGGCGCGGACCGCCTGCCACTCCTCGTTCAACCGGCGCCGCTCCGCCGCCTGGTGCCGGAACCGGCCCTCCAGCGCTTGAGTGGTCCAGGCGCACCCGAGCAGGATCCCGAGGCCGATCAACACCAGTCCTCCAACCAGCATGATCATGAAGAGCTCCCTTCCCGTTCGTCCTCGTTGGTCCCGGCCGGGCGGGTGGCGCCCGGTGGGGCTTTGCGGATCGCGACCCGCCGGTGGTGAACCGGTTCCGGCGTTGCGTGCCGCCGTCTGATAGCTTGCCCCAAGCAAGCGTGTCTTGCAATTGCATAAGTCGATCTCATGGGACAAGCACACGGATGGAGCAGCATGTGGTCTCGCCCCAGCGACGTCGATCGCGCACCCTGGTTGGTGAGCGCGGCAGCGGGAGGCACGATGGCACCTGAAGGCGGTCCGGCCATTCCCCGGCGCCGCTTGGGCGCCGAGCTCCGTACGCTGCGCGAGGACGCCGGTCTGAAGATCGAGGATGTGGCGAGCGAGCTGGAGTGCTCGGTGTCGAAGGTCAGCCGGCTCGAGACAGGTAAGGGGATCCCCAAGATCCGGGACGTCCGCGATCTGCTCGACCGTTACGGGGTGACCGAGCAGCAGGCCCGGGACCGCCTGATGCGCTGGACGCGCCAGGGCCAGAGCCAGGGTTGGTGGACCCAGTACTCCGACGTCCTGGCCCAGGACCCGCACGACCCGCTGGTGTCGACACACCTCGAGCGTTACGTGG
>JBOHGT010000499.1:0-7625 GCA_050700385.1 Pseudonocardiaceae bacterium | reverse complement strand
GGATCGGTACACGTCGCCGCGGTGATCTACCCGGACGACCGTCACCGTTCGGGCGTTCTCGTCGACGAGGTACACGACCCGGTAGGTGCCACGGCGGGCGGAGAAGTGGCCCGCAAGTTCACGCTCGAGGGGCTTGCCGAGCTGGTGCGGGTTGGCTGCCAGCGGCCCGGCGATGAACTCGACACATGCCCCAACGACCTTCTCCGGCAACCGGCGCAGGCATCGACGGGCGGTGGCGGTGACCTCGACCTGATAGGGCTCGCCGGTCACGACGACGAGCCGAACTCCGCTCGGACCTCGTTAATCGTCGCCGTCCGGCCCGCTGCCATGTCCTCGGCCGACTCCCGGATCTCGGCGAGTGCCCGAGGATCCGAGAGGATGTCCAGTGTCTCCTCCAAGGACTCCAGGTCACTGGGCGACATCACGACCGCCACGGGGCGTCCGTGGCGCGTGACGACCACCCGCTCATGCGTGCGCTCCACATCTGCGATCAGCTCCGAGAAGCGGTCCCGTGCGTCCCCGACCGGCACCAGGCTCATAGGGGAGGAGGATACGCCAGACTTCACGCCAATTCAACGGCCTGGCCGCAGCGTCGGGAAGCGCGGGGACGGCGGGTCGCGGCGACCGGACGCCATTACACCTTGTGCAGCGCCTGCTCGAAATCCGCCACGAGATCCTCCGGGTTCTCGATGCCGCAGCTGACCCGGACCAGGTCGTCGGTGATCCCGAGGTGTTCGCGGTCGCGGGAGCTCATCCCGGCGTGCGAGGTGGTCGCCGGACGGGTGATCAGCGTCTCGACGCCCCCGAGGCTCGGCGCCACGTACGGGATACGCAGCGCCTCGAGCAGGGTCTCTGCCGCCTCCGCGCCACCTGCCAGGCGCAGGCTCAACATGCCCCCGAAGCGGGAGAGCAGCTCGGCGGCGTGCGGATGATCGGGATGCGCGGGCAGCCCCGGGTAGTTGACCTCGGTGATCTCGGGACGCCCTTCGAGGAAGCGGGCCAGCTGCAGGGCGTTGTCGTTCTGCGTGCGGACCCGCAGGCCCAGGGTCTTCAGGCTCCGGGCGAGGAGGAAGCCCGCATGCGGGTCCAGCGAGCCCCCGTAATGGTTCAGCGTCCTGCGGATGCGGCCGATCAGCTCGGTGCTGCCGGCGATGCTGCCGGCCACGAGGTCGGAGTGGCCGCCCAGGTACTTGGTCGCGCTGTGGAAGCACAGGTCGAAGCCCACGGCGAGCGGCCGGAAGTTCACCGGGCTGGCGAAGGTGTTGTCGATCAGCGTGGTCAGGCCCTCCTGCCGGGCGAAGGTGACGACCTCGCGCAGCCGCGGCACCCGCATCAGCGGGTTCGAGATCGTTTCCACGAGGAATGCCCGGGTGTGCGGGGTGCGGGCCGCCTGCCAGGTCTCGGGGCGTTGCGGATCGACGAAGGTGTAACTCCAGCCGAGGTCCTCGGCGTGCTGGGTCAGGAACTCGTGAGTGCCCCCGTAGAGGCACTCGCCGGCCAGCAGGTGGTCGCCGGCACGCAGCAGGCCGAGCAGCGCGGTCGTGACGGCAGCCATGCCCGACGCGGTCGCGACGGCGGCCTCCGCGCCCTCCAGCGCCGCCAACTTGTCGTGCAGGTACTGCTGGGAGGGCGTCGAGTTCAGCCGGATGTACTTGATGTCGTGGTAGTCGGTACCCGGCTCCACCGAGTAGACCGTGCCCTGGTAGATGGGGAAGACGACCGATCCCTCGGGTCCGGGCCGGCGCTCGCCAGCGTGGACGGCGAGGGTGTCGATACCAGTGGCGTCGCTGGACACGGGGAACCTCCTGCTGCAGATCACGGGGCGCCGGGCACGGGGACACGTCCCGTGCACGACCCTACGGTCGACCGTCCGTCGCGCACAGCGCCGGCGTCTACCGCTGAGGGATCGTGAGCAGTGAGATGCCCAGGCCCGGCGCATTCATCAGCCGCGTGTCCAGTGTCAGCAAGGCGGCGCCTGCCCGGCGCGCCAGGACGACGTAGGCGGCGTCGTAGGGCGTGAGGTTGTGCCGGATGAACCACATCTCGTCGATGAGCGTGGCGGTGGTGAACCTGCGAACGGGCGCGGTGGCGAGGTTGCGTACCGCGCGGGCGGCGGCCGGAAGGTCGACGAGCGACCTCGCCAGCCACCCCCGCAGTACCGAGAGCACCTCACTGTTGATCAGGTCGGGGGCGATCAAGGGCTCGTCGCCGAACAGCTTCTCGACCTGACCGGCGCGCTCGCTACGGGCGACGACCTCGGCCAGCGCCGAGGCGTCAATGACGATCGCCACGGCCGTGTAGGTGGCGCTCGCGATCCTCACGAGCCGTCTGGAGCATCTCCGAGGCCGGTGGCAGCCCACTCACGGTGGATTGGGCGCGCAGCTCTTCGAGCCACTCGGTCTCGCTGGGCAGGGACAGCTCCCGTCGGATGACTCGGAGCAGGTAGTGCTGCAGGTCCATCCCCTCACGGGCCGCCCTCCGACGCAGCGCCGCGTGAAGATCCTCGGGGACGTTCTTGACCTGGATTGCACCCATGATGAAACCGTAGCATGCCGACAGCATGTTTCCGCGCGAGGCTGCGAGAGTGCCGGGCGGCCGCCGACGTAACGGGATGAGCTACCCGCGTGTCGGCACGGGTGGGCGCTCGGGCCGCAGCGCCAGGTCGAGTCGGTGCTGCAGGTCGCTGGCGGCCGCGGAGCCGTCGAGGCCCGCGGCTGCGCGAGTGGAGGTCAGCGAGGCCGCTTCTCGTGGGGGCAGGTGGTCGTGGATGGGGTGAGCGAGAACATCACGCGCGGCGTAGCCGTCCCCGGTGGTGATCGCGTGGCGGATGAGATGGCCGGCGGCGCGGACGCTGCAGGGGTGGGCGGCTGCGTCGGCGAGGTCGACGACGGCGAGGCCGAGGCGCGTGGAGAACACGGTGCGCGTCGGCGGCGTATGGAAGTTCAGGTACTGGTCGACGAGGTCGAGCAGCGCGTCGTCGTCCGCGGACCGGTGCGCGGCGCTTTGGACGAGGACACGGAGCGCGGCTGCGACGACGTGCTCCCACGGCTCGATGATCACGGCGTCGTCGAGCATCTCGGCTGCGACGGCAGCATCGGTGAGGCTACCGCTCGACAGTCGCGCGAGGATGGCGGTCTGCCGCCCGTCGAGGAGTCGTCGGCCGACGCCGCGGTGGCGCTGGGCGTGGGCGAGGGCCTGGTCCCACCCTCCGGCCGTGGTGAGGGCGCGGAGCCCGTCGGCGAGCAGGACCGACCACAGCCAGCGGCAGACCTCCTGATGATCGTGCGGGGTCGAGGTGAGGTCGGCGAACAGGACGAGGCGCCCGTCGATCAGGGTGTCGGTGCCGGTTCGTGCTCCGCGGTAAAGCGCGTCGAGCAGGTCGACGGCCGCGCTGGGGTGGCCGTCGCGGATGTGCAGGCGGGCGAGGTTGACCAGCGGTTCGAGCGCGAGGCGTGCGTGCTGCGCGGTCCACGGGCGGGTGCACGGCGCGTAGCTGAGGTGGTGGTACCAGCACAGGTCGCGGGCGAGGCCGGGTAGTCCGGCGTCGCTGGCGATCAGCGCCGCCTTGTTGTGCGCCGCGGCGCGCAGGGCTGGCGCGCCGTCCGGGCCCTCGGCGGCGCGGGTCAGGTCGGCGATCTCGGCGATGCGGACGTCGAGCGGTGGACAAGGCGGGTGCGACCGGGCGACGAGCGGGAACGACCTGGCGATGTGGGCGATGTCCACCGCGTGGATAGTGCCCGTCATGTGCCGAGCCGTTCGGGGTGCAGGACGACGTCGCGGGCGAGGCGGGCCAGGGCGAGCTGGTCGGTGTAGGGGATGCCGAGCCGGTTCCAGTGGAAGATCACGTGGTGGGCGAGCACCGCCCGGATACCGCGTCGCAGCTCGCCGCGGTCGCGCAGCTGGGCGAGTTCGCGCCCGGCGTGGTCGAACGCGGCGAGCCAACTCGACAGTGGTGCGAGCGGTCCGCTGGCGAGCAGGGCGCTGCCGGGGCCGGCGTCGGCGGTCATCAGGTGGTGGATCGCGGCACCGGCCCGCGCGCTGACCGCCGGAGGCTGCTGATCGGATCGGCGGAGGTCTGCCACCCGCGCCCACAGGTCGCCCTGCTCGAACCAGTCCTGCCGGGCCGCCCGGAGCAGGACGCTGATCGCGAGGACGGTGAGCTCGCGCCGACCGGGCAGCGCGGCCGGTGCCTGGTGGAGGGTGTCGAGCACGGCGGAGCTGTCATGGCGGAACAGCTCGTGGGCGAGGCGCATCCCGGCCGGCCCGCCGAAGGCCCGGGTCTCGGGCTCGTAGACGCTGTGGTGCCAGCGCCGGATCGTGCCGGCGTCGACGAGCCCGTCGAGCGCGGACACGAGTTCGTGCGCCACATCCGGGTCGGGGCTCCCGGCGAGGTCGCTACGGAAGCGCCAGCAGGGGTGCTTGCGGACGAACCACCAGCGCGCCGTGCGGGCGAGGACTGGGTGGACATGCCGGGCCGTGGCGGTCTCGGCGGTGTCCCAGCCGGTGAACTCCACGACGATCTGCGGGTGGCTGTCGCCGCTGCCGTCGATGGTCAGCTGATCAGAAGGCACGCGTCCCACTCCGAAGGTACTGGTGCGTTGGAGGTGGTGTGGAGGGCGAGGGCGACGCCGGCCGCGCCCTCGAACAGTCCCAGGTCGCCGGAGAGCAGTTCGTTGCGGTTCAGCAGCGTGGTGACCGCGGTGTCCCGCACCGCGGTGGCGAGCAGCTCCGGTACGCGCCCGGCGAGATCGGTGGTGGCGGTCTCGGTGGTGTTGTCATTGGTGTCGGCGGCGGCGCGGACTGTGATCCGCAGGAGCCCGGCGATGCCGTGGCAGACCGAGGCGTCGCGGAAGGTCGTGATGCGGTCGAGCGTGGTGGCGTCGAGGAGCGCTGTCTGGGCTGTGTGGCGGCGGTGCGGGTCGTCGAGGGCGATGGCTGCGAGCTGCTGGGCGCGGGCGAGGCCGGCTGTGCCGTAGCACCAGGACGGCCGTCCAGATGCTGTCGCGCTGCTGTGCCCAGCGCGGAGTTCGGCGCGGGTGATCCAGTGCGGCCACCACGGCCCGGACGGGGAGTCGCGGCGCCAGCGGTCGAGCCAGGAGCAGATTCGCGTGATCGCGGTGGTCTGTCCGTCGACACGGACGCCCGCGCGGGCGGCGAGGGACAGCAGCGCGAGCGGCCCGCCGATGCCGTGCGCGACCCCGTTGTTGGCATGCCCGTCCGGGTAGTGCGCGGACCGTCGCCCCGACGGGTCGAGGTGGGTCCACCAGCCGGGCAGGGTCTCGCGGTGGTCGTCGACCGGTTCGGTGAGGCGCACGAGGTAGGCGAGCACGGACCGGATCAGGTCGCCGTCGGGATCACGCGTCAGGTGCAGCGCGCCGAGTCCGGAGAGTCCGCGGATCGCGTCGAACTCGGCCATGGTGGTCGTGTCGGCGCGGTCGATGCGGGCGTGGGCGCGGTCGAGCCGGTGTCGGGTCAGGGTGGCGAGGTGGTTGTCGAGCGCTGCGAGCGCGCGTCCGTACCGTGCGGGGTGGTCCTGCGCGCCGTGGTGCAGGACGAACGCGAGCGCGGGCACGCCGTGGTGCAGGTGGCTGTCGTTGCCGGTGCCGATCGGTTGGGCGGCGGCGAGGGCGAGCCAGTCGTGCCCGCGGGCCCAGGGGCCGAGACCGGCGCGGGCGCGTTCGATGTGCAGCAGCGCGACGGCCAACGCGCCGGCCGCCAGGGACTGGGGCCACCAGGGTGGGTCGCGACGCTGGGCGAGAATCGTGGGCGAGGCGAGATGCTCGGCGATGGCGCCTGCCACCTCGTCGGCCATGATGGCCGCGTCGGTGCCGATGACGGCTGTGCTGATCATGTTGATGTCTCCTGTCGGCGGGTGGACCAGCTCAGGGCGGCGGCGCGGGCCAAGCTCAGCCAGGCCCGTTCGCTGTCGTCCCCGCCGCTGACGGGGACACCGGCGGCGCGGGCGTGGTGCAGGTGCAGCAGATCCGGCAGGACGGCGCACGGATCCGGGTGCCCGGTGTTGTGGAGCGCGGCGCGGTAGGCGGCCAGCACGGTGCGGCGCTCCCTCCAGGCCGCGATGACACCGTCACCACCTGCGTGCTCGCGCAGCACCTGCTGCTGGTTGTCGGGGTCGGCGAGCAGAATGGCGCGGTCGCGCAGGGTCCGCGCGGCAGCTGCCCGGGTCGTCGAGGTACCGGTCGACGAGGTTCCCGGCGACGGGGTTCGTGGTGGTGTGCGGGGGAAGTGGGTGACGCACCAGCGCAGGCCCTCGTGCGGATGTCCGACGAACGCGGTGACCAGATCTATCGCGCCGGCGGCGGCCAGGGCCTCGGAGGGGAGGTCCGGGCTGGAGACGGCCTGGGCGATGGCGCACCGGGAATCGGCTGCGAACACTGCCTCCGCTGCGGTGAGCGTGGGGCCGTCGCCGAACCGTCCGGTTTCGGGGTGGTAGGTCTCGAACCGAAGCGACCCGACCAGACCGTGCTCGCGCAGGCTCAGTGCCCACGCTGCGATTCGCTGCGCTGCGACACCGGACGCGGCGGGCTGGTACACCTCGATGCGCAGCCGGATGTGGTGCTCGGGGTCGTGATGACGGATGAACCAGAACCGAGGCTGTGCTGGCCACATCGCGAGCAACGCGGGCAGGTGCTCGGTGAGGATCGTCTGGTGGCGGAGGGGATGGGCGACGATCACCGCAGACAGCCAGCGTCCCGCGCCCGGCAGCTCGCCCGCGCCGGTGCGGGTGACGGCGCGCCAGGTCGCCGGACGAACGGTGGGCAGGGGCGTATGGGTGCTCGCCAGCGGCAGGACGAGTTCGTGAGCGCGTCCGCCGAGCCAACCGAACGCGCCGGGTTTCGCTACCTCCTGCACGGTCACCTCCCGGTGCCGGTCGAGCGCGTCGCGCAGCAGGTGCTGGTGGGCGGGTTCGGTCAGGTCCAGGCGGAGCCAGCGGTCGTCGTCGCCGAGCTGGACCAGCCTCGGAACGTGCCGACGCTCCCGCCACGCGGCGAGCGCCCCGCCCCAGGTCGAGGTTGAGGTCGAGGCAGGGGCTGTGGGGAGGTCGGTCGATGCGAGGCGCCACCTGGCGGTGCTCAGGACGGTCAGCCCGTAGCGGACGCGCGGCAGGAACGGCAGGTGGCTGGCGGCGCCCCAGGAGAACGGCAGGCACATCGCGGACCGTGCGGTGCTGATCTCGCACAGGAACCGCTGCATCGGGTGCGCAGCCCGGCCTGGTTCGACGGCATCGAACGCCGTCGGTTCCACCGCGCGCCGCAGCGACAGCGAGACGAGGTGGAGCCCGTCGACGTCTGCGGTCACCGCGAGATCGGCCAGCGCGAGCGCGCCGGGCGGGGCGTGGGTCCCGAGGATGATCTGATGGGTCAGGACCTCGGCGGTGCGGGCGACGTTGGCAGCGCGCGGCGCCAGCGGTGCACAGGACACCTGCGCGCGCAGGGCGTCGCTGCGGTTCGGGGGCAGGCCGGCGTAGGCGGTGATCATCCGCTGGCGGTCGGCCGGGTCCAGCAGGTCGAGGAATCGACCGGCCGTGGTCCCGGCCGCCCGGGAGACGCCGCTGATCACCAGCCGGAAGTCGCCGTCCTCCAGCGACTCGACCGACGCCGCGTGCA
>JBOHGT010000498.1:0-20942 GCA_050700385.1 Pseudonocardiaceae bacterium | reverse complement strand
GGGCTGGCCAGCGCCTCCCGGACGGCTGCCAGCAGGCCCACCGCGTGCTCGGCGACGCGCGCCGCGAGCTCCGGACGTTCACCGCGCAGCACGCCCACGACCGCGCACACCGGGCACCACGTACAGGTGCTCGGCGTTGCGTCGTTCTCGGGGTCCTGCTGCACCGTCCCGTCCCGCACCCGCCGCGCCCACGGCTCGATGCGCTCGACGAGCAGTTCGGCGAGTGCCCGCATCTCCTCGGACACCCGGCCGTGCACGTCGCAGCCCTCGGCCCGCGGCCCGCTCATCTCAGCCACCCACTCATCTCATCCACAGGGCGGGATCGGGCCGGAATCGCACCAGCATGCCTTCGGGGCCGACCTCGGCGCCGGTGACCACACACCGGCGCAGCACCGACGGCAGCGTGACGAGCCTGCGGTGCCCGGCGGTCGTGATCGCGAGGTCGTCCCCTACCCGCGCCAGGTCCGGCTGCGCCTCGTCGAGCAGCGGCACCGCCACGCGCAGCAGGTACTCGGAGTCCAGGCCCGTCCCACCGCCGTGGCTCACCGCGAGCAGCGGCGGGCACCCCGCCGCTGCGCCGAACCCGGCGAGCGGGTCGTCCGCGCTGTCGCACAGGTCACCGGCGAACTCGAGCAGTGCCGGTATCCCGACCGGCTCTCCGGGACGGTGCCCGACGGTGCGCAGGCCCAGCCCCGGCAGATCCGCACGCAGCTTCGCGAGCACGACGTCCTGCTCGTGGCGGCGGATCCGTAGCCATCCCGCCGCCGGGCCCCGCGCGGTGGGGGCTACCGGAGGTACCAGCCGGTTGACGAGCAGGCCGTCCACCCGGATGCCCTGCAGGGCCAGCGCCGTCAGCGTCCGCCGGGTCTCCGCGGCCACCACACGCTCGGGGGTGAGCACCAGCCGCAGGCCGGTCACCTCCCGGTCGGCGAGCAGCGCGCGCAGCGACTCCAGCCGCTCGGCGAGCCGGCCGATGGCGTCGGCGGCGGCGTCCCACCGCTGCGCCGCGGACCCCTCCCCGGCGAGCCCCGCGAGCAGCCCGCGGACCAGCCTGCGGTGGGTGGGGAACAGCCGCTCCAGGTACGTCGCCGCGGCCTCGGGCAGCGCGAGCAACCGCAACGACTCGGCGGTCGGCGCGCAGTCCACCAGCACCACGTCCCACGGCCCGCCCCGCGCCATCCGCTGCACCTCGGACAGCGCCAGCAGCTCCTCCAGCCCGGGAAGCACGGTGAGCTCCTCGGCGATCACCTCGTCCACGCCGGCCGCCGCCAGCACGGTGCTCAGGTGGGTACGTAGCTGGTCCCACGCGCCGTTCACCAGTGCACGGGTGTCCACCTGGGACGCCGAGAGACCAGTGTCCACCTCGGACGGTTCGGCGCCCACCGGGACGTCGAGCGCGTCGGCCAGCGAGTGCGCCGGATCGGTCGAGACCACGAGCGTCTTGCGACCGGCGGCGCTGCACGCGGCGGCGGTCGCCGCGGCGAGGGTGGTCTTACCGACGCCACCCTTGCCGACGAAGAGCACGACACGCACCCCGCCGCCTCCCTCCTGGGATATTCGGAGCGAGGTCGCAAGCCTACCCGCCCGCAGTCAGGCCTCGACGCGCCGCTTGAGTTCCTTCAGCGCGGTGTCCATGATCACCTTCTCGGCCTTGCGCTTGAACATGCCGATCATCGGGATCGCGAGGTCCACCGCGAGGCTGTAGGTGACGCGGGTGGAGCCGCCGTCCTGGGGGTCGAGCACGTAGGAACCGCGCTGCGCCCGCTGCATCTGCCCCTTGACCAGGTTCCACCGCACCGACAGGCCGTCCCCGGCCCAGGTATAGGCCAGCACGTACTCGTCCTTGACCACCCCGGCGTCGATCACGAAGCGCACCTGCGCCGCCCGCCCGCCGGTGCCGGGGTCGACGACCTCGATGTCCTTGACCGCGTTGGCCCATTCCGGGTAGTGGGGGAAGTCCGCGATCACATCCATGATCGCGTCGGGCTCGGCGTCGATGACGATGGACTGGGTCGACTCGTCGGCCATGAGGCGCAGGCTACCCCGAGCACGGCCTGCCACTGCCGTGACCGTGCTGCCCGGTATGGGCAGATGCGGGTGCGCGCGATATGTTTCCGAAGAGTAACCACGAAATCCGGAGGTTCCCGTGCGGGAGTTCAGCATGCCTGCCACCGTGACGGTGGCCGATGAGGAGAACCTCACCGATGTGGTGTGGGCGAATGCCGAGCGCTTCGCCGGCAGCATCAGCTTTCGCCGCCGGATCGACGGTGGATGGGTCGACGTCACCGCGAAGGACTTCGCCGCCCAACTGACGGCGGTGACCCGGGGGCTGATCGCGTCGGGCGTCGACCGTGGCGACCGGGTCGCGCTGCTGTCCAAGACCCGCTACGAGTGGACCCTGCTCGACTACGCGATCTGGGCGGCCGGTGGTGTGACGGTGCCGATCTACGAGACCTCCTCGCCCGAGCAGGTGGAGTGGATCCTGTCCGACTCCGGCGCCACGGCCGTGATCGTCGAGGCGAGCGCGCACCGCGAGACGGTCCGCTCCCTGGCGGACCGGCTGCCGGACCTGGTACACGTGTGGCAGATCGAGGAGTCCACCGGCGCTGGTGAGACCGCCGCGGCGGTCGATGAGCTGGCCGCGCTCGGTGCCGGCGTCACCGACGCGGACGTGCGCGAGCGCGCCGCCTCGGTGCACGCGGGGGATCTCGCCACGCTGATCTACACCTCCGGAACCACCGGGAGGCCCAAGGGCTGCGAGCTCACCCACGGCAACCTGCTCAACCAGACCAGAGCGGCGATCGCGGGCTTCCCGCAGTTGATGCAGGCCGGCAACTCGGTGCTGCTGTTCCTGCCGCTGGCGCACGTGTTCGCCCGGATCATCCAGTGCTGCTCGGTGTACGCCCGGGTGACCCTGGGGCACACGCCGGACGTCAAGAACCTGGTCATGGAGCTCGCCGAGTTCCGGCCCAGCTTCCTGCTCTCGGTACCCCGGGTGTTCGAGAAGCTCTACAACTCCGCCAAGCAGAAGGCACACGCCGACGGGAAGGGGCGGATCTTCGACGCCGCCGACGTCACCGCCGTCGAGTGGAGCCGCGCCCAGGAAACCGGTGGCGCGGGTCTGGGACTGCGCCTGCGGCACGCCGCCTTCGACAAGCTGGTCTACGCCAAGCTGCGGGCGGTGCTCGGCGGTCGGTGTGTCGCGGCGGTCTCCGGCGGCGCGCCGCTGGGCGAGCGGCTCGGGCACTTCTTCCGCGGCATCGGGGTACCGGTACTCGAAGGCTACGGGCTCACCGAGACCAGCGCCGCGTCGACGGTGAACACCGAGAACGAGTTCAAGGTCGGCACGGTCGGCAGGCCGGTGGCCGGGGTCACCGTGCGTGTCGATGACGACGGCGAGGTACTGATCAAGAGCCCGGGGGTGCTGCGGGGCTACTGGCACAACGAGCAGGCCACCGAGGCGGCCATCAGGGACGGGTGGTTCCACACCGGCGACCTCGGCGACCTCGACGACGAGGGGTATCTGCGGATCACCGGGCGTAAGAAGGAGATCATCGTCACGGCGGCGGGCAAGAACGTGGCACCGGCGGTGCTGGAAGACCGCATCCGGGCCCACCCGCTGATCAGCCAGTGCATGGTCGTGGGCGACCAGCAGCCCTTCGTCGGCGCTGTGGTCACCATCGACACCGAGGCGTTCCCGGCGTGGCGCGACGAGCACGGCAAGCCCGAGAACGCATCGGTGGCCGAGCTGGTCGACGACGAGGACCTGCGCGCCGAAGTGCAGGGCACGATCGACGAGGCCAACGAGGCCGTCTCGCACGCGGAGGCGATCCGGAAGTTCCGCATCCTGCCGGTGGAGTTCAGCGAGGACAGCGGTGAACTCACGCCTACCCTGAAGCTCAAGCGGGCGGTCGTCTCGAAGAGCTTCGCCGACGACATCGACGCGATCTACGCCCAGTGAGGGGCGGACGGCGGCTCACCCGCCGTCCAGCCACCCCGCCAGCCGCCGGGCGCGCTGCGCCCAGTCCCAGTCGCGCCGCATCCACGCCCGCCCGGCGGCACCCATCGCGGCGGCGTGGTCGGGTTCCGCCAGCAGCGCGGCGACGGTGCGGGCCAGCGCGGGGACGTCGCGCCCTTCGACGACATGGCCGGTCCGCCCGTCCCGGACCGTCTCGGGTGCACCGCCAGCGGCGCCCGCGACCACCGGCAGACCGGTCGCAGCAGCTTCGAGGAATACGATGCCCAGCCCCTCGACGTCCAGGCCACCTCCCCGAGTGCGACACGGCATCGCGAACACGTCACCGGCGGCGTAGTGCGCCGCCAGCTCCGCCCACGACACCGCGCCGGTGCACACCACGGCGTCGGCCATCCCGCAGCCGGCGGCCAGGCGGCGCAGCCGGTCTCGATCCGGACCTCCGCCGACGAGCAGCAGCACCGTGCCTGGGACCCGGCGACGGATCGCGGGCAGCGCCCGGACCAGCGCGTCCTGCCCCTTGCGTGCCACCAACCGCGATACGCAGATCACGACCGGAGCCCCACCCAGGCGGTACCGGCGGCGCAGCTCCGCCCGGGCCGCCGGGTCGGGGCGGTAGATGGCGGTGTCAACCCCCGGCGGCAGCTGCTCCAGCGCCGCCAGCGGGCCGAACGCCGCGGCGACCCGCCGCCGGGTGTAGTGGCTGACGACGGTGACGACGTCGCTGCCCCGGCCGATCCGTCGCAGCGCCTGCCGGCCGCCGGGCAGCATCGCCCAGCCCACCTCGTGCCCGTGGCTGCTGGCGACCACCCGGTCCACCCCGGCACCCCGGAGGCGGTGGGTCAACAGGCCCAGCGGGGCTGCGGCGCCGAACCACACGGCGTCGCAGCCGTGCTCCCGGGCCAGCACGCAGGCGCGGCGCAGCACATCGGGCACGGGCAGCATCAGCCGGCCGGGATGGCGGTGCACCGGGAGTGGCAGCTGCGCGTCGAACCTCGCGGCGCCGGGCCAGTCCGGCGCGTACACCGTGAGGCGACCGGGGGGCAGCCGCCGGGCGAGCTCGTGAAGGTAGGCCTGGATCCCGCCCGGGCGGGGCGGGAAGTCGTTGGTCACCAGCAGCGTGCGGCGCATCGGCGCGACCGGCTCCACGGCGTGCGGTGGCGGCACGCAGCCGGGTGGCTCAGCCCACCCGGCGCATCGCGGTGACGTCCTCCCACGGGATGTCGACGACCTTCACGACATCGCCGCTCTGCGGCGCGTGCACGTACTGGCCGTCGGCGACGTAGAGTCCGATGTGGCTGACCGGTGAGTAGAGCGCGACGAGGTCACCGGGCTGCAGCTCCGAGCGGCTCACGCTTCTCCCCACCTGTGCCTGCTCCTGGCTGGAACGCGGCAGGCTCACACCGGCCTGATCGTAGGCCCAGGACGTGAGACCCGAGCAATCGAAGGACTCCGGGCCGTCGGCTCCCCAGCTGTACGACGAGCCCTGCTTGCTCAGCGCCGCCTGCACCGCCTCGCCGGCGGCACCGAGGGGCAACTGACCGAGCGCGAAGTCGGTCAGGCCGTCGCTGGTGTACGACTCCCGCTCCTCGGCGGTGAGCTCGTCCAGGCGGCCCTGCACGACCCCGATCTGGCGATCCATGTCCTCGCGAGCCCGGGCGAGATCGCCCTCGAGGCGCGCCGCGTCGTGCTCGGCCGCGACGGCGCGGGTCGCCGCATCGTTGGCCGCCTGCTCGGCCTGCCGTGCCTGCCTGACCGCGGCGGTGAGCCCGTTCATCGCCTGGTTCCTGTCCGTCGCCAGCAGGTCCAGCGCGGACATCTGGGCGAGGAACTCATCGGGCGAGTCGCTCACGAGCAGCGCCGACAGCTGGTTGAGGCGCGCACCCTGGAAGGAGGCGTTGGCAAGCCGGTCGACCTGGCCGCGGAACTGCTCCTGGACCGCGTGAGCCTGGTTCCCGGAGGCGGCCGCCGCAGCTGCGTCGCGCCGGGCCCGGTCCAGCTCGCCCCGTCGGGCGTCGAGCTGGTCCTTGGCGTGGTGCCACTGCTCGGTGAGCAGCTCGGCCTGGTGGCTGAGGTCGGCGAGCTGCTGGACGGCCGCGGGGGCGTCGTCGGGAACCGGTGGATCCGCAGTGGCGGGCGTGGGAACCAGGGTCACCAGGGCGGTCATGGCGATGGCAGCGAGCGCACCTTGCACGGCGCGCTTCGGATGATGCGACGACACGTCGCGCAGGTCTCCTCTTCCATCGGACCGCCTACCGGGTTAGCTGACGGGTTCGGGCCGGAAGTGGGAACAGCCCTACCGGGCGGTGCGCAGCACCTACCCGGATTCACCCCGGTGGGAGTGGTTCCCCGGTTCGGCTCCCGACTCGAGCCGATTCGGCGGTGTCCCGCGGTGCCATCCGGTCGGACGGCACCCGCCGCGAGATCGCGCACAGGCTACGAAAGGGCAATGCTGCCGTCCACGACCGCCCCGCCAGCAGCGGCCGAACCGCCGATCCGGGTCGGCCAGTGACCGGATCCGGCTGCTACCGGGTTCGGTCGATGCGATCAGCCGACCCACCTGGCCGACCGCTCGGCGCGATCCGCCGACCGCTGGGCGCGATCTCCGGTGTCGCCCACTGCAGCCTCGCCCTGCAGGTCGTGACGTTGCTCACAGCCGACCAGCTGCAGCCGCGGAACCATGCCGGCAGCAGCCAGGTTCTCCAGCGCCACGCGATCGGTGGCGTCCAGCTCCACGCCGTTGGGAGGTGCTCCGAGCAGCACCGTTATCACGCAGTCCCCGCAGGCGTCGCCCCGCACCGCGCAGCAGTCACAATCCACGATCATGTCCGGGCTCCCCTCCAGCTCCTGGGATCTCTCACTCGTCGCGGACGATAGGGCGGAGCACCGACAGTTCCCGGCTCAGCCGGCAACTGTCGGTGGGCGGGTCGAGCGCGATAGTAGCCCGCGCGCGGCAGGTGCACGGTCTAGCCTGACCACCGTGTCCGCGACCCCGCCACCGGAGTCCATCGTGGACTGGGGTGAGCTGCCGGAGCCGGTGCGGTCGCGCCTGGCGGCGATCGCGGCTGCCGCGTTGCCCGGGCTGGCTACCGCCGACCTGCCGCCGCCGGTGCGACCGGTGGCCCGGTTCGCGCCGGTGAAGCGTGCCCGGCTCGGCGCGGGCCCGCTGCTGGCCGCGCTGCGGGACTCGTCGGCGTTCCGGGCCGCGGTCGTGGAGTGGACCCGCTCGAACCGCCCCGAGCAGCTGGAACCCGACTCGGCGGACCACGCCGCCGCAGCCGCCGTCGCGGTGCTGCGGGGCGAGCCCGCGGCGGCCGAGCAGGTTGCCGCGGTCGCCCGCAGGGCCGGGGACGCGCAACTGCGAGCCGAGCGGGACGCCGAGCGCGCCAGAGCCGACCGGCTGGCAGCCGAGGTCCGGCGACTGCAGCGCGAGCTCGACGAGGCGACGGTACGGACGCAGCGGGCAGGCGCTGCGGAAGAGGCGGAGGCGGAGCGGTTGCGCGGGCGGCTGCGCGAGCAGGGTGTGCGGTTGCGCCGCGCGCAGGACGAGGCAGCAGCCGCGGCTGGCGAGCGGGACGCCGAGCTGACCGAGGTCCGTAGCGTCCTGGCCGCCGCCGAGGCCGACCGAGACCGCGAGCGGGAGCGGGCCGAGTCTGCGCGCCGACGGGCGGCACGGGCGGAGGCCGATGCCGAAGCCGCACGGCAGGCTGCCCGGGAGGCCCGGCAGGCCGACGAGGTCCGGCTGACGCTGCTCGTGGACACGCTGGCCGGCGCGGTCACCGGGCTGCGTCGCGAGCTCGCGCTGGACGAGCAGCCGCGCTCGAGCGGCGGGCCGCGACCGGCCGATCTCGTCCGTGGCGCCGGGCCGCCGGCCCCCGGCGGACGGGTCGTCGACTCCGCGACGCTGGACCGGCTGCTGGCGCTGCCCGCGGTGCACCTCGTGGTGGACGGCTACAACGTCACCAAGACCGGCTACCCGGAGTTGACGCTGTCCGAGCAGCGGGACCGGCTCGCCGGGCAGCTGGGCGCGCTCGCGGCGCGCACCACCGCCGAGGTCACCGTGGTCTTCGACGGTGCGGCCGTCGTCGCGGTACCGACCACGACCGCCCGCGGAGTTCGGGTGCTCTTCACCGACCCGGGGGTGCTCGCCGACGACGTGATCCGGGCTCTGGTGGCAGCCGAACCGGACGGTCGTCCCGTCGTGGTGGCGACCTCGGACCGCGCGGTCGCCGACTCGGTGCGGCGCCGCGGCGCGCACCCGGTGCCCTCGGCGGTCCTGCTCTCGAGGCTCGGCCGGATCTGATCACGTAACGGTCACGATATGATGCGACAATATTGCATACGCATGTCTGGCACGTTATGAGCGGTAGACGCTGCGGCGGAGGTGGGCATGCGCGGGGTCACGGTACGAGCAGCCGGGTTGGTGCTGTCGGCGGTTGCCGCCCTGGTGCTGGCGATCCCTGCGGCCGCACAGCCGCCCCCGCCCCCGCCGGACGAGGCCGGCGTGGCGCCCGGGGTCGCGGTCCCCGATCCGCGCGGCGACGATGCGTTCGCCGATCCCGAGATCGCCGCGTTGCAGCGGCAGGCGGCCGGCGTGCAGACCGAGCTGGCGGGCTTGCAGGGGCACGTCCGGTCGGTGCAGGTCGAGCTGGACGCTGCCCGTGTCCGGCTCGACGCCGCGACGGCGGTCCGGGAGCGGGCTGATGCGGCGGTGGCAGCCCGGCAGGCCGAGGTCGACCGGTACGTCTCGGGGGTCTTCACCGGGCTGGGCCCGCCGAGCTCGCTGCGCACGATGCTCGCCGCGTCCGACTCCGGCGAGGTGCTCGACGGCCTGGAGCTAGTCGACGCGCTGCGCGAGGACACCGACCGGCGGTTCAGCGTGGCACTGGCCGCCCAGCGGGAAGCGGGAGCCGCCGAGCAGGCCGCCGCGGACGCCGAGCGGGCGGTCGCGGCGCGGGAGTCCGAGCTCACCGGCGCCGTCGGCGACGCCAGCGACCGGGCTGTCGGCCTGTCGGCCGAGCTGAACACCATGCTCGCGGCCACGAACCGCGCCGTGATCGCGATGCAGGAGGAGCAGCGCCGCCGCAACGCGGAGACGGCTGCGAACTGGCGCCGCTACACCGACTCGCTCGCCGCCGCGAGGATCGTCGCGCCGCCGGCGGTCGCGCTGCGCGACCCCGGCAGGCTGCCCGCAGGACTCGCACCGCTGCCGGGCGCGGGGGGCCTGCCGCAGCCGGGGGTGGCGCGGGCGACGCTGCCCGACGGCTCGCAGCTGCTGGTGCTGCCGGCCGAGACGATCCGCGCCGTGACCCTGGCGATGAGCACGCTGGGATTCCCCTTCACCCCGTCCACCGGCGCCGGCAGCAGCGGGCCGATGGCTTACTCCTGCGACGGCCTGGTCGGCTCGATGCTCGGTCAGGCCGGGCTGCCGGTGCCAGCGGCCGCAGCCGAGCAGATGGCCGTCGGAGTGCCGATCGATCCCGCCGACGTGCAGCCAGGCGACCTGGTCTTCTTCGGACCCGCCGCCGAGGGCGTCCAGCACGTCGGCATCGCGCTGGACCCGCGCACGCTGATCGCGGCCGACGCCAGGGCCACGTCGGTCGCCGTCACCGTGGTCGACCCTGCCGCGGTGGTGGGAGTGTCGCGGCCCGCGCTGGGAGTCCGGCCGCCGGCGGCGGTGCCACAACGCACCGCGGCGGGGCCGGTGCACCGGTGCAACGGCGTGCAGCTGCGGGCAGGCGCGGCAACCGGTGCCTGGGGCGGCTTCCCCAACGGGCTCATCCCCACCTCCGCGCTGTGCCCGATCGGGGTCGGGTCGCACCGGCTGCGCTGCGATGCGGCGCAGACCTTCGGCGCGATGAACCAGGCGTTCGCCGCCGACTTCGGTCGCCCGCTGTGCGTCACCGACTCCTACCGCACCTTCGGCCAGCAGATCAACCTCTACTCCCGCAAGCCCGGCCTCGCCGCGGTGCCGGGGACCAGCAACCACGGCTGGGGTCTCGCCCTGGACCTGTGTGGTGGAGCCCAGTCGTTCGTCACCCGCGAGTTCGCCTGGATGGCGGCCAACGCCTCGTCCTTCGGCTGGGTGCACCCGCCCTGGGCCGCTCCCGGACGCGGGCGCGAGGAGCCCTGGCACTGGGAGTACGCCGGCTAGCGTTGCGGACGACCGGCCAGCTCGCGGTCGGCCTCGGCGCGCTCCTTGCCGGCTTCGGCTGCGGCGTCGCGCTCGCGTGCCGCCTCCAGTGCCGCGCTCTCCTCCGGCGGGTCCGGCCGCAGCAGTGACCCCGGCACCGGGGCACCACCGAAGCCGAGCTCGTTCATCTTCTTCGGCACCGAGGCGCCCTGGTACTCCAGCGGGACCGCGTGCCCGTGGTCGTCGGTGCCGGCCAGCGGCTGGTGCACCTCGATGAACGCGCCGTTCGGGAGCCGCCTGATGATGCCGGTCTCGACGCCGTGCTCGAGCACCGCCCGGTCCGCGCGCTGCAGGCCGATGCAGATCCGGTAGGTCACGAAGTAGGCCAGCGGCGGAAGCAGCAGCAGCCCGATCCGTCCCGCCCAGGTCACCGCGTTGAGCGAGATGTCGAAGTAGTAGGCGAAGACGTCGTTGGACCCGGAGATCAGCAGCACCATGAAGAACGTCAGCGCCATCATGCCCAGCGAGGTCCGCACGGGGACGTCACGCGGCCGCTGCAGCAGGTTGTGATGCGCATGGTCCTTGGTGAGCCTTCGCTCGATCATGGGGTACATGGCGAGCAGCGTGAACATGATCCCCGGCAGGACGACGGTCGGCCAGAACGCTGCGGGGATCGTGTAGTCACCGAGGTAGGTCTCCCACGCCGGCCACAGCCGAAGCGAGCCCTCCAGGAACCCGATGTAGTAGTCCGGCTGGGCGAAGGTCGACACCTGCGCGGCACTGTACGGGCCGTAGTTCCAGACCGGGTTGATCTGGAACAGCCCCGACATGATCGCCATCACGCCGATGTTGATCATTGTGAAGGCGCCGCCGTGCACGGCGAAGGTGGGCAGGATCCGCACGCCCACGACGTTGCGCTCGGTGCGCCGCGGGCCCGGGAACTGGGTGTGCTTCTGGAACCAGACCAACCCCAGGTGCACCGCGATGAGCGCGAAGATCAGGCCCGGGACGATCAGGACGTGCACGATGTAGAGCCGCGGAATGGCCAGCTCGCCGGGGAACTCCCCGCCGAACATCAGCCAGTGCGCCCAGGTTCCGATCACCGGGATGGAGAGGATCACGCCGGACATGATCCGCAGTCCGGTGCCGGAGAGCAGGTCGTCGGGAAGCGAGTAGCCGGCGAAACCCTCGAGGATGCCCAGCGTGAGAAGGCCGACGCCGATCAGCCAGTTGGTCTCGCGTGGCTTGCGGAACGCGCCGGTGAAGAAGGTCCGGCACATGTGCACCATCATGGCGGACACGAACAGCAGCGCAGCCCAGTGGTGGACCTGCCGGGCGAAGAGCCCGCCGCGCACCTCGAACGACAGGTCCAAGGTGGTCGCGTAGGCCTTGGACATCTCGACGCCGCGCAACTGGTCGTAGGCTCCCTGGTACTCGACCTCGGCCATCGACGGATCGAAGAAGAACGCGAGGTAGGTACCTGACAGCAGCAACACGATGAAGCTGTACAGCGCGATCTCCCCGAGCATGAACGACCAGTGCGTCGGGAAAACCTTGTTCAGCTGCGTGCGCAGGAGCCCCGCCCCGCTCAGCCGGGCATCGAGCTCGTTCGCGGCGTGGCCCGCCTTGGCGGTCAAGCCCGAGGGCTTCCTCGTCGATGTGGTCATGATCTCCGCTCCCAGAACGCCGGACCGACCGCCTCGATGAAACCACCTGTCGCCACGAAGTATCCCCTCTCGTCGACCGAGATCGGTAGCTGCGGCAGCGAGCGAGTGGCCGGGCCGAAGATCGGTCGGGCGTACTCGTTGGCCAGGAACTGCGACTGGTGGCACGGGCACAGCAGTCGGTCCGTCTGCGACTCGTAGAGCGAGGTCGGGCAGCCCATGTGGGTGCAGATCTTCGAGAAGGCGAAGAAGTCGCCGTAGTTGAAGTCCTCCTGACCCTTGCGCTTGACCACGGGTGTGCCGGGCCGGAGCCGGATCAGCATGACGGGGTTGTCGGCGGCGCGCATCGCCTCGTGCGCGTGCTCCTCGTCCCAGGACTCCTTGTACGGGAACACCGTGGTGATCGACCCGGCTGCGAGGTCCTCGGGCCGTGCCAGCGAGATCTCCTCGCGCTGGTAGCGCAGGTAGACGGGCTCGCCGTCGGCCGACGCCCACCCGGTGGTCCACAACGGTGACTGGGCACCCTGCTCCCAGGGGTTGCGCAGCAGCCCCCCCAGCGCGAGCACCCCGGTGGCGAGCCCGACGACCCCCGCTCCGATCCCGGCCGTCCGCTTGATCAGGGAGCGACGTGCGAAGCCGCTGGTCCTTCCCGCCTCGGTCAGGCGCGCCGCGGTGGTGCGCCGGTCCAGCTCCGAGGACCCCCCGTCGTGGCGTTGCTGGATCGCGACGTCCTCGGGCAGGAACTTCTTGGCGTAGGCGATCGCGCCGACACCCAGGCCCAGGATCGACAGACCGAACGTCACCCCGATCAGCGGGGTGTAGAGCGAGTAGAGCAGGTACCCCTCGGCCTCCGGTGGGCGGTACTCCCACGGCCACGCGATGAAGATGACCACGAACGCGAGCCCGGACAGCGCGGACAGTGCGAACCAGGAGGCGACCTGGCGCTCGGCCCGCCGCTCGGCCCGGGTACCGCTGATCGGCCACCTCGCCCGGTCGTCGGGTATCTCGAGGTCGTCGAGCCGGTAGCCGAGCTGCTCGAGCTGTCGGGGGGTCATCTCCTCCAGCTCGGCCCCGGTGGGGATGCGGTCGCGCTCCGGCCCGCTCATGCCTTCGCTCCGATCCACACGGCCACGCCCACGAGAGCGGCGATCCCGACGATGAAGGCGATGAGTCCCTCGGAGGTCGGTCCGATGTTGCCGAGTCCCCAGCCACCCGGGTTCGTGCTCGTTCCGGTCTCGTTCCGGACCGACTCGAGGTAGGCGATGATGTCCTTCTTCTCCTCGGGGGTGAGCTGCCGGTCGGAGAACTTGGGCATGTTCTGCGGCCCGCTGATCATCGCGGCGTAGATCTGCTGCGCGTCGACGCCCGTGATGTCCGGGGCGTACTTGCCGGAGGACAGCGCACCGCCTTCGCCGGTGAAGTTGTGGCACGCGGCGCAGTTCAACCGGAACAGCTCGCCGCCGTGCGCGGCGTCACCGCCGGCCAGCTCCTTGCCCTCCGGGACGGTCGGGCCGCCGCCGTTGACCTGCACGTAGGCTCCCAGGGCTTCGATCTCCTCCGGAGAGAACTTCACCGGCTTCTCCGCCGCCTGGGCCTCCTGGCGCACCGCGGGCATCCGGCCGGTGGACACCTGGAAGTACACCGCGGCCTCGCCGACGCCGATCAGGCTCGGCCCGCGGTCGGTGACGCCCTGCAGGTTGGTGCCGTGACAGGAGATGCAGGCATTGTTGTAGACCTGCTCGCCCTGCCGGACCAGCGCCGGGTCCTGCGCGGCCTGGGCGGTCTGCGGCTGCGGCGCGAACACCGTGTACAGCGCCCCGACGGAGAGCAGGGCGATGACGAGCGCGAGCACGCCCGACACGCGGCGGTGCAGCCGGCTGCGGGCGCCACGGCGCGATCGGGACGTGGGTGTGGTGGCGGTCATCTCTCTGGGCTGCCCCTGCTGTCGGCTTCGGGTCTGGTGCGGCGGGTCGATGGCGGGAGTCACGGGACGAAGTAGATGGTCGCGAACAGGCCGATCCACACCACGTCGACGAAGTGCCAGTAGTAGGACACGACGATGGCCGCGGTGGCCTGCGCAGGGGTGAACTTGCTCATCGTCGTCCTGACTATCAAGAAGACGAATGCGATCAGGCCGCCCGTCACGTGCAGGCCGTGAAAGCCGGTGGTGAGGTAGAACACGGTGCCGTAGGCCCCGGACGGGATGGTGACGCCCTCATGGATCAGGTTGACGTACTCGTAGGCCTGCCCCAGCACGAAGGTCGTACCCATGATCAGGGTGATCGTGTACCAGAGCCGCAACCCGAAGACGTCGCCCTGTTCGGCCTTGAACACACCCCACTGACAGGTGAACGACGACGACACGAGGATGATCGTGACGACCAGCGCGTAGGGCACGTTGAGGTGGATGGGCTCGCCGGTCGACTCCAGGATCGGCGGCCACGGGCCCGGGACCTGGGCCTTCACGGTGAAGAACATCGCGAACAGGCCCGCGAAGAACATCAGCTCGCTGGACAGCCAGACGATGGTGCCGACGCTGACCATGTTGGGCCGGTTCAGCGAGTGCACGCGCTGGCTGATGGAGGGCGCCGCCAGGCTGGACGAGGAGGTCACGCGAAGCATTATGACCGGCCGGTGTCCTGGGGGCCGGGCCGGGCCGGGGCGCGACGCGCGGGAACGGCTAGCATCGCCATGCCCGCCGGACCCGCCGAGTGCTGGCCCCGGACACCCACACGGAGGATCGGCGACCGCCCGATGAACGATGCGAGCACCGCAGTCCTGGTCTTCAGCCACCGGCCCGAGGTGCGGGAGGCGATCATCGTCGCCGTCGGCCGCCGGCCCGCACCGGACGTCGGCCAGCTGCGCTACATCGAGGCGGGCACCATCGCCGAGGTGATCGCGCAGGTCGACAGCGGCACGGTGGACCTTGCCATCCTCGACGGCGAGGCGCAGCCGACCGGAGGGATGGGGCTTTCCCGCCAGCTCAAGCACGAGATCACCGACTGCCCACCGATCATCGTCTCGGTGCGGCGAAGGGACGACCGCTGGCTGGCCACCTGGTCGCAGGCCGACGCCGTGATCGTCCACCCGCTGGATCCGCTGGCCGCCGCCGAGACCGTGGCCGACGTGCTGCGCTGGCACCGGCTGCCGGCCGGCAACGGCTGAGGCCGCGGCATGTCGCCGAGCCCGCGCAGCTGGCCCGCGCTGCTGACGCGGCTCATCGCCCGGACGGACCTGGGTGCCGAGGACACCGCATGGGCGATGGACCAGGTGATGTCCGGGGAGGCCACTCCGGCCCAGGTCGCAGCGTTCGTCGTAGCGCTTCGGGCCAAGGGCGAGACCCCGGGGGAGATCGCCGGGCTGGCCGCCGCGATGCTCGCACATGCGCGGCGGGTGCATCTCGGGGCGCGGGCGGTAGACGTCGTCGGCACCGGGGGTGACCGGGCGCACACCGTGAACATCTCCACCATGGCCGCGCTGGTGACCGCCGCCGCGGGAGCTCCCGTAGTCAAGCACGGCAACCGTGCGGCATCCTCGCAGTGTGGCACGGCCGACGTGCTCGAGGCGCTCGGTGTGGCCATCGACCTCGGGCCGGAGCAGGTCGCTGCCTGCGTCGCCGAGGTCGGCATCGGGTTTTGCTTCGCTCCGGTGTTCCACCCCGCGATGCGGCACGCGGCCGGCCCGCGCCGTGAGATCGGGGTGCCCACCGCCTTCAACTTCCTCGGGCCGCTGACCAACCCGGCGCAGCCCGCCGCGGCGCTGGTGGGCTGCGCCGAGGCGCGGATGGCGCCGGTGATGGCGGAGGTGCTGGCCGCCCGGGGGTCCAGCGCGCTGCTGGTGCGGGGTGACGACGGGCTGGACGAGATCACCACCACGACCACCAGCACGGTCTGGGTGGTGCACGCCGGCGTGGTCCGACCCGAGCGCGTCGACCCGGCGGAGCTGGATGTGGCACGCTGCCGGACCGAGGACCTGCGAGGCAGCGACGCGGCCGCCAACGCCGGTGTGGTGCGGCGACTGCTGGCCGGCGAGCCCGGCCCGGTGCGCGACGCCGTGCTGCTCAACGCGGCGGCGGCGCTCGCCGCGTATGACGGGCTGGGCGGCGGCCTCGTCGCCGGCCTTCGCGCCGGCGCCGTGCGGGCCGCCGCAGCGGTGGACTCCGGGGCGGCGGAGGAGCTGCTGGACCGCTGGACGCGCCTCAGCAGCGCACTGTCCGCGGTGCCCCGCTGACCCGGCTGAGACGCACGCTGACGAGATCAACCGCCCTGCTGAGGCCGCACCACACCGCACGTCCGGGTAGCTCACTCCTTGTCGGCGGCCACGTGGTACTCGAAGACCAGACCCGCGACGGTGATGAGCACCAGCACCGCAGCGATCCCGAACAGCCACATCTCGAAGAACGCCAATGCGTAGGCCGCGATGCCCACCGAAAGCCCTATCGTGAACGGCCAGTAGCTGCCCGGCGAGAAGAATCCCAGCTCACCGGCGCCGTCGCTCACCTCGGCCACGGAGTTGTCCTCGGGCCGCATCCGAACCCGCCGGGAGACGAAGCGGAAGTAGGTACCGATGATGAGCGCCAGGCCGCCGGTCAGGGTCAGGGCGGTGGTCCCGATGGGCTCCGCGGACCACAACCCGTAGACCACCGCGGAAAGGAAGAAGAACACCGTGACGATCTCGAAGATCCGGGCTTCGACCTTCATCCCTGCTACCTCGCTCTCGAACGGGTGTGCTGCCGCGATCGGACCTGGTCGGCGATCGGACCTGGTCGGCGATCGATCAGTTGGGAGCGCCACCGGCCGGGTCGGCGTTCACCCGCTTGGTGTCGAACGGTGAGGTGGTGACCGCCTGCGGGGCGCACAGCTCGCCGCAGTCCAGTTCGGCCAGCGCATCGCCGGCCGTGTAGGGCTGGCTGGTCATGGGGTTGGTCTGCGCCCGCAGGTCGAGGTAGCGGTCGAACAGGTCGCCCGGCAGCGCGCGCAGCTCGAAGTTCATGTTCGAGTGGTACGTGCCGCACAGCTCGGCGCACCGGCCGACGAAGGCACCCTGCCGGTCGACCGTGGTCTGGAACACGTGGTCGGTGTCGTTCCTCTCGGGGTACGGGAAGACGTCGCGCTTGAAGAGGAACTCGGGCACGAAGAAGGAGTGCAGCACATCGGTGGACTCGATGCGGTACTCGACGACGCGCTCGGTGGGCACCACGAGCAGCGGGACCACGGCTGACGAGCCCACCGTGCTCAGCGGCGTGCCCGCGTCGGTCCGCATCGGCGCGAAACCGCCCTGCCCGTCCGGCTCGTCCTGCAGGTACTGGAACTCCCAGTTCCATTGGAAGCCGACGACCTCGACCCGCAGGCCGGGGTCGTCCACCTTGGCCTGCACGAAGTTCTGCGCGGTCACTGTGAAGTAGAACAGCACGGCCACGATGACGAACGGGACGACCGTGTAGACGATCTCCAGCGGCAGGTTGTACTGGGTCTGGCGGGGCATCTCGTCGCCGCGCTTGCGGTGGAAGACCACCGCCCACAGGATCAGACCCCAGACGACCAGGCCGACGACGAGCGCGGCGAGCGCCGACCAGATCCACAGCTGCCGCATCCGGTCGGCCTGCGGTGTGATGCCCTCCGGCCAGCCGAAGGCGAGCACGTCGCTGGCGGAACACCCCGTAGCCAGCAGTACCAACCCGGCGATCAGGGCGACTTTGAGCGGCCGTGCCGCGCGTGAGCGGACCACGTCGACCACGCCTCGTCCTCCTCGACCCGTCCGGGATGGCCGCTTCGGAGCGTAAACCAGCAAAGGCACCGTGGCTGCGCCGGGGCGGCCGGGTCCGGGGATCGCGGATCGGCATACTGGTGCGCCTGCCACCGAGCATCGGCGAGAGGGCGACTACGTGTGCGGGCTGCTGGGAGTGGTGACGGCCGGCGCAGCCGCGGCCGGCTACGTCGACGCGGTCGCGGCTGCGCTGGCCTGCCAGCGACACCGCGGCCCGGACGAGAGCGGGACCTGGCACGACAGTGACGTGGTGCTGGGGTTCAACCGGCTGTCGATCATCGACCTCGAGCACTCGCACCAGCCGCTGCACTGGGGGCCACCCGAGCGGCCCGGCCGCTACACCATCCTGTTCAACGGGGAGATCTACAACTACGTCGAGCTACGCGAGCAGCTGCGCCGCGAGCACGGCGTGAGCTTCGCCACGGAGGGCGACACCGAGGTCATCGTGGCCGCCTACCACCATCTCGGGCCCGAGGCCGTGCGCCGGCTGCGCGGCATGTTCGCTTTCCTGATCTGGGACGCGCAGCGCCGGGTCGCCTTCGGGGCGCGCGACCCGTTCGGCATCAAGCCGCTGTTCGTCTGCCACGGGCCGCACGGGGTGGCCTTCGCCAGCGAGAAGAAGAGCCTGCTGCAGCTCGCGCCCACTCTGGGGGTGCGCTGCGACGTCGACCGCGGCGCGCTGCAGCACTACCTGACCCTGCAGTACGTGCCCGAACCCGCATCGCTGCACACCGGGATCAGGCGAATCGAGTCCGGCGTGTCGTTCACCCTCTCCCCCGGCGGCGAGCCCGTCACGCAGCGGTACTTCTCCGCAGCTTTCCGCCCGCAGCCGGCGCGCTCGCCGGCGGACTCGGCTCGGCTGCACGACGAGGTCACCGCGGTGATGCGGGACTCGGTGGCCAAGCACATGCGCGCCGACGTCACCGTCGGGGCGTTCCTCTCCGGGGGTATCGACTCCACCGCGATCGCCGCGCTGGCCAAGGAGCACAACCCCGACCTGATCACCTTCACCACCGGCTTCGAACGGGACGGCTACTCCGAGGTGGACGTCGCCGCGGAGTCGGCCGCCGCGATCGGCGTCGAGCACGTGATCCGCACGGTGTCCCCGCAGGAGATGGCCGACGCCCTTCCACTGATCGTCTGGTACCTGGACGACCCGGTGGCCGACCCGGCGCTGGTGCCGCTGTGGTTCGTCGCCCGGGAGGCCCGCCGGCACGTCAAGGTGGTGCTCTCCGGCGAGGGCGCCGACGAGCTGTTCGGTGGCTACACGATCTACCGCGAGCCGCTGTCGCTGGCCGCGTTCGAGAAGGTCCCCGGGGGGCTGCGCCGCGCGTTGGGGCGGCTGTCGGCACGGATCCCGGACGGGGTGCGGGGCAAGGACCTGCTGCGCCGGGGAGCGCTGCCGCTCGAACAGCGCTACTACGGCAACGCGCGGATCTTCCGTGACGACCAGTTGCGGCGGGTGCTGGGTGGCTTCGACCCGGCGATCTCGCACGCCGACGTCACGGCCATCCCGTACGCCGAGTCGGCGGGCTGGGACCCGGTGACCCGGATGCAGCACGTGGACCTGTTCACCTGGCTGCGCGGTGACATCCTCGTCAAGACCGACAAGATGACCATGGCCAACTCGCTCGAGCTGCGAGTCCCGTTCCTGGACCCCGAGGTCTTCGCAGTGGCCGCGACCATCCCGCTCGAGGAGAAGGTCACCCGCGAGACCACCAAGCACGCGCTGCGCCGGGCGCTGCGCGACATCGTCCCGGCGCACGTGCTGCACCGCCGCAAGCTGGGCTTCCCGGTGCCGATCCGGCACTGGCTGCGCGACGAGCTGCACGGCTGGGCCCGGGAGATCATCACGGCGTCCGGCACCGCGGAGTTCCTGGACACCGGTGCGGTGCTCGGGTTGCTCGACGAGCACCGCACCGGGCCGCTCGACCACAGCCGCCGGATCTGGGCGCTGCTGGTCTTCATGCTCTGGCACGGCATCTTCGTCGAGCAGCGAATCGTCCCGCAGGTCCCCGCACCGCACTACCCAGTGCAGGTCTGACCCGTGCAGGTCTGAACCATGCAGGTCTGAAAAGGGCCGCGGACCCTGGTGGGTCCACGGCCCTGGTGCCGCCGGGGCGAGACTTCAGTTGAAGGAATCCCCACAGGCGCAGGAGCCTCCCGCGTTGGGGTTGTCGATGGTGAAGCCCTGCTTCTCGATGGTGTCGACGAAGTCGATGACAGCGCCCTGCAGGTAGGGGGTGCTCATCCGGTCGACGATTACCCGCAGCCCGCTGAAGTCACGCACCGCGTCCCCGTCGAGCGTGCGCTCGTCGAAGAACAGCTGGTAACGCAGCCCCGCGCAGCCACCCGGCTGGACGGCGATACGCAGGTGCATGTCGGTCCGGCCCTCCTGGTCGAGCAGCGCCTTGGCCTTGCTCGCAGCGGCATCAGTCATCTCGACGCCGTGGGTCGGCACGTCGGTGTCGGCGATGTTCTCGACGGTCATGGCTCTCCCTGGGGATCGGCGCTGGGACATCGACGGCTGAGCGCGGCTCGCGCTCCTCAGAGGAGGCAACGTCCGCAGCCGACGGGTGATTCCCGTGCCTCCCATGGTGACACACCAGCACGAGGACGTGGGGTCAGCGCCCACCCCAACACCGGGCGGCGCGCTCGGCCGCCGCGGCCAGGGTCCCGGCAGGGTCGGCCAGGGCGGCCTGGACCGAACCGGCCTCCTCCGCCGCGGAGTAGGCCGCGACGACGCCGACCGCGGCAGCCTCGCGGCGGCCCACGGAGACCTGCCCGGCCAGCACGATGCACGGCACGCCCCGCTCGGCCGCCCCGGCCGACAGCGACGTGACCAGCTTGCCACGCAGCGACTGGACGTCGAAGCTGCCCTCGCCGGTGATCACGAGCTGGGCGCTGTCCAGCGCGGCCTCCAGGCCGGTCCGCTCCCGGACCAGCTGCGCACCCGAGACACAGACCGCCCCCAGCGCCAGCAGCGCCGCCCCGAGCCCGCCTGCGGCACCCGCGCCGGGCTGCTCGCGCACAGCGAGCCCGGTGGCGCCCTCCAGCACGTCGGCCCAGCGGGCCAGCGCGGCTTCCAGGCGCTGCACTTCGGCGGCATCGGCACCCTTCTGCGGACCGAACACCCCAGCGGCGCCGTGCGGGCCGAGCAGCGGATTGGTGACGTCCGCGGCGGCGAGCAGCGTCACAGCATCGAGCGTGGGCGTGCCGTGCAGCGCCGCGCAACGCGCCAGCGCCGCGCCCCCGTCGGGCAGCTGCTCCCCGTCGGCGTCGACCGGGACGGCACCCAGCGCGGCGAGCATGCCCGCCCCGCCGTCCGAGGTGGCCGACCCACCGATCCCGACCACCGCGGTGGCGATTCCGGCGTCGCGCACCGCAGCCAGCAGCTCGCCGACCC
>JBOHGT010000497.1:0-8237 GCA_050700385.1 Pseudonocardiaceae bacterium | reverse complement strand
GTCTGATCACCGAGGCGGCCCGGCTGTGTGGCTGGCTGCACTTCGATGCCTCCCATCACGCCGCCGCGCAGTCCTACTACATCGCCGGGCTGCGGTGCTCGGCCACCGCCCAGGATCCGCTGGCCGGCGCGCACATCCTGGCGTGCATGAGCCTCCAAGCCATGCGGACCGGCCACGACCAGGACGCCGTCAATCTCATCGACAGCGCGCACGAGCAGCTCGGCCGCAATGCCACGCCCCGGCTGCGTGCGCTGCTGGCCGGCCGCAAGGCCCTCGCCCACGCCCGGGCGGGCGAGGCCGCGGCCTGTGGCCGGGCCCTCAACGACGCCGAGCGACTCCTCGATGCGGCATCGCCCGGTACCTGGGAACCTGACTGGCTCTACTACTTCGACGATGCCGATCCCGCCGGCCAGGCCGGCGCCTGCTGGATGGACCTGCGCCAGCCCGCGCGAGCCAGACCGCTGCTCGACACCGCGCTGCGCACGATCGATCCGAGCTTCGTGCGGGACCGGACCGTCCTCCACGGCCAGAGCGCCGACGTATACCTGCAGGACGGCGAGCTCGACCTCGCCTGCGAGGAGCTCGGGTCAGCGGTGGACCTGGCGCACCGGACCGGCTCGGTGCTCTCCATCGCCACCATCAGGCAGGCCCGGCAGGCGATGTCGCGCTACGACCACGAGACCCGGGTCCGAGAACTCGACCGCCGCCTCGCCACCCTCGCGGCATAGCAGACTGGCTGACGAGCGGTGGTCACGTGAGCGGCCGCTAAAGGGGGATCCTGGTGCGTCATCTCATCGTGTGCTGCGACGGCACCTGGAATACGCCGCAGCAGGGGTCCGTCACCAACGTCGCCCGGTTGCATGACGCCCTCGCCGAGACGGCTGAGGACGGGGTCGAACAGGTGCCCTACTACCTGCCGGGCGTGGGCACCGTGGGTGGCTTGCTGAACGGACTGCTGGGCGGAGCCTTCGGGGTGGGCCTGGCCGGCAAGGTGACCGACGCCTACCACTGGCTGACCACCACCTACCGGAGCGGGGACCGCATCGCGTTGTTCGGCTTCAGTCGCGGCGCCTACACCGTGCGCAGCCTCGCCGGGATGATCGCGACGTGCGGCCTGCTCGACACCGACGGCCTGGACGACAAGGGGATCCATCGTCGGATTGACCACGTGTACCGCAACAGGTACCGGCCGGGCCACGACGCCGACCCAGGCTGGCGCGACGGGCTCGCCTTCCGCTACGACCCGGACGATGCCGAGGGCATCCCGGTGCACTTCATCGGGGTGTGGGAGACGGTCGGCTCACTCGGCATCCCGGACAACCTGGGCTGGCTCAACCTGCTGGACTCGCCCCGCCGCTACACCTTCCACGACGTGACGCTCAATCCGCGCATCCGGCACGCCCGCCACGCCGTCGCCATGGACGAGCGCGGTGGCCCCTTCAGCCCCACGCTGTGGTCCGAGCCGGCGCCGGGACAGGACGTCAAGCAGGTGTGGTTCCCTGGCAGCCACCTCGATGTGGGCGGCGGCAACCGTGAGAGAGGTCTGAGCGACCGCGCACTCCAATGGATGATCGATGAGGCGGGCGCTGCGGCCGGGCTCGCCTTCGACAAGGCAGCGGTGGGCCAGATCCGACCCAACCCTCTCGACGTCCTCCACGACGACTTCCGCAGTGTGATCGGCTCGCTCGCGACCCTGCTCGACCCCTTTCTCGAGCCACGACCGCGGGCCGTGCCCCTGGCCGACCCGCACGCACCCCCGAACCCCTCGCTGGACAGCTCCGTGTACCGGCGCCAGCACGGAACACAGGTCACCGACGAGCCGTACCGGCCGACCCGTGTGCTCGCCGAGGGAGAGTCCGCGACGGTCAGCGTGTTTGCCCGTGAGCCGTGGAACGAGACGGGGCTCTACCTCGACGCCGGTGACTACACCTTCGCCGCCGAGGGGGAGTGGATGGACCTCTGGATACCGTCGGGTCCCGCCGGCACCACGGGCCTCCGCCGTCTCCACCCGGTTGAGGCTGGCCGCCTCGTGGGCACGCTGATCGGTCAGGGCGAAAAGCTGTTCCGGCGCGTGACCGGGAATAAGGTTGCCAGCTTCCCCCTGTCGCGCCGGGAGGAGAGCATGCCCTGGATGTCGCTGGTCGGCGTCGTCGCCAACGATGCGGAAGCCGTCAATGCTGCGCTGAAGACCCACGAGCGCATCGACGTCGGCACCGGCGCGAAGCACAGCGTGACCAAAGGCGGCTATCTCTACGCGTTCGCTAATGACGCGTGGGGCTTCTACGGCAACAACCGGGGCAGCGTGCGTCTCACGGTGACCAGGACGGCGTGACGGCAGTTCGCCACGGTGACCGTGCCGGGTGCCACTTCGGTGAACCTGGCGTCGCGCATGGCACGCCGCGCGCCCGCGAGACCCGACCCGCTCGCCCACCAGCCCCGGGAGCCTTTCGGCCGTTCGTGGCGACGCTCGCCGAGGTCTGCAGCGCAGTAGCCGGATCGACGCGCGTCCGTGAAAACAGCCCGACCAGTGACGAGTAGGACATCGGCTGATGTACTGGTGCCGTGAAGCGCACCCAGATTTGCCTGGACGACGAGGCGGTCGCGCTGCTGGAGCGGACCTCCGCCCGCACGGGGGCGTCGCGGTCGGAACTCATCCGTCGGGCCGTGCGCAACCAGTACGGGACGGAGTCGCCGGAGGCACGCTTGGCCGCCCTCCGTGCCTCAGCCGGTGCGTGGCGCGACTGGTCGGGTACCGGAGCCGAATTCGTCGACGTCATTCGCGGGGACCTTGACGAGCGGCTGGAGCAGATCGGCCTCGGGTGAGATTGCTCGACACGTCGGTCGCCGTGGACCACTTGCGCGACTGCGCTCCGGCGACCGCGCTGCTCCGGGACCTGATCGGCTCAGCGGAACCGGTCGTCGCCAGCGAGCGCGCGTACGAGGCGAAATACGGCAATGACTGGCATTTCGACGTCGGCGACGGCGTCTTCGGCTCGGGCGACGATGCCGCCGCCGTGTTCCGGATCGAACCAGTCAAGGTGCTCGCGTTTGCCAAGGGACCGCACGCCCAGACCACGCACCGGTTCACCACTCGCTGACGGAGACCCTGCTCAGTACCTACGTACAGCTACCGCTACCGGACGCCGCCCCCCACCGTTACCGGCTCCACCTCTGGCATCGTCGGCAACTACAGATCGACCGCCGCCAGTTTCGCTGTAACTACCTGTAGCCACTCGGCGTGTTCAGGACCGGGCCACCAGCACGGCCGTCAGCTCACCGCGCGTCATCCCGTGCCGGGGTCGTAAACCCTCCGACCGCGGTCGGAGGGCTAGCGCTGCATCCGGCTGCCGCTGAGTGTTGACCTCAAGCGCGATTGAGGTTCTAGCGTGTGGGCCATCCCGTAGAGAGAGGAGCTGCCATGACGACGCTGGTGGTCGCCCGCGCTCAGCAGGTGATCGATGCGGTACTCGCCGTGCTTCGCGGCGACGGCTTCGACGCTGAAGGAACCACGGCTGACGATGAGGCGCTTGCCCGGCTCGCAGCAGGCGATGTGACGACCGTGGTTATCGGTGGTGGCGTCGAGCCATCCTCCCGCCAGACACTTCGGCAAGCGTGCACCACTCACGATGTGACGGTGATCGAGGGCGCGTTGGGAGACCGCGACGTCAAGACCTACGTTCAGCAGGAGATCGAACCCCGGCTGCGCGACGGATCCAGCGCTGCGTGACATCCATCCCTGGAGCGCCCTGGGCGGTCTTGGGGCGTGATGATGTGAACGTGCGTGTTGTCATCATCGGAGGCACCCGGTTCATCGGTCGGCGGATCACTGAGGCGCTGGTGCGCCGTGGTGACGAGGTGGTTGTCGTGCACCGCGGCGCGGCCGAGCCGCAGGACTGGGTGCCATGCCGGCATCTGCACGTCGAACGCAGGCAGTTTGGCCTTGTCGCCGATCAGGTCCGGGCATTCGCGCCGGACGCGGTGGTGGACACCCTGGCGATGACCCGGACCGATGCCGACACCGCGCTCCCGCACCTTCCCGAGGTGCCGCTGGTGGTGCTGTCCAGCATGGATGTGTATCGCGCCTATGAGCTGGCGCTGTCCGGCCAAGCCGGCATCCCGCTGCCGCTGCGCGAGGATTCCCCGCTGCGCGAGGGCCGGTATCCGCACCGGGGCACCGATCCCGGCCTGGAGGGCTACGACCTCGACATGGACCGCTACGACAAGCTCGACGTCGAACCGCTGTACCTACAGCGCAACCCGCTAGACGAGCTGCTCGCCCGCAGCACCGAACACGTCGCTCATCCCCAACCTGCACCCCGCGGGCCGCCAGCACCGCGTGCACCTGGTACTTCAGGTTCGACCGCAGCGCCACCGACTTAACCCTGGTGAGGAGCTAGGTCGACCGGCCGTGCAGAACGAGCGCCCAGGCGAGCAAGCCGAAGGCAGCAGTGGACGTGACCACGCGGACGAGGTTCCAGCTCGTCCATCGTGCCTCGTTGAACCTCTCACGGACCGCGGCGAGGTCGGCGATGCGGTCGGGATCCCCGGCCGCCTTGATTCCGTCGTTGAGTGGCACGTTGATCGCGACCGTGGTGACGAACGCGACCAGGTATAGGACGAGCGCGGCGGCGATCCAGGGCAGCCCGTCCCGGCCGATATGAGCGATCGCGGCCAGGATGGTGAACACCAAGGCGCCGAGAAAGCCGCCACCGATGAACCACGGGTTGATAATCGCCTGGTCGATGGACTGGAACGCGCCGACGAAGGTTCGATCGTCGGTCTTCTCGGGGCCGGGCATGATCGTGCGCGCGTAGCGGCCAACACACCGGCCACGAGTCCCATCGATACCGTCGCAGCCATCAGTGAAACGGCCCGCAAGGCGTTCATCGTGTCCTCCTGTGGAGGGCGTGGGTGGCAGTAGGCGGCGCCTGAGGGGTCAGCGTGCCGCAGTGGATACCGGCCGGCAAGACGACCATCCATGAACGCTCGACGCGCCGTCCGACTGCCGATCACCGCCTCTTCTGTGGATGTTGCCGAATGGTTACATCGAAACCGATGGGGATAGCCGCCAGGAGGCGGTCGGTCGAGCACGCAGCCATCTAAACGGCGAAGAGTTCGGTCGCGAGCTCGTCGAGGGTGCCGATGTCTTGCAACGGGGAGCAGAGCCGGGAGGGTATAGAAGACGTCCATCGTATGGTGCTGGGCAAGACCGTGTGCCTGGCGGTAGAGGGCAAGACCCATTGCCTCGCGAGGAAAGTCCTTGGTCACCGGCCAGTCGCTGGTCTCCAGGAACATTCGCAACAGCCCCTTGTCGCAATTGAACAAATCCAGGTGGAGCTTGGCGAGCTCGTAGTGCCGATCGGTCACCATCGCATCGCCCCAGTCGATGATCCCGGTGAGGCGACCGTGATCGACGAACACGTGCCGGAACATCAGGTCGCCGTGGACGAAGACACGGTCGAACGGCCCGAGGTAGTCGTCGATCTGCGCGATCAGATGAGGCGGCAGCGAACTGTGCTCAGCGGCCGCTGCCACGCTCGAAGACGGCCGGTATTCGTGCGTTGCGACGCCCGACGGACGCAAGGCGTGGACGCGACGTACCTGCTGTCCCAGATCCGCCGCGACCGAAAGCTTCTGTTCGGTGCACAGTTCGGCATGCTGCCAGGCGACTCCCGACATCCGTGTAGTGACCAGATAGGACCACGGGGCGTCGGCATCGTCGTACAACCGCCCGTCTGCCAGCAGGCGGGGCGCGGCGATTTCCGGGTCGCTCGCGAGCACGGCCTGCGCCGCGCATTCGGCCGCGTAACTCCCACGCCACGATCGGGAGAAGCCGAACAGCTTCACCACGACATCGCCGTGCAGGAAGGTCGGGTACGTCCCGCCGACGCCGGCCACCGGCTCCCCTCCACCATCGGCCAGATCGTGACGTTCCAGGATCTCGGCGACGTAGGGCCCCCAGAAGCCGGCATCGCTGAGGCGCGAGACGTGTTCCTGAAGCGACGCGAATGCGGGAGGGCTGGTCGCCGGGCAAGTTTCGCCGGTGCGAACGCCGTGGCGCGAACCGTTTAGCGGCGAAGGCCGTGCCGGGTCTACGTTGGCAGGAGGAACGACTCGCGTATCGGAGATCATGGCCCTGCACGAGGATGAGCTGCTGGTCGCAGCGGTGGGTGGGGACGAAACCGCGTTCCGTGACCTGGTGATACCGCTGCGGCCACAGCTTCATGCCCATTGCGGGTGCTGCCGCTCGACCAGGGATCCGCCGCCGGTCCCGACGAGATGTCCGGTGAACCGCTGGTCGAATCGGTGTGGCTCGAGCCGTACCCTGGGACGCGCAGCGCGAAAGCTATGTCGCGACGGTGCTCGACGTGCTCACCCTGCGCGGCGAGCGGATCGAGGCGGTGACGGCGTTCATCGACCGCGAGATCTTCGTCCGCTTCGGACTCCCCGACGAGCTGCCCGCGTAGCCAGCGGCAGCGCCTGACCCGCCGCTGCACTCGGGCGCCAAGCCGAACCGACCTCGGGCGCGGTCGTGATGAGTTCCGCGCCCACTCCAGGTCTGAAGTGGTAGCCCACATCCGTCAGCTTCGGCTACCTCCTTCAGGAGATCCGCTCATGACCGTGATATCGAAGCCCGCGCAACGATGGGTGCTCGCCCTCACCTCGACCGCGTCGTTCATGGTCGCGCTCGACCTGCTGGTGGTCTCGACCGCGCTGACCTCGATCCGGTTGGATCTCGGTGCCTCGATCGAGCGGGTGCAGTGGACGGTCACCGCCTATGGGTTGAGCTTTGCCGTGCTGTTGCTGACCGGCGCGGCGCTGGGCGACCGTTTCGGGCGTCGGAGGGTCTTCACGATCGGGCTCGGGCTGTTCGCGACCGCGTCAGCGGGCTGCGCACTGTCGCCGGACGTGGGGTGGCTCATCACCGCACGTGCCGTGCAGGGCGCCGGTGCCGCCCTGGTGATGCCGCTCGCGGTGGCGCTGCTCAGCGCCGACACCCCGCCGGAACGCAGGGGACGAGCGCTGGGCATCTTCGAGGGCCTGACCGGCCTGGCCACCATCGCCGGACCCCCCGTCGGCGGCGCCGTCGCGCAGGTGGTCGGCTGGGAGTGGATCTTCTGGGTCAACGTCCCGATCGCGCTGCTCATGATCCCGCTGGTGGTGTTGCGAGTCGGGGAGAGCCACGGGTCCGACACCACCCTCGATGTCCGCGGTCTCGTCCTGGTCACCGGCGGCGCGCTCGGGCTGGTGTGGGGGCTGGTGCGGGGCAACGAGTCCGGCTGGACAAGCCCCGGCGTCGTCGCCGCGCTGGCCGCCGGGACGGTGCTGATGCTGGCGTTCATCGGCTGGGAGCTCCGGACCCGGGAGCCGATGCTGCCGATGCAGTTGTTCGGCTCCCGGGCTTTCTCTGGCGCAACCGGGGCGAGCTTCCTGCTGTTCGCCGCGCTGTACGGCTCGGTGTTCTTCCTCGCCCAGTTCGTGCAGACCGGGCTGGGCTACACCCCACTGGAGGCCGGGCTGCGCCTGCTCCCGTGGACCGCCACGCTGTTCGTCGTGGCGCCGCTGGCAGGCGCGCTGGCCGACCGGTTCGGCAACCGCCTGATCCTGGTCGGTGGCCTGGCGTTGAACGCGGCCGGCCTGGCCTGGATAGCGGTGATCGCCGCGCCCGGTGTCGGCTACCCCGAGCTGGTCGTGCCGCTGGTCGTCACCGGTATCGGCGCCTCGATGGCCATCCCGGTGGTCCAGAACGCGGTTCTCGGCGCCGTCGCGCCCAACGAGATGGGTAAGGCGTCCGGGGCCAACAATATGACCCAGGAACTCGGCGGCGTGTTCGGCGTCGCGATCCTGGTGGCGGTGTTCACCACCGTGGGCAGCTACGCCTCCGCCGTGGCCTTCATCGACGGCTTCACCGTCGCGATCGGTGTCTGCGCCGCCCTGGCATTCGGTGCCGCGATCACCGCGCTCGCCTCGACAGATGCCCGGTCAGCGCTCGACGGGCGCTCCGATACTGCCATCGGTCCCCCCGACCGGGCAGGCGTACCCACGCGGTCACGTTGAGCGGATGGTGCTGGGGTTCACGAGTCGTGGCCGACGGTGGACCGTGGCGTCAGGAGGGCTTGTGAAGTACATGCTGTTGATCTGCGGCGACGAGACCGCGGCCGCCCACGCCGAGGACGGCTGCGGAGGGTGGGACGAGGAGAGGGTGCGCCGCGGGGTGTTGCGGGGTGGCGTGGGGT
>JBOHGT010000496.1:0-12274 GCA_050700385.1 Pseudonocardiaceae bacterium | reverse complement strand
GCGTCGATCAGCACCTGCAGACCGTCGGGGAACGGGAAGAACGCATCCGAGGCGCCCACCGAGCCCGCGGCGCGCTCACCCGCACGGGAGACCGCGAGGCGCGCGGCGTCCACCCGGTTCACCTGCCCCATCCCTGCCCCCACGGTCGCGCCGCCCGAGCCGAGCAGGATCGCGTTGGACCGCACCGCGCGGCAGGCCCGCCACACGAAGACCAGGTCCGCCAGCGTGGCCTCGTCGGCCAGTGGCCCGCAGGCCAGCGTCCAGCCCACTGGATCGTCGCCCTCGGCGTCGAGCACGTCGCGGCTCTGCAGCAGCAGCCCGCCCGAGACGGCGCGGAACTCCACACCACCGCGCGCCGGAGGCTGGGCAACCAGCAGCCGGACGTTCTTCTTGCGGGCCAGCACGTCCAGCGCGCCGTCGGCGTAGCAGGGTGCCACCACGACCTCGGTGAACACCTCCGCGACCTGCTCGGCCATCCCGACGGTGACCTCGCGGTTCGCGGCGATCACCCCGCCGAACGCGCTCACCGGGTCGCATGCGTGCGCCTTGCGATGGGCGTCCGCGATGTCGTCGGTGGTCACCGCGATGCCGCAGGGGTTGGTGTGCTTGATGATCGCCACGCAGGCGCCGTCGTGGTCGTGCGCGGCGCGCCACGCCGCGTCGGCATCGACGTAGTTGTTGTACGACATCTCCTTGCCGTGCAGCTGCTGCACGCCGGCGAGTCCGGTCGCCGGGCCGTCCCCGGAGATGTAGAGCGCGGCGCGTTGGTGCGGGTTCTCGCCGTACCGCAACACCGCACCACGCTGCCAGGACGCGCCGACCCAGCCCGGGAAGCCCGACCCCGCGTCGTCCGCGGAGAGGTGCGATCCCATCCAGGACGCCACCGCCACGTCGTAGTCGGCGGTGTGCCGGAACGCCGCGACGGCCAGCGCGCGGCGCTGCGCCAGCGTGAAACCGCCCTGGCCGACGGCCTCGAGCACCTCGCCGTAGCCGGCCGGGTCCACCACGACGGCCACCGAGGCGTGGTTCTTCGCCGCCGCCCGCACCATGGCGGGTCCACCGATGTCGATCTGCTCGACGCAGTCGTCGGGACCGGCGCCCGAGGCCACCGTCGCCGTGAAGGGGTAGAGGTTGGCGACCAGCAGGTCGAACGGCGCCACCCCGAGTGAGCCGAGCTGCTCGAGTTGCTCGGGTCTGCGAGTATCGGCCAGCAGGCCGGCATGCACCCGGGGGTGCAGCGTCTTGACCCGGCCGTCGAAACACTCGGGGAACCCGGTCACCTCCTCGACACGGGTCACCGGTACCCCGGCGTCGGTGATCCTGGCCGCGGTCGACCCCGTGGACACGATCTCCACTCCCGCCGCGTGCAGGCCGGTCACCAGCTGGAGCAGGCCGGCCTTGTCCGACACACTCACCAGAGCCCGACGCACCTGCCGGCGATGCTGAGCAGTCACGGGAACGAGACCCTTCGTCCGGTGATGGTGCAACCGTGGCGGGCCAGCCCGGCGACCACATCCACCAGCAGCCGCCGCTCCACTACCTTGATCCTCTCGTGCAGCTCGTCCTCGCCGTCGTCCGGGTGCACCTCGACGGCCTGCTGGGTGACGATCGGGCCGCTGTCGACCGCGTGGTCGACGAGGTGCACCGTCGCCCCGGTCACCCGGACACCGTGCGCGAGCGCGTCGCCCACCGCGCGCGCGCCGGGGAACGCCGGCAGCAGCGAGGGGTGGCTGTTGACGATCCGCCCGGCGAAACGCTCCAGGAACGCCGGGCCGAAGATCTTCATGAACCCTGCGGAGACGACCAGGTCGGGCCGGTGGTCGGTGACGGCGGTGGTGAGCGCGACGTCCCACGCCGCACGGTCGGGGTAATCGCGCAGCCCGACCACGAACGTCGGCACGCCCGCCCGCTCGCCGCGCTGCAGACCCGTGATGCCCGGGCGGTCCGCGCCGACCGCGACGACCTCGGCGGGGAACCCGCGACCGGCCGTCGCATCGAGCAGTGCCTGCAGCAGCGTGCCAGATCCGGACACCAGCACGACGACGCGGGCCGGCACCGGCAGCTGCAGCCGATGAGTGACGGGCGCGGTGGTCAGCACGATCTCCTGGCACGGGGAAGCAGCGGGCTCGAGGGGTTGCCGAGCCAGCGTAACCGCGCGACCTGTCAGTTCTGGTCCGGCCCCTGCGTGCCGCCGGGCGGGGTACCGGGCGAGTCGTAGGGCTGCCCCTGACCGGCTTGATCGCCCTGGCGCCGGTTGCCGGGCTGCTCGAACTGCGTCGTGTTCCCGGCCTGGCTGGGCTGCGCACCGTACTGGCCGGGCTGGCCCTGCCCGTACTGCCCCGGCGAACCCTGCCCCGGCGAACCCTGCCCGGGCCCGCCCTGCCCCGGCGGGTAGTACCCCGGCTGGGCGTACTGGCCTGGCGGGTACTGACCCGGCTGGCCGTACTGCCCTGGCGGGTACTGCCCGGGCTGGCCGTACTGGCCTGGCGGGTACTGCCCCGGCTGCGCGGGGAATCCGCCGGCCTGCCGCCCCCAGGAGGGCTGCTGCGGCGACGGGCTCGGCCCGGACTGCGTCGTGATGATCCCCGCACCCATCAGCGCGGCCACCACCAGCGCGGCGACCTGCAAGAAACCGAGGATCGTGACGATCACATTCGCGGTGGTGACGGTCTGTACGGTACCGAAACCGCCCGGATCGCTCTCGGCCACCACGAAGGACAGCACCCAGAGGGTGCCGGCCGCCGACAGCACAGCCGCGGGGACGATCGCAGCTGGCGCCTTGGGCAGCACGGTCGCCGCAGCGAGCAGCCCGGCGGCGACGAACACAGCGACCGTGAAGCCCCGGATCAGCAGCGCACCCTCAGCGAAGGAAACGAGATAGATGACCAGGCCGAGCCCTCCCGCGACCAGCGCGAGGATCTGGTCCAGCCCGAGGCGACCGCGCCGAGGCTGCGGCGAGCCCGGCTGTTGCGGTACCGCCGGGGGTTGGCCGTACGGTGCGGACATGACGAGGAGGCCTCCCGGGATTGCGGCAGCGGGGCACGGACCGTTCGACTTCAGCCTAGCGACTTCATGATCTCGCGCATCAGCTCGGCGGTCTCGCTGGGGGTCTTGCCGACAGTGACGCCAGCGGCTTCGAGGGCGTGTTTCTTGGCGATGGCGGTACCGGCCGAGCCGGAGACGATGGCGCCGGCGTGGCCCATGGTCTTGCCCTCGGGAGCGGTGAACCCGGCGACGTAGGCCACGACGGGCTTGGTGACGCGGGCGGTGATGTAGTCGGCGGCGCGTTCCTCGGCGTCGCCGCCGATCTCGCCGATCATGACGATGGCGGCGGTATCGGGGTCGGCTTCGAAGGCGGCCAGGCAGTCGATGTGGGTGGTGCCAACGATCGGGTCACCGCCGATGCCCACGCAGGTGGAGAACCCGATGTCGCGCAGCTCGTGCATCATCTGGTAGGTCAGCGTGCCCGACTTGGACACCAGCCCGATGCGGCCGGGCCCGGTGATGTCGGCCGGTGTGATGCCGGCGTTGGACTGCCCGGGGCTGATCACCCCGGGGCAGTTGGGACCCACGATGCGGGTCCGGTTGCCGGTGGCGACCACGTGGGCCCAGAACGCGGCGGTGTCGTGCACCGGGATGCCCTCGGTGATCACCACCGCCAGCCCGATGCCGGCGTCGATGGCCTCGATCACCGCCGGCTTGGCGAACCGCGGCGGCACGAACACGACGGTGACGTCGGCGCCGGTCAGGTCCATGCCCTGCCCGACGGAGCCGAACACCGGCAGCGTGGCCCTGACGAAGTCGACCTGCTGGCCGGCCTTGGCCGGGTTGACCCCGCCCACGATCCGGGTGCCCGCGTCCAGCATCCGCTGGGTGTGGCGGCGGCCCTCCGACCCGGTCATCCCCTGCACGAGGACCCTGGAGTTCTCGTCGAGGAAGATCGTCATCTCGTCACGCTCCCCTGCTGCTGTCCGGAGTCACCGGGCTGCCAGTTTCGCGGCCGCCTCGGCCGCGGCGTCCATCGTCTCGACCATCGTCACCAGCGGGTGCGCGGCTTCGGCAAGGATCCGGCGACCCTCGTCGACGTTGTTGCCGTCCAGCCGCACCACCAGCGGCTTGCTCGCCGCATCCCCCAGGATCTGCAGCGCCTGAACGATGCCGGTGGCCACCTGGTCGCACGCGGTGATCCCCCCGAACACGTTCACGAACACCGACCGGACATCGGGGTCGGACAAGATGATGTCCAACCCGTCGGCCATCACAGCCGCATTCGCCCCGCCGCCGATATCGAGGAAGTTCGCCGGCCTCATCCCCCCGTGGCGTTCCCCCGCGTAGGCCACCACATCCAGCGTGGACATCACCAGCCCGGCACCGTTGCCGATGACCCCGACCTGCCCGTCGAGCTTGACATAGTTCAAGTCCTTGGCCCTGGCCCGCGCCTCCAGTGGATCCTGCGCCCAGGTGTCGGCGAGTGCGGCGTGCCCCGGGTGACGGAAGCCCGCGTTGGCATCCAGGGTCATCTTGCCGTCGAGCGCCACGATCGCATCAGCACCGTCGCGCACCAGCGGGTTGACCTCGACCAGCGTGGCGTCCTCGCCGACGAAGGCGTCCCACAACTCGACCACGACACCGGCCGCGGCGTCGGCGACCTCGGCCGGGAACCGTGCTGCCGTCACGATCTCGGCAGCCTTCGCCGCATCCACCCCGGCAAGGGGGTCGATCGGCAGCTTCGCCAGCGCCTCGGGCCTGGTCGCGGCGACCTCCTCGATATCCATCCCGCCCGCCACGCTGGCCATCGCCAGGAACCTGCGGTCGGTCCGATCCAGCAGGAACGAGACGTAGTACTCCTCGACGATCTCCGACGCCGGGCAGACCAACACCCGGTGCACGGTGTGCCCCTTGATGTCCATCCCCAGCATCGCGGCCGCCTGCTCCCCGGCCTCGGCCGGCGACCCGGCCAACTTGACGCCACCTGCCTTACCCCGCCCCCCGGTCTTGACCTGGGCCTTGACCACCACGGTGCCGCCGAAGGATCCGGCCGCTGCTTCCGCCTCCCCGGCGGTGGTGGCCACCGCGCCCGGCAACACCGGCACACCATGCGCACCGAACAGGTCCTTGGCCTGGTACTCGAACAGGTCCACTGGGTCTCCCTGGGCACGGGTGGTCGGGGGGCTCCGCGCGACGACGTCGCCGGGCTGCGAACCCGGGTGACCCTATCCAGCGCGCGCTGCCCGCAGGCGACCGGCACCGGTGACACCGATCACTCGGCCGGAGCCGGTTCCAGGCTGCTGCGCACCCACTCGACGATCTCGTAAGTGGTGGCGCCGGGGGTGAAGACCTTCGCCACGCCCAGATCGTGCAGCTTGGGGATGTCCTCCTCGGGGATGATGCCGCCACCGAAGACGAGGACGTCCGCCGCGTTCCGGGCCTTTAGCAGCTCGACCACCCTGGTGAACAGCGTCATGTGTGCGCCGGAGAGCACGGAGAGCCCGACGGCGTCGGCGTCCTCCTGCAGCGCGGTCTCCACGATCTGCTCCGGGGTCTGATGCAGGCCCGTGTAGATGACCTCCATGCCGGCATCCCGCAACGCTCTGGCGACCACCTTGGCGCCCCGGTCGTGCCCGTCCAAGCCCGGTTTGGCGACGACCACCCGGATCCGACCGCTCATGGCGCCCTCCTCCACGACTGCCGGCCGATCGCACTGTAACTCTCCATGGCGCCACCTCTCCATGGCGCCCGATCGGGCGGTGGGCGTGCGACCGTTCGGGTTAACCCGCGCGACACATGTTGCATCGGCAATTTATCGTCACCCGTATGGACCGCAACGGGATCGGTGGGCTCGGGCCTGGGGCCTGCCGGATCGCGGGCTGGGGCGTGGGGATGGTCGCCACCGGCGGGGCGGTGGTCGGTTCCACGCTCGGCACAGCCGGCTCCACCCTCGGCACGCTGTACCGGGGAGTGCGGAGTATCGCGCGGCCGGCCGGAATGCGGGCAGCGGCGGTGGAGGCCGGCTGGCTCACCGCGCACCTGGCGCTCTACCCCTGGGGCGTGCTGGCCGAGCAGCTATACCCCGACGGTCCCTACGGCCACTATCGCACCGAGACCCTGAACCCCGTGCAGCGCGGGCTGGTGATCGCCGATATCAGAGCCGCGAGGACGCCGATCCTGCTGGTGCACGGCCACGCGGACAACCGCTCGGTATTCGCCGTGTTCGCCAGGGCGCTGCGCCGCCGCGGGTTCGGCGTCGTCCACGCGATCAATTACAGCGTCCTCACCACGCTGACCGGGGAGGTCCGCGGCGCCGCCCGCCGGCTCGGGCAGGAGGTCGAGCAGATCTGCGAGCAGACCGGGGCCGACGAGGTGCACCTGGTGGGGCACTCGCTCGGCGGGCTGGTGGCCCGCTATTACGTCCAGCGCCTCGGAGGTCACGCCCGGGTGCACACGCTGGTCACGCTCGGGACCCCGCACGGGGGCACCGCGGTCGCCTACCTGCTGCCGACCCCGATGGCACGCCAGTTGCGGCCCGACTCCGACGTCGTGGCCGAGCTGGCCGATCCGGCGCCGGGTTGCAGGACCCGGTTCCTCGCCGTGTGGAGTGCGCTGGACCAGATGGTGATCCCGCAACGCAACGCCCGGCTGGACCACCCGGACCTGGGTGCCACGAACCTCCGGCTGCGCGACGTGGGTCACCTGTCCCTGCTCGTAGACCCCCGCGCGGTGCACGCGGTGGCGACCACACTGTCCCGCCTCGAGGGTGCCGAGCCGGCCGGGAGACCCGAGCGGGCCGAGCCGCCTACCCGCATCGTGACCATGGGTGGCGGTGGATCACCCGCGTCGTGACGGCGGTCGACGGCATCTGAACCCACCCGGGGAGGGAGTTGCCCGCCAGGTCGGGCTACCGCTACTGTCCCTCGGTCGGTTGTCACAGTCCGGTCACAGCTGGCTCCGGAGCTGATCCCCCGCAGCTCCGCCGGGATCACCCGCCCGGCGTCCGCTCGTCGGACTTCCCGATACGGAAGGGCAGGTCTTGGCTCGACACCGCTCCCCAGGCGGCCAGCGGCCATGCCCGGTGCTCGAGAAGGCGCTGCGTGGCGCTTCCCCCCAACCCGGGGGCGCTGCGCGCAGCGGGTCCGTGCGCCGGATCCCGACGCCAGCCCCCGCGACGCGGGGCCTGGTGGTCGTCGCCGCCGTCGCCACCGGTGCCCTCGGCGCCGCCGCCCAGGCAGCCAACCCTGCCGACTCCACCTCCGAGACGAGCGCTGCCGCCGAGACCGCAGGGACGGTGACGCCGCTCGTGTCCGGTCGTGACGCGACTTCCGCCATAGGAGTCGGGGGTGCCGACCCGCTCCCGGAGGTCCTCGCCGCCCGCACCGACGACACCGCAGCCGTGCAGGCTCTCGCCAAGGGTGAGCGGATGGTGGCCGAGCGCGCCGCCCGCGAGGCCGAAGCACGGCGCCCACTGTTCGTGCTGCCGGCCGAGGGATCCTTCACCTCCGGCTACGGCGCCCGGTGGGGCACCAGTCACTGGGGGATCGACATCGCCAACTCGATCGGCACCCCGATCGTCGCCGCGGCCGACGGGGTGGTCGTCGAATCCGGCTCGGCCAGCGGCTTCGGGATGTGGGTGCGCATCGAGCACGAGGACGGCACGATCACGGTCTACGGCCACATCAACCGCTCGCTGGTGGAGGAGGGCGAGGAGGTCAGGGCGGGTGACGAGATCGCCGAGATGGGCAACCGCGGCCAGTCCACCGGGCCGCACCTGCACTTCGAGGTGTGGAGCGCCGACGGTGAGAAGGTCAATCCGGTGACCTGGCTGTCGGAGCACGGCGTCGAGATCTGAGCGCGACACCCGGGTGGCCTACAGCTTCACCAGCGGGACCCCTCCGATGAGCATGAGCCGGACCGTGCCCGTGGCGCCGAAGTCGATGGTCGCGGTCGCCCGCGTGCCCGAGCCGTCGGTCGCGACGACGGTGCCCAGCCCGTACTTGTCGTGGGTCACCCGGTCACCGACGTCCAGCGAGAGCGCCGCAGCCGTGGTGCGCTCCCACCCCCGGAAGCCTGTCGACCGCATGCCCCGGGCGGCCAGCCCGGCCTGCGCCGAGTCCGAGCCCGCCGGGTCGGACCCGCCGCGCCCGAAGACCGTGCGGCCCACCGGGGCGGCCCGTTCCGGCTCGACCCGTCGCCAGCTGACGAGCTCCTCGGGCACGTCGACGAGGAACCGCGAGGCAGGGTGGCTCATCGGCTGGCCCCACGCCGACCGGGTGATCGCCCGGGAAAGGTAGAGCCGCTGCCGGGCCCTGGTCAGCCCGACGTAGGCGAGCCGGCGCTCCTCGGCCAGCTCGGTGTCGTCGGCCAGTGCCCGCTGGTGAGGGAACAGCCCATCCTCCCAGCCAGTGCAGAACACCACGGGGAACTCCAGGCCCTTCGCGGTGTGCAGCGTCATCAGCGTCACGACACCGGCCTCGTCGCCTGGGATCTGATCGGCGTCGGCAACCAGCGAGACGCGCTCCAGGAACGCCGCGAGCGACCCCGGCTCCGGCGTCGGATCATCGGCGCCGGGCCCGACCGCTGCGGTCTGGGCGAACTCCCGCGCCACGGTGACCAGCTCGTCGAGGTTCTCCTTGCGCGACGCGTCCTGCGGGTCCTCGGAGGCCTCCAGCCCGGCCCGGTAGCCGGTGCGCGCCAGCACTGTTTCGAGCACCTCGGCCACCTCCTGCCCCGCATCGACCTTCTCGCGCAGCTCGTCCAGCAGCGCGACGAAGGTGACGATCGCGTTACGCGAACGCGGGTGGAGCAGCGGGACGTCATCGCTGGCCGCGGCGGCCCGTAACGCGGCGGCGAAAGAGATCCGCTCGCGCTCGGCGTGTGCGGCCACCACCGCCTCCGCGCGGTCGCCGATCCCCCGGCGCGGGGTGTTGAGGATGCGGCGCAGGCTGACGGTGTCCTCGGGGTTGTCGAGCACCCGCAGGTAGGCCAGCGCGTCGCGGACCTCCCGGCGCTCGTAGAAGCGCACCCCACCGACCACCTTGTAGGGCAGGCCGAGCCGGATGAAGACCTCCTCGAAGACCCGGGAGGAGTTGTTCGTGCGGTAGAAGACGGCGATGTCGCCGAACCGGGCGTCGCCCCCGTCGACCAGCCGGTCGATCTCCGAGGCGACGAAGGCGGCCTCGTCGTGCTCGTTGTCGGCGACATAGCCGACGATCGGCTCCCCCTCGCCGGCCGCCGACCAGAGCCGCTTGTCGCGGCGCTGGGTGTTGCGCGCGATCACCGCGTTCGCGGCCGACAGGATCGTCTGGGTGGAGCGGTAGTTCTGCTCGAGCAGGATCGTGCGGGCGTCGGGGAAGTCCCGCTCGAACTCCTCGATGTTGCGGATCGTCGCGCCACGGAAGGCATAGATCGACTGGTCGGCATCACCGACCACGCACAGCTCCGCGTCACCCACAGTGCCGTCTCCTGCCGGGCCGTCTCCTGCCGGCTGCACGAGCTCGTGGATCAGCACGTACTGCGCGTGGTTGGTGTCCTGGTACTCATCCACCAGGACATGCCGGAACCGGCGGTGGTAGTGCTCCGCGACCGCGGGAAAGGACTGCAGCAGCTCGACCGTCCGCATGATCAGGTCGTCGAAGTCCAGTGCGTTCGACCGGCGCAGGCGGTCCTGGTAGCCGGCGTAGACCTCGGCGACGCGGCGCTGGAAGTCGTCGCTCGCGCTCTCGGCCGCGTCGGTGGGGTCCAGTAGCTCGTTCTTGAGGTTCGAGATCTGGGCGGCGAGCCTCCTGGCCGGGTACCGCTTCGGGTCCAGATCGAGGTCATGGGCCACCAGGGTCACCAGCCGGCGGGTGTCGTCGGCGTCGTAGATCGAGAAGTTCGACTTCAGGGCGAGGTGCTCGGCTTCCCGGCGCAGCACCCGCACGCACATCGAGTGGAACGTCGAGACCCACATCGCGTTGGCGCGGCCGCCCACCAGCGCGGCGACCCGCTCCCGCATCTCGGCGGCGGCCTTGTTGGTGAAGGTGATCGCCAGCACCTGCCCGGGCTGAACGCCGCGCTCGCCGACCAGGTGGGCGATCCGGTGGGTGAGCACGCGGGTCTTACCCGAGCCGGCGCCGGCCACGATGAGCAGCGGGCCACCCGCGTGCTCGACGGCGGCGCGCTGCTGCGGGTTGAGGCCGTCCATCAGGTACGGGCGGGGGGAGGTGGCGGCGGAAGCGCTCATCGTGGCGACCACGGTACCGGCAGGCACGCGGAGAGAGCAGGACGCGGCTCACGACGAATCGGCTGGCCATGCGGCCCGTCTCGGGGGACAGTGGGGGCGGGTCGCAGATCATGCGGTCCGGGAGGATGCGATGGACCCTGTCGAGCTGATGGAACGGATCGCCAACACCTCCGTTCCGGTGCTGCTGCTGGCCGTCACCATCGCCGTGTTCATCGACAGCCTCGCGCTGATCGGCGTGCTGCTGCCGGGCGACCTGCTGCTGCTGGTGCCCTCGGCAGCGGTCGGGCCCGACGGCGCCTGGGTCATCGTCGTAGGCAGCCTGCTCGGCACCGTGCTCGGCTACGCGGTCAGCTACTCGCTGGGCCAGTGGTCCGGGCCCGTGGTCCGGCGCAGCTGGGTGGGCAGGCGGATCGGCACGCGACGCTGGGAGCAGGCCGAGCAGTTGCTGCGCGGTCCGGGCGCTCGGGCGCTGCTGACCATGCAGTTCCTCCCGGTGCTCAACTGCCTCGTCCCGCTGCTCGCCGGCACGTTGCAGGTTCCCCGCTGGCGGTTCGTGCGGTTGACCGCGGCGGGCAGCGTGTTGTGGTCGGGGACCTACGCCGTCGTGGGCTCGGCCGCGGGCCACACCGGCGACGCCGTCGCGGACTACGGCGGTCAACTGGTCGCCCTGGTGATCGTGGCCGTGCCCGCCGGGCTGTTCAGCGCAGTGATCCTCACGAGGGCGACCCACCGGATGGCCGGTCGCGACCAGGTGCAGTACCCGAGCAGGTTGGACGGTGACTCCTGCGACATGGCAGACTCGACGTCGTGCTGAACCGCCGCAGCTTTTTCTACGAGTACCGGACACCGGTGCCCGTGGAGGCGTGACGCGCGACCGAGACCACCACGACGCCCCGGAGTCCACGGACCTGGGGCGTTGCTGCTGCCCGGGGGACGTGGACCCAGCACCGGATCGGGAGACCACCGTGATGTCCGATACCGCTCCCCCGAGCGATGCCATTCCCACCGACGCGACCGACCTGGCGGCGCTGCGCCAGGAGATCGACCAGCTGGACGCCGAGATACTCCGGCTGGTGCAGCGACGCACCGCGGTGTCCAAGGCGATCGGGACCGCCCGGATGGCGGCTGGCGGGCCCCGGGTGGTGCACGGCCGCGAGATGGCGGTCCTGGACCGTTACCGCGAGCTCGGCGCCGAGGGTCGCGAGCTCGCGATGCTGCTGCTGCGGCTGGGCCGGGGCCGGCTGGGCCGCTGAGGGGCGGCCTCCCGGGGAGCGACCTCCCGGGGCGACCTCCCGCCCGGGAAACGGGCACACTGGATCCATGTTCAATGCGATCGCCGTCATCATCGCGCTGGCGGGACTGCTCGCCTCGCTGGCCAACGGCGGGTACCTCCTCATGCTGGGCTCGGCCGCGGGCAAGCGGGCAGGCGGGGAACCCACGAGCCAGTACGTACGCAGCCGGCTCCCCATCGCCGGCATCACCGTCGGTGTCGCCCTGCTGGCACTGCTACTCACCTCGGGCGGCGGGTTCGCCGACCTGCTGGCGATCATCGCCGGTGCGGGCAGTGGGGGCGTCGCCTACCAGGCGCTGCGGGGGACCCGGGAGCGCTACCGCAGCGGCGGCTGAGATCTGATCCTCCCCGGCGGCATCGGGGTCGACGCGGGAGTAGTCCATCACGACTTCCACCACGGCGGGGTCCACGTCGAGCCAGAGGGCAATGAGCCCACGGGCAGTCTCGGCGGCGCCAGCGAGGGTGCGAGTCTGCCCGACAATGTCCAAATCGGGCATCTCGATGACCCACTGGTCGCTGACTCGGAATACCTGCACGGTGTAGGTGCTCATCGCCACCACTCCTTCGGGATGCAGGCCAGCTGCTTGCCGATCTTGCCGACGACGTAGGCGGAGACCAGGTGCCGCGGCATCTGGTGTCCTCATGTGGGTAGCTCCTCGATCAGGTCGCCGATCAGGGCGACGGAGTCGGGTGGTGACAGTGCCTGGCTGTGGACAGAGCCGAACACGTGGGTGTACTGCCGGATCTCGCGGTTTCGCTCATGCACC
>JBOHGT010000495.1:0-13870 GCA_050700385.1 Pseudonocardiaceae bacterium | reverse complement strand
GAACGGGTCGTACGGACCGACGGTGGCGCCTGACCACGAGGTGGTCTTCGGTTGGGCCAGGACTCCGCACAGCACGGCGGGATCGACGGGCTGGTCGGCATCCCAGTACAGGGCGACCTGGCGGCCGCGGTCGATGTGGCCGGTGCGTTCCCCGTCCTGGCCGATCATAGGCACGAAGCCGCACAGGTCCGTGGTGTCGGATCGCAGCGTGTCGCCGTCGTGGGTGAAGGCGACGGATCGGGTCTGGCCGCGCCAGCGCAGCGGCACCACGAGGCGTCCACCAGGGGCGAGCTGGTCGCGCCAGGAGGCCGGGAGGTCCCACGCCCCTACGGTCACGATGATGCGGTCGTAGGGGGCGTTCTCCGGGTCGCCGAGCGCGCCGTCGCGGGTGATCACCTTCACGTGGCCGTATCCGGTCTCGTCCAGCGCCTGCCGGGCTCGTGCAGTCACCTCGGGATCGATGTCGACGGTGGTGACCTGCCCGGACGGCCCGGTCAGGTGGGCCAGCAGCGCGGCGTTGTAGCCGGTTCCGGCACCGATCTCCAAGATGCGGTGGTCGGGGCGGATGTCGAGCTCGTCGAGCATCATGGCGACGATCGTGGGCACGGAGGCGCAGCTGAGCGCGGCGCCTCCGGCGTCGGCGGCGTCGGCGGCGGCCCGCCAGGCGGCGTGGACGAGTCCGGCCCAGCCATGGCACAGCGTGGCGTCGATGAGCTGGGCAAGTTGGTGCTCGTCGGTCACACACCCGGCCAGGGCGTCCTCAGCCTGTCGTTGTCGTCGCGGGTCGTTCAGCGCGAGCGCGGCGAGTTGCTGGGCGCGGGTCAGGCCAGGGGTGCCGTAGCACCAGGAGGGCCGTTGCGGGCCGCGCTGAGCAACGGTCCCGGACCGCCGCTCGACCGTGGTGATCCTTCCCGGCCACCAGGTCAGTGGCCCAGTGCCACCGGGCCAGTGGTCGAGCCAGGCGAGAATCCGTTCGATCGCTTCGGTGTGGCCGGCGACGGTGACGCCGCGTCTCATCGCGGTGGACAGCAGCGCGAGCGGGGCGGCGATGCCGTGTGCGAGGCCGAGGTTGCCGTGCCCGCCCGGCCAGCGATGCGCGGGCTGGTCGGGTGGGCAGTCGCGGCACCACCAGCCCGGCAGCGTCTCGCCGTCGGCGTGCACGGGTTCGGTCAGCCGCGCCAGGTAGGTGTCGCGGGTCGGGGTGCGGATGCGCAGCCGGAGGTGGTCGGTCTCGTGTGGGCTGCGGTAGCGGATGAACCAGTACTCCGGGTCGCCGTCGAGGGTATCCAGCAGCCGAAAGAGCTGGTCAGTGATGATCTCGTCGAGCCGTTCGGGGTGCGTGTGGATCTTCGCGTTGAGCCAGGCCGCGTCCGGCGAGCCGGGCAGTTGCCCGTGCGCGCGGTTGGTCACCACGGGTCGGGCGACGGTGAGCGGTGAAGGCGCTGCGGGGCGGGTGGTGACCAGCGGCAGGACGATCTCGTGGGCATGCCCGTCGATCCATCCGTAGTCGGCCGGGTCGGCGACGGTTTCGGGATGGGTGTGCACGGAACCGACCCGCGCGAGCCGTAAGGTCCCTGGCATGTCGACCGCCGTTGTTCCCCACGACGTCCGAGCCGATGTCGAGATCCTGGGGGCCTATCACGACCTGCGCCACGAGTTGCGCCGTTGCGATGTCGGCATCGGACTGGGCAGCCACGACCTCGGCGTTGCCATCTACGCCGCCGAGCTGTACCAGTGGGGTCTGTTCCCGCGCATCGTGCTCACGGGGGCGAACGGGCCCACCACGATCGACCGGTTCCCGCGCGGTGAGGCCGTCCACTACCGCGACCACGCGGTCACGCTCGGGGTGCCGGCCGAGGTGATCAGCGTGGAGACGAACGCGGCCAACACCAGCGAGAACCTCACTACAGCCGAAAGATCCTCGAGGAGGCGGGTGTGCGGCCGGGTTCGGTGCTGCTCATCTCCCGGCCCTACCAGCAGCGGCGAGCGTACGCGACGTGCCGGAAGGTGTGGCCCGAGGTGGATGTTGTGTGCGCTTCCCGGCCGCTGCCGTTGGACGAGTACATCGCCAGTATCGGCGACGTCGACCGCGTGATCAACATGCTAGTCGGAGACACCCAGCGGATCACCGAGTACGGGCGGCGCGGCTTCGCCGTCGAACAGGAGATGCCCGACGAGGTGCACGCCGCGTACCGGCGGTTGGTCGACGCCGGTTTCACCAGCCGCCTGATCTAGGCGCTGTCGCAGTCCTCGGCACGGCCCAGGGCGGCGAGCCCGGCCTCGACGACCGCCACCGGGGCGACCGCCGCCACGACGTCCGGGCCGGTAGCCTCGACGGGTATCCCCGCCCCATTACCGGGAGTCCCCGCGTGCCCACTATCACCACCCCCGTCCGGACTGATCTGCGCAACGTCGCGATCGTCGCCCATGTCGACCACGGCAAGACCACGCTGGTCGATGCGATGCTGCGGCAGTCCGGCGCGGTCGGCGGGCGATCGGAGCAGCTCGACCGGGTACTCGACTCCGGCGACCTGGAGCGGGAGAAGGGCATCACCATCCTGGCCAAGAACACCGCGGTGACCCGCTCCACGCCGGACGGCGCAGTGACGATCAACGTGGTCGACACCCCGGGGCACGCCGACTTCGGCGGCGAGGTCGAGCGGGGGCTTTCGATGGTCGACGGGGTGCTGCTGCTCGTCGATGCCAGCGAGGGACCGTTGCCGCAGACCCGGTTCGTGCTGCGCAAGGCGCTGGCCGCCCGGCTGCCGGTGGTGCTGGTGGTGAACAAGGTCGACCGGGCGGACGCGCGGATCGCGGACGTGGTCGATGAGGCCCACGACCTGCTACTGGACCTCGCCAGCGACCTCGACGACGATGTGGCTGCCGCCGCGCTGGACCTGCCGGTGGTGTATGCGAGCGCCCGCGCCGGCCGCGCGGCGCTGACCCCGCCGCCGGACGGCGAGCTGCCCGACTCCGAGGATCTCAGCCCGCTGTTCGAGACCCTGCTGGCGCACGTGCCGCCGCCCGCCGATGCCGTCGACGCGCCGCTGCAAGCCCATGTCACCAACCTCGATGCCTCGACCTTCCTCGGCCGGATCGCGCTGTGCCGGGTGCGGGCGGGGCGCATCCGCAAGGGCCAGACCGTCGCATGGTGCCGGGAGGACGGGTCGGTCCGCCCGGTGCGGGTCACCGAGCTGCTGCGCACCGAGGGGCTGCAGCGGGTGCCCGCCGAGCTGGTGGAGGCGGGTGATCTGGTGGCCATCGCCGGCATCGCCGACATCACCATCGGGGACACCCTCGCCGAGCTCGACGACCCGCGCCCGCTGCCGCGGATCATCGTGGACGAGCCCGCCATCGCGATGACGGTCGGTGTCAACACCAGCCCGCTCGCGGGCCGCGGTGGTGGCAGCAAGCTCACTGCACGGCTGCTCCGCAACCGGCTCGACGCCGAGCTGGTGGGCAACGTCAGTGTCCGGGTGTTGCCCACCAGCACGCCGGACACCTGGGAGGTGCAGGGTCGCGGCGAGCTGGCGCTGGCGGTGCTGGTGGAGACGATGCGCCGGGAGGGCTTCGAGCTCACCGTCGGCAAGCCGCAGGTCGTCACCCGCGCCATCGACGGCACGCTGCACGAGCCGTTCGAGCACCTCACCGTCGACGTCCCGGAAGAGCACGTCGGCACCGTCACCCAGCTGCTCGCCGGCCGCAAGGGTCGGATGGAGCAGCTGGCCACCCATGCCGGCAGCTGGGTGCGGATGGAGTTCTGCGTGCCCTCACGTGGCCTCATCGGTTTCCGTACCGAGTTTCTCACGGTCACCCGCGGCACCGGCATCGCCCACCACGTCTTCGACGGCTACCGCCCCTGGGTGGGTGAGCTGCGTACCCGCCACTCCGGCTCGCTGGTGGCCGACCGCTCCGGTGCGGTCACCGGCTACGCGCTGCTCCAGCTCGCCGATCGGGGCACCTTCTTCGTCGAGCCCGGCGCGGAGGTCTACGCCGGCATGGTGGTCGGCGAGAGCCCCCGCTCGGAGGATCTGGACATCAACGTCTGCCGGGAGAAGAAGCTCACCAACATGCGTTCCTCCACCGGCGACGAGCTCGAACGCCTTGCCCGACCGCGCACGCTGGGCCTGGAGGAGGCGCTGGAGTTCTGCGCTGCCGACGAGTGCGTCGAGGTGGCGCCGCAGGTCGTGCGGGTCCGCAAGGTCGAGCTCGACGCCACGCGGCGGGCCAGGGCACGCTCCCGGGAGCGCGCCCCGCGAGCGTGACCCCCGCCCGGTTCGGGCAGTCCCGTGCGGCACGATGTGCCGCCATGGCTCGACGGGCACGCACGGTGTGGTGGCCGCTGCTGCTCGTCGTGGCCGCGCTGCTGTCCTGCACCGCAGACCCGCCCCCGCTGGTGCCCCGAAGCGACGCCGCGCCCCCCTTGCCGCCGGCGCCCGGTGAGATCGTGGTCGGGGTCGACGACCTGGCGGGCGGCTTCAACCCGCACACCCTGGCCGACCTGACCCCGAGCGGCATGGCGGTGGCGGGGCTACTGCTGCCCTCGGCGTTCCGGCAGGGCGCCGGCGGCGGCTGGCAGCTCGACGGCACGCTGCTGGAGTCCGCTCGGGTCAGTGACACCGACCCGTTCACCGTCACTTACCGGATCCGCGTGGATGCCTCCTGGTCGGACTCGGCTCCGATCGCCGCCGAGGACTTCGGCTACCTCGCCGACCAGATGCGCACTCAGCCCGGTGTGGTCAACGGGGCCGGCTACCAGCTCATCGACGAGGTCGTGTCGCGCGACGGAGGCAAGACCGTGCAGGTGGTGTTCCGGGCGCCCTACCCCGGCTGGCGTTCGCTGTTCCACCACCTGCTGCCCGCGCACCTGCTCAAGGACGCCCCCGGCGGCTGGGCGAGTGCCCTGGACGACGGGGTGCCGGTCTCCGGGGGCACGTTCGTGCTCACCTCGGCCGACCCCGCCCGGCGGGAGGTGGTGCTCGCGCGAAACGACCGGTACTGGGACACCCCCGCCGTCGCCGACCGGCTCGTGCTGCGCCAGCTGCCCGCCGACGAGCTCGCTGTCGCGCTGCGCACCGGCGGGGTGCAGGCCGCGCTGTTCGGGCATCCGGACGCGATCACGACCGCGCTGCTCACCGGGACCGGTGCGACGCCCCCCATCGTGGTGCCGCAACCGGTGGTCGCGCACGTGGCGTTGCGCCCGGCCGGCTCGCCGCTGGACGAGCCGGCGGTGCGCGCTGCGGTGGCCGCCGCGCTGGACCGGACGTCGCTGATCGCCACCGGCGCGGCCAGCGGGCCCTCGGCGGGCCTGGTGGCGAACGCGCAGGTCCTCGCCCCCTCCCAACCCGGTTACCGCCCGACCGCGCCGGACACCGGCCCGCCGGTGCGGCCAGACCCGGCGGCCGTGGCGCGGCTGCTCACCGAGGCGGGCTACCTGCGCGAGGACGGGGTGTGGACGCGGGGCGGGGACCCGCTGGAACTGGTGGTCGCCGCTCCCGCCAACCGTGACCCCTACCCGGTGCTGGCGATCCGGGTGGCAGCGCAGCTCCAGCAGGCGGGGATCGGTGCCCTGGTGGTCACGCCCCCGGCCGACGAGCTGTTCGGCGCGATGACTGGTGGCGAACTGTCCGTCGGGGACGCGGTGAGCACGACAATGCCGCGGCCGGTCGGCGAGGGTGGCACGGAGTCCGGGACGGCCGGCGTGGACATCGCGGTCGTGCCGCAACCCGCGGGTGCCGACCCGGCCACCGTGCTCGCGTCCGCGCACGGCTGCCCGCTGGTGGTCCCCGCGGACGCGGCGATGGCCGAGCCCAACACGGCGGACGTCTGCGACCCGGAGCTGCAGCCGCTGATCGGCTCAGCGCTCACCGGCCAGGCACCGGTCGATGCCGTGCTCGCCGCGGTGGAGCCCCAGCTGTGGGCGCGCGCGGTGGCCCTCCCGCTCTACCAGCACGCCTCGTTGCTGGTCACGACCCCGGAGCTGAGCGGGGTCTCGCCTGGGCCGTTGCTGGAGGGACCGCTGGACGGCGCCGCCCGCTGGCGGAAGAGCAGACGGTGACCGAGCGGCGGCAGGCACCCACCACCGTGTCACCCTTTGGTCACAATACCTGCCCAAGTGGTGACGGTTGCGCATCCGGGCGACCTAGGGTCCGGAGCCACAGTGTTTCCCGAAGCCACGTTCCCCCGAAAGCCACGTTCCCCCGAAGCCACGGTATTCCGAAGCAGGAGGTCTGTGCATGAAGCAGTTGAGGGGAATGCCGGCACTGGCCGCCATCCTCGGCGTCGCCCTCGTCCTGTCGGCCTGCGGTGGTGGTGGTGGTGGCGACGGTGGTGGTGGCGGCAGCGGTGAGGCCAGCCCCGACGCCAAGGGTGCCATCGGCCAGAGCGCGTACCGCGCCCCCGAGGTCGCATCCGGCCCTGCGGTGACGGTCACGCACGACGCCGCCTACACCGCGTACAACAACAAGACTGCCGATGGCAACAACTTCAACAACACCCTGGTGCTGGACCAGGTGCTCACTGACCCGTTCGTGCTGGACGGCAACCTCGAGTACCTGCTCAACACCGACGTGATGGAGTCCGCCGAGCTCACCTCCGAGGACCCGCAGGTCGTCACGTACAAGATCAAGCCGAACATCAAGTGGTCCGACGGCGAGGCCTGGGACTGCGACGACTTCTACCTGGCCTGGCTGGCGATGAGCGGCAAGGCCGTGCAGCAGGACCCGGCTGGCCAGCCGATCCTGGACCCGGAGGGCAACCCCCAGTCCTTCTTCACCCCGGCCAGCACCACCGGGCTCGAGCAGGTCAACGTGGAGTGCCGGGACGACCTGACCCTCGTCGAGACCTACGAGACGCCGTTCTCCGACTGGCAGGGCAACTACGTCCAGCGCTCGCTGCTACCGGCACACGTCCTCGAGCGGGAGACCGGCATCGCCGACATCACCCAGCTCACTCCGGACTCGCCGGCCGCGGACCTACAGAAGGCGGCCGAGTTCTGGAATACCGGGTGGAACGGGTTCACCAAGAACATCATGCCGGGCTCGGGCCCGTATGTGATCGACAGCTGGCAGCAGAACTCCTCGGTGACGCTGGCCCGCAACCCGCAGTGGGCGGGCAACCCGGGCGGTCCGGAGCGGATCACGCTGCGCAACATCGCCGACGGCACCGCGCAGGCGCAGGGCCTGGAGAACGGGGACTTCGACGTGATCGCCCCACAGGCCGACCCGGTGGTCGCCGAGCGGCTGCGCAACCTGTCCGCGCAGGGCGTCGTGTTCCAGTCCGGTGGTGGGCTGACCTTCGAGCACCTCGACCTGAACTTCGACAACCCGATCTTCAAGGACAAGGCCGTGCGGCAGGCGTTCGCGCAGTGCATCGACCGCAACGACCTGGTGGACAAGCTCGTCCGCGGGGTGGACCCGGAGGCAAAGCCACTGGGTAGCCTGACCTTCCTGCCCGGCGAGTCGGCCTACGAGGACATCTACTCCGACAAGATGACGGCCGATGCGAACCAGGCCAAGCAGACCCTCGAGGCGGCGGGCTGGCAGCTCGGGCAGGACGGCGTGTACGCCAGGAACGGCCAGCGGCTGAGCTTCCGGATCAGCCACACCGACCTGCCACGCCGGATCCAGACCGTGCAGCTGATCCAGTCGCATTGCCGCGCCGCCGGCATGGAGGTCCGCGACGACATCGACCCGACCTTCCTGGACGAGCGGGTCAGTGAGGGGGACTACGACGTGGCGCTGTTCGCCTGGGTCGGCACGCCGCAGAAGTCCTCACCGGCACCGATCTACCAGACCGGTGGTGGGCAGAACTGGCAGGCCTACTCCAACCCGCAGGTCGACCAGGCATGGGCGACGGTGAAGACCGAGTTCGACGAGGGCACGCGGGACGAGGCGCTGAAGAAGGTGGATCAGCTCATCGCCGAGGACTACGCATCGCTGCCGCTGTTCCAGGTGCCCAACATGTGGGCCTACACCGATGCCATCGACAGCGTCTACTACCAGGGCTCGGACGGCGTCACCTGGAACGCCAACGAGTGGGCGGTCAGCAACTGAACCCGCCGGAGGTACCGTCGTCCCACGCACCGGCCCGGTCGACCCGGCTCCCTGGTGACCCGGTGAGGAGACACACGCGTGGTCCGATACGTCATCCGGCGCCTGCTGATATCGCTCCCGGTCCTCGGGATCGGGTCCTTCCTGGCCTACCTGATGGTCGCGCTGTCCGGTGACCCGCTGTCGAACCTGCGCGCCCAGCCCGGCGTCAGCGCGGCGGTGGTCGCCAACGCCGAGCGCGAGCTCGGCCTCGACAAACCGGTGATCGAGCGCTACTGGACCTGGCTCACCGACTTCCTGCAGGGCGAATGGGGGGTCCGGCTCGGCGCCGGCCAGGCCCGGGCCGATGTGTTCGACACCGTCACGCAGGCGTTCTGGGTGACCTTCCGGCTGGTGCTGGGGGCGGAGATCCTCGCCCTGCTGCTCGGCATCGCGGTCGGCGTGCTGGCCGCGGTCCGGCAGTACTCGATCTTCGACTACTCGGCGACCACGGGCGCGTTCGTCATGTTCTCGATGCCGCTGTTCTGCGTCGCGATCGTGCTGAAGACGTACGGCATCCAGTTCAACAACGTGCTGGTCGACCTGGGCTTCGACCGGTGGCTGCGCACCGCGGGTCCGCCCAACGACGGCTTCACCGGCAGTTTCTCCGAGCAGCTCTACGAGTACACCGGCACCTTCCTGCTCCCCACGCTGAGCCTGATGGTGATCAGCTTCGCCGCCTACAGCCGGTTCCAGCGCTCCTCGATGCTCGAGACCATGAACACCGACTACGTGCGGACGGCCCGGGCGAAGGGCCTCCCGCCGTCCCGGGTGATCTTCCGCCACGCCTTCCGCAACGCGCTGATCCCGGTCGCCACCCTGCTCTCGCTGAACTTCGGCGCCGTGCTGACCGGCGCCGTGATCACCGAGACCGTGTTCGGTTGGAACGGGATGGGGGTCCTGCTGGTGGAGTCCGTCCGGCAGTACGACCCGAACACCCTGATGGGCTGGTTGATGATCGTCGCGGTGGTGACGGTGCTGTTCAACCTCGCCGCCGACATCCTGTACGGCTTCCTGGACCCGAGGATCCGTCTTGGCTGACCTGACGACCCTGCAGACCTCCGCGACCCCCGCGGAGCAGGGCCCGGACCACGCCGGGTTCGGCACCGGGGCCCGCAAGCAGTGGCAGACCGTGTTGCGCCGGTTCCTGCGCCATCGCGCCGCGATGGTCAGCGTCGTGCTGTTCGTGCTGCTGGTGCTGGCAGTGGTGATCACCCCGCTGCTCTACCCGTATGACCACCGCTACACCGGCGGCGGCTTCTTCGAAGATCCCAGCGGCGCGCACATCCTGGGCACCGACCAGATAGGCCGGGACATGGGCGCGCTGGTACTGCGCGGCACCCAGTACTCGCTGCTCATCGCGATCGTCGTCGCGGCCATGGCGACGATGATCGGGGTGACCCTGGGTGCCCTGGGCGGCTACCTCAAGGGGCCCGTCGACACCCTCATCAACCGCGTGGTCGACCTGTTCCTCATCTTCCCGCTCATCGCGGTGGCCGGCGTCCTCGTGAGCGGTGTCGGCGGCAGCTGGTACACGGTGGCGCTCGTTCTCGGCTTGTTCAGCTGGATGCAGGTAGCCCGCATCAACCGCGGCGAGACGCTGTCGCTGTCCGAGCGGGAGTTCATCGAGGCGGCGCGGGCACTCGGAGCGAGCACCCCGCGGATCGTGTTCCGCCACATCCTGCCCAACCTGACCGGCATCATCGCGGTGAACGCGACGCTCGCCGTCGCCACCGCGGTGCTCGCCGAGGCGGCGCTGTCGTTCATCGGTCTCGGGGTGCGCCCGCCGGACACCTCGCTCGGGCAGGTGATCTATGACAATTACGAGCAGTTCACCGGGCGACCGTGGTTGTTCTGGGCACCCTTCCTGGTCCTCGTGACCATCTCGCTGTGCATCAACTTCATCGGCGACGGCATGCGGGACGCGTTCGACCCGCGGCAGACGAGGGTGCGTGCCTGATGGCAGGTTCGGGCAGGGGCGCGGCCCTGCTCCGTGTCACAGACCTCTCGGTCGACTTCCCGACCGAGGACGGTGTCGTGCGCGCCGTGCGCAATGTCTCCTACACGCTGGGTCGTGGCGAGGTGCTCGGTGTGGTGGGGGAGTCGGGCTCCGGCAAGTCGGTGTCCTCGATGGCGATCCTGGGGCTGCTGCCGACCACCGCGAGGGTCACCGGCTCGATCGACTACGACGGCACCGAGCTGGTCGGGATCCCGGTCAGGCAGCTGCAGCGGATCCGCGGCAATGACATCGCGATGATCTTCCAGGACCCGATGACCTCGCTGAACCCGGTCTACACCGTGGGCTGGCAGCTTGCCGAGGCCTACCGGACGCACCACAAGGTGTCCAAGCGCCCGGCCTGGTCGAAGGCGGTCGAGGCGCTGGATCTGGTCGGTATCCCGCAGCCGGACCAGCGGGCCAACCAGTACCCGCACGAGTTCTCCGGCGGGATGCGGCAGCGCGCCGTGATCGCGATGTCGATCATCAACGACCCGGACCTCATCATCGCCGACGAACCGACGACGGCGCTGGACGTCACGGTGCAGGCGCAGGTCCTCGAGACGCTGCTGCGGATCCGGGAGCAGACCCGCGCGGCGATCATGCTGATCACCCACGACCTCGGCGTGGTCGCCGGTATGGTCGACCGGGTCCAGGTGATGTACGGCGGCACGATCGTGGAGTCCGGCGGGGTCGAGGAGGTCTTCGAGGCGCCACGGATGCCGTACACGGTGGGTCTGATGGGCTCCATCCCCAACGCCGGCCAGGTCGGCCGGCGGCTGACCCCGATCGCCGGCGCCCCCCCTTCGCTGACCTACCTGCCGCAGGGGTGCACGTTCTCCCCGCGCTGCCCGATGGCGGCGCCGGAGTGCGTGACCGCCGAGCCCGAGCTCGTCGACACCGGGTCCGCGCACCTGTCGCGCTGCGTCCGGTGGCCCGAACTCGTCGGCATGAGCGACCCGCAGCGGCTGTTCGCGCGTGAGCTGTCCGAACAGGAGACGCCGAGCGCATGACCACCCACGTCGAGCGAGCCCCCGCCGGTTCCGGGATCCGGACCGGCCCGCTGCTGCAGGTCACCGACCTGGTCAAGACGTTCCCGCTACGCGGTGGCGGGATCATCCCGCGTACCACCGGGCACGTGCAGGCAGTGTCCGGACTGTCGTTCGACCTGGCCGCGGGGGAGACCCTCGGACTGGTCGGCGAGTCCGGCTGCGGCAAGTCCACCACCGGCCGGGCGATCCTGCAGCTGCACCGGCCCACCTCCGGTTCCGTGCGCTTCGAGGGCCGGGAGCTCACCACGATGAGCACCAAGGCGCTGCGGGGCGTGCGCCGGGACATGCAGATCGTGTTCCAGGACCCCTACGCGTCGCTGAACCCCCGCTGGTCGGTCAACGACATCGTCTCCGAGCCCTACCTCATCCACCGGATCGGTTCGGGCGGGCGCGACGTCCAGCAGCGGGTGGACACCCTGCTCGACCTGGTCGGGCTCAACCCCGAGCACCGCAACCGCTACCCGCACGAGTTCTCCGGAGGGCAGCGGCAGCGGATCGGCATCGCCCGCGCGCTGGCCCTGGAGCCCAAGCTCGTCGTGCTCGACGAGCCGGTGTCCGCGCTGGACGTCTCGGTGCAGGCCGGGGTGGTGAACCTGCTCGAGGAGCTGCAGGAGCGCCTCGGGCTCGCCTACCTGTTCGTCGCGCACGACCTGTCGGTGGTACGGCACATCTGCGACCGGGTCGCCGTGATGTACCTGGGCAAGATCGTGGAGATCGGGGAGCGGGACGAGATCTACTCCCGTGCCACCCACCCCTACACCCAGGCGCTGCTCTCGGCGGTGCCGCTGCCCGATCCGAAGGCCGAGCGGCAGCGCCGGCGGATCGTGCTGACCGGGGACGTGCCGAGCCCGGTGAACCCGCCGAGCGGGTGCCGGTTTCGCTCGCGCTGCTGGAAGGCGCAAGAGATCTGTGCGACCGAGGAGCCGCCGCTGGTGCGCCGCGCCGGCAGCAACACGCTGTCGGCCTGCCACTTCGCCGAGGTCCGCGAGGTCGTCTGACGCGATCACTACTGGGGTAGTTTGTCGTGGTCTGCAGCATCGGCCAGGAGACGGGATGAGGTTGCCCATGCGAACACGACGAGTTGCGGCCTGGCTTGCGGTGCCGGTGTCGATGGCGCTGCTGGCGACGGGCTGTGGACAGGCACAACAAGGCGGTCAGTCCCAGCAGGACGCCACCATCAGCGTCTTCACCACAGAACCGGAGAATCCGCTGGTCCCGGGGAACACCACGGAGACCGGTGGCGGCAAGGTGGTCGACGCGCTGTTCACCGGGCTGGTGGGGTACGACCCGGAGACCGCGGAGCCGTACAACGAGGTGGCCGAATCGATCGAGACCACCGACTCGAAGGTGTACACGATCAAGCTCGAACGGGGCTGGACGTTCCACGACGGTACCCCGGTGCAGGCAGACGATTTCGTCGATGCCTGGAACTACACCGCCTACTCGCCCAACGCGCAGCAGAGCGCCAGCTTCTTCGCCCAGATCCAGGGCTACGCCGACGTCCACACCGAGGACCCGGACGGCGAGAACGGGCCGCAGCAGGCCCCGCAGCCCGCCGCGAAGACCATGTCGGGGCTTCGTGTGGTGGACGACTACACCATCGAGGTCACGCTGGCCGAGCCGTTCGCGGTGTTCCCCACCCAGCTCGGGTACTCGGCCTTCTCGCCGCTGCCGGACGCGTTCTTCACCGACCAGGAGGCCTTCGAGGCCAACCCGATCGGCAACGGCGGGTTCCGCTTCGAGTCCCGCCAGCCGGGTGTCAACATCACGCTCAGCCGGTACGAGGACTACGCCGGTGAGCGCAAGCCCAGCGTCGCCGGCGTGGAGTTCCGGATCTACGAGTCGGACGAGGCCGCCTACGCCGACGTGGTCGCGAACAACCTCGACTTCCTCGACACCCTGCCGCCCTCCGCGGTGACCGACAACCTCTACCGCACCGACCTCGAGAACCGATCGGTCTCCCGTCCCATACTGCAGATCCAGACCATGACCTTCCCGCTGTACGACCCGCGCTATGCCAACCCGGACCTGCGCAGGGCCCTCTCGATGGCGATCGACCGTGAGCAGCTCAACGAGCAGATCTTCAACGGCACCCGGCCACCGGCGGACGGCCTGGTCGCGCCGAACATCCCCGGGCGCGGGACCGACCAGTGCGGCGAGCTCTGCGAGTTCCGGCCCGAGGAGGCCAAGCGGCTGTTCGATGCCACCGGCTTCACCGGGCCGATCGAGCTCACGTCCAACGTCGACGCGGCGGGCAACGAGGAGTGGATGACGGCGGCGTGCAACAGCATCGCCAACGCTCTGGGTCGCGAGTGCCGGTTCGTCCCGGTCACGACGTTCGGCCAGTTCCGCGAGGCGATCAACGCGCGCCAGATGTCGGCGATCTACCGGTCCGGATGGGTGGCCGACTACCCGTCGGTCGAGAACTTCCTCAACCCGCTCTACCGCACCGGCGCCTCGTCCAACGACGGTGACTACTCCAGCCCGTCGGTGGACGCCAAGCTCGCCGAAGCTGACGCTGCCACGTCCGAGGACCGGGCGAACCAGCTGTACCAGGAGGCCGAGCGGATGGTCATCCAGGATATGCCTGCCATCCCGGTCTACTTCTACGAAGATCAGTCAGGCTGGTCGGAGCGGCTCCGGAATGTGACGGCCACGCCGCTCGGCGAGCTCGATCTGGTGTCGGTCAGGGTCGGCTGACGTTCACTGCCGGGCAGCGGCCAGGATTATCC